>CALJLK010000524.1 GCA_937982655.1 uncultured Sandaracinus sp.
CTCCTTCGGGCCTCCGGCGGCGAGGGGGCTTCGCCCCCTTCGAACCCCTCGTTCGACCGACCTTCCGTTTGCATGAGCCAGGAGAACACCGCGCCGACGACCGTCGTGATGCCCGTTCGCAAACTCACGTTACTTACGAGTGCGTCGCGAATCCCCGCACACTTTGTCGTGGCGCAGCGTCCCCAGTTGGGTATACCGGGCTCGCACGTGTCGCCCCCCACCGCACGCGTGCATCGGAGCGGCCGAATCCCCCCTCGGCCGCTCCACCTATTTCGGGGGTCCGATGAGCCGTGCGGCCTGCGGGCTTCGTGTGGACGGGGCAGCGCGAAGTATGCTCGCGTCTCGGTCGGATGAGCGAGCTGCAGCGCGTGGTGGACGATGCCGCGGTCGGACGTTTCGGCGCCGCCCGCGCGCACGCCGAGGGGCCCGCGGGGCCGCTGCGGGACGTCGCGCGAGCTCTGCTCGTGTCGGCCGGCTTCGACGTGCCGACGCCCGACCCCCGCGCGGTCGCGCCCGAGCATCGCGCGAAGGTCGTCGAGCCGCTCTTTCACGCCGCGCTCGCGCGCTTCGACGCGAACGCGCGCGCGTCGCTGATCGGCGCGTGGGGCGATGTCGACGACGTGGATGGAGGGCTGCTGCGGGAGCGCATGCGCGCGTGGGATCGCGTCGCGCGTGGGGAGGACGCGCGCGACGACGCCGAGGCGTTGTACCGACGCGCGAGCGAGCGACACGACTCGGCGAGTGCGGTGGAGGCGATGGTGATTCGCGTGTGGTCGAGCGTCGCGGCGCGAGAGCCCGACGAAGCGCTGCGGCTCGCGCGGCTCGCGTCGCGGATGGCGAGCAGTGAGCGCCTGTTGGTGCCGGAGTGCCTCGCGCACCTCGCGCTCGCGCACGTGCGGCGCGTTCGGGGATCGCCACACCTCGCGGCGCGCATCCTGAGCGCGTTGCGCGCGACGGTGCCGCGGCCGTGGCACGCGTGGCTCGACCTGGAGCTCGCGCTCGTGGCGAGCGGAGGCGACGCGCGCGTGGGGGCGATCGTGGAAGCGGCGCGTGCTGGCGATCGACCGGAGCTGCATCGACGTGCCGACGCGCTGCGGAAGGCGTGCGAAGGGTTCGCGCCGCTCGCGCGCGAGGTCGACGCGCTGCAGGCGGCGCTCGATCCCGACGAGGACGTTCCGTCGTTCGCGGCCGCGTTCCTTCGTGGCGCGGAGGCGACGGCGTCGTTCCTTCACGCCGATGCGGGCGACGTGGACGGGCATCTGGCCTACGTGCACGTGACGACGACCCGCGCGCGCCGCGTGCTCGCGGCAGGCGCCGCGCTCTGTGGGGACGCGCCGAAGGTCGGAGACGCGAACGCGCAGGCCCATCGCCCGCTCGTGCTCGCGTGCGACCTCGCGCTGAACGGAGCGAGCGAGGTCGCGGACGTGTTCCGACGCGTCTACGGCTTCGAGTACGTCGCGAGCCGACACGCGGGCGCGTTCCGCGTCACGCTGCATCGCGCGCGCGCCGCGCTCGAAGGGCTCGCGGAGGTGCGCCGCGACGACGAGCGTCTCGAGCTGGTGCCCCAGCGCGCGTTTCTCCTCGCGGACCCGCGTTGTCGGTTGGCGCTCGACGAGCGTGTGCTCGCCGTCCTCGGGCACCGGAGCGCGACGGTGGCCGAGCTCGCGGAGTCGATCGGCGTGACGCCGCGCGCGATCCAGAAGGTGATGCAGCGGCTCACGTCCGAAGGCGTGTGCGAAGCCAGCGACGACCGAGGCTTTCGAGTGGTCGACACGACCTTCACGGAGCCGAGCTACGAGGTCGACTCCGCGCTCTTCGGGCGAACGTGAGTGGATCGCCGCGCCATCGATGCCTCGGCGGAGCGCGCCGCAGATTCGCGAAGTGGTACCTTCGGCGACGATGCGCACGTACCGACGGCTCGAGGTGCTCGCGCGCGGCGGCATGGGGAGCGTCGAGCGCGTGGAGCTGCGCGAAGGCCGCTTTCGTCGGGTCTTCGCGCGAAAGCGGCTGCTCGACGCGTACCGCGACGATCCCGACGTGCGCGAGATGTTCCTCGACGAAGCGCGGCTCGCGGGGCTGATTCGCCACCCGAACGTCGTGTCGGTGGTCGACGTCGGCGAGGACGCCGAGGGGCCGTTCCTCGTGATGGATCTCGTCGAGGGCGTGTCGCTCGCCGAGCTCGTCGCGAGCTGTCGCGTGCACGGGCCGCTGCCGCTCGCGGTCGTGCTGGAGCTGGCGACGCAAGTGGCCGAGGGCTTGCGGGCCGCGCACGAGCTGCGATCGCCGGAGGGAACCCCGCTCGGGCTGATCCACCGCGACCTCACGCCGGGGAACGTGTTGGTCGGCTTCGACGGGCTCGCGCGCATCACGGACTTCGGCATCGCGAAAGCCGCGGGGCAGTCGAGCGAGACGCGCGCGGGCGTGCTCAAGGGCAAGCCTTCGTACATGGCGCCCGAGCAGCTCACGTTTCGTCCGATCGATCAGCGCGCGGACCTCTTCTCGTTCGGCTGTCTGCTCTACGAGCTGCTCGCGGGGCGGCGGCTGTATCCGCAGAAGGGCGTCGAGCTGCCCGAGCTGGTGCGGCGCGTGGTGCAGGAGCCGCCGCCCGATTTGCAGGACGTGCGCGCGGAGGCTCCGGACGCGCTCGTCGAGCTCGGGTTCGAGCTGCTCGCGAAGGATCCCACCGATCGCCCGGCGAACGCGGCCGACGTCGCGGAGCGGCTGCGCGCGATCCACCGCGAGGTGGTCGACGGCCAGGTGGAAGAGCGGATCGACGAGCCCGGCGAGGGCTCGGTCGTGGAGGTGCTCGAGCGACGATTCGCGGAGCGGCGGCGCGATCTGGAGGCGCGGCGACACACGTCGAGCGTCGAGGTCGCGGCCAAGCGTGATCGTGGGCGCGGTGGTGTCGTGGTCGGATCGTTGGTGGGCGTGGTGGTGCTCGTCGCGGTGGGGTGGACGATCGTGTGGGTCGCGGGGGCGGGCGAGCCGGAGACCGTGACGGAGACGGAGACCGCGACCGTGACGGAGGCCGCGACCGCGACGGAGACCGCGACCGTGACGGAGACCGAGCCCGAGACCGTGACGGAGGCCGAGACCGTGACGGAGGCCGTGACCGTGACGGAGGCCGTGACCGTGACGGAGGCCGAGACCGTGACGGAGGCCGAGACCGTGACGGAGGCCGTGCACGCCCCGGCGAGCGCGCGCGGGACCCGGGCCGCGACCACCCGGAGGGCGACGACGGCTGCGCGGGCTCGGGACGGAAACGCGCGAATGCGAGCGGAGAGTGAGCCCACGAACGACGGGATTCGGCGCTGGGGCTGGGAGGAGTCGCGTTGAAGGCGCCCGTCGTGCTCGTGATCACGCTCGTGGTGCTCGGTGCGCTCCACGTGCCCGCGTTCGCCCAAGACGCACGCGGCGACGCACGCGGCGAGGCGCGCGCACTCTTCGAACGCGCGGACGCGTTGCTCACGCACGGTCGCTTCGCCGAAGCGCACGAGCTGCTGCAGCGATCGTTCGAGGTGCTTCCGACCGCGCCGACCGCCTTCAACCTCGCGGTGGCCGCGCGTGGCATCGGGCGCAGCGTCGAGGCCGTCGGGTGGCTCGACCGACTCGCCCGCGCGGAGCTCGGGGCGCTCGACGAGGCTCGGCTCGCGGAGGTGCGCGCGCTCCGCGCGGAGGTGGAGCGAGAGATCGCGACGCTCTCGCTCGAAGCGTGCGGCGGCGCGGCCACGACGGTGCGCCTCGACGGCGACGCGTGGGAACGCTTCGACGGGTGCCGCACCTTCGAGCGCGCGCTCGACGCGGGCACGTACGTCCTCGAGGTGAGCTCGCCTCGTCACGTCGCCGTACGACGTCGGATCTACGTCGCACGAGGCGAGCGCGTGCACCTCGCGCTGCGGCTCGCGCCGATCCCGACCGGGCGGCTCGTCGTGCGGGTGCCCGACGATCGCGTCGTCGTCGACGTCGACGGCGTCGGTCGTGGCATCGGCGGCTTCCGACGCGAGCTGCCGGTGGGAGCCTACCGCGTGAGCGCCGCGATCGATCCGCGCGCGCCCGAGGTGCGCCGCGTGAACGTCGAGGCCGCGCGCACGATCGAGATCGAGTTCGGACGCCGCGAGCGTTTGCGTCGTCGTCGCGCGGGGATCGCGGCGACGGTGGTGGGTGTCGTCGCGGGGGCGCTCGTGGTCGGCTTCGTGCTGTCGCGCGACACGCCGTACCGCGACCCGACGTTCGGGAGGACGGAGACGTGAGGCGCACGGGCTCGCTCGATGCGTCGCACGTCGCGTCGCAGGCCGTGTCGAGCGCCGCGAAGCTCGCGCGCACGCTCACGCCGCTCGTGCTCGCGTGGTGCGCCATCGTCTCGCACGCGTGCGGCGGAGACGGCGTCACCGAAGTGCTCGTCCGCGTGAGCGCCGACGACGCGGTTCGTGCGCGCGCGACGTTCCTGCGGGTGCGCGTGCGCGACACGGAGGGCGAGGTGGTGCGCGACCAGACCGAAGCGCTCGGCGACGACGCGCTTCGTTTTCCAGCCACCATCCCGCTCACGCCGCGCGACGGAGAGCGCGGTCGTGCGTGGGAGGTCGAGGTCGAAGCGTTCGAGTCCGCCACCGCGCCGGGCGACGACGACGTGGGCTTCGTGCTCCGCCGCGTCGGAGGCCGCTACGTCGTCGGTCGATCCGTCGAGGTGCCCGTGCGCCTCGATCTCTCGTGCGGCGACGTGCGCTGCCCCGCCGGCCAGACGTGCGCGGAGGGACTCTGCGTCGGTGCGTGCGTCGAAGCGGCGGCGGAGGACGGCGTCGCGATCTGCAGCGAGTGCGAGGTCTGCGAGTCGGGCGCGTGTGTGCCGCGCGACGAGCTCGCGTGCGGGTGCCCCGGCGATCGCTGCACCGCGGGCGTGTGTCTCATCGACGCGCGCCATCAGGTCGAGCTCGTCGGCGCGGGGCTCGACGCGACGTGCGTGACGAGCCGCCGCGACGACGCGACGGAGCTCTTCTGCTTCGGTCGCAACGCGGACGGAGAGCTCGGGCTCGACGAGGGTCCCGCGCAGGTGACGGCGCCCACGTCGGTGACGCGCGCCTCCGGCTTCTTCGACGTCGACGTGGGAGGCTTCCGAGTCGTCGATCAAGTCGCGTACGGCTGCGCGGTGACGCGCGACGAGGAGCTCCGATGCTGGGGGCGCACGGGCTCCGGACGCGTCGGCGCGGTCGACCTCGCGGTGCCGACCGCGCTCTTCACGGAGGACGACGTCCGCGAGATCGCGACCGGCGGCTCACACACCTGCGCGCGAACCGCGAGCCGCGAGCTCTTCTGCATCGGACGAAGCGTCGAAGGTCAGCTCGGACGTGGACCGGATCCAGGCGCGGGAGACGCGCGCGTGGCGGTGGCGCATCCGCGGGGCGGGGCGTGGGCTCAAGTCGACGTCGGCCACACCCACTCGTGCGCGGTCGACGACGCAGGCGAGATCTACTGCTGGGGTCACAACGAGACCGGCCAGCTCGGCATCGCGGGAGATTTCGTGGATCGCGACGCGCCCGTTCGCGTGGAGCTCGAGGGGCGACGGTTTCGCGCGGTCACCGCGGGCGCGTTCCACACCTGCGCGCTCGACGTCGACGGCGACGCGTGGTGTTGGGGCGGTGCGGGCGCGGGCAACCTCGGGGGACCGACGGTGGCCGACAGCGCGGGCCCGGGCCTCGTGAGCGTCGACGAAGCGCTCAACTCGGTGTCGTGTGGCCGCAGCCATTGCTGCGCGATCACGCGCGCGGACGGCGCGCTGCACTGCTGGGGACGCAACGAATCGGCGCAGCTCGGCCTCGGCGTCGCGACGGATTTCGAGCCGCTGCCGCAGCGCGTGGGACGACGCAGCACGTGGGCCTCGTACGCGGGCGGAGAGCGACACGGCTGCGCGCTCCGCAGCGATCGCGCGCTCTTCTGTTGGGGCGACAACTCCGAGGGCCAGCTCGGGCTCGGCGACACCCGCGCGCGCACGGTCCCGACGCGCGTGTGCCTGCCGTGACGCGCGAGCGCCCACGCGATCGCCTGCGGTCGCGCACGACGCGCCTCGCGGATGCACCTCGCGAACGCGCTGTAACGCTCCGCCGCGTCGGGCTCCCGTAGGCTCGACGCATGCGTCTCTCTCCGCTCGCGCTGCTGCTCGCCTCGGCGTCGCTCGGCTGCTCCGGTTGGCTCGGGGATCCCTCGGGCGGTCCCGCGGGCCCGGGCGAACGCGACGCCGGTCCCGGGGTCGACGCCGGCCCGCCCGTCGCGTGCGGCGAGACCGGCCAAGCGATCCTCTACTTCGAGCGCGCCTGCGCGACCTGCCATCAAGGCAGCCGCTTCCCCGATCTGCGCCGCGACGCGCTCCCACGTCTGCTCGAGCTCGAGAGCCGCCGCGTGCCGGGTGAGCGCCTGCTCGTGCCGGGCGATCCGGAGGCGAGCTTCCTCTACCGAAAGATGGCGCACACCCAAGGCGAAGGCGGCGGCGCGGGCATGCCGCTCGGGCGCGCCACCCCAGTGCCGGAGCTCGCGCTCGTCGAGCGGTGGATTCGCGAAGGCGCGCCGACGCGCTGCGAAGAGCTCGCGCCCCCCGAGGTGCCCTACGACCCGAACACGCTCGATCCGGCGGAGCTCTTCACGTGCGAGGACCCGGACGCGCCGCGCAGCTCACCTTCACGCGTGCGCCGCATCACCGACGACGAGTTCACGCAGGTCGCGGTGAACGCGACGGGCACCAACAAGAACCCGCTGCAGGCGCCGGAAGGTCTCCCGTATTCGACGTACGCCGAGGGCGTCGGCATGGACTCCGCGACGCTGCGCCTGCTCATGCTGCACCTTCCGGCGGCGTCGTCGAAGTGGACGCGCGGCGATCCGGGCGGCGGTCGGATGTACGGCCTCCACAAGTGTTGCTCCGAGCCGCGCTCGCAGATCGTCGCGTGCATGGAGGACCAAGCGACGCCGACCGACGACTGCCTCGACCGCTACGTCGACACGCTGCTGCGTCGAGGTGCGCTCTTTCGTGCGCCGACCGAGGACGAGTCGTCGCGACTGCGCGCGTACCTCGTGGAGCGCATCGCGGCCGAGAGCGAGAGCGGCATCACGCGCATCGAGACGCTCTCCGAGGTCGCGCAGGCGGCGCTGCTGATGACGGGCGCGCTCTTCCGCTCCGACGTCGGCGACCCGATGACGATGGACGGAACGGTGCGCGAGCTCTCGAACACCGAGCTCGCGTTCGCGCTCGGCAGCGTGCTCACCCCCGCGCCCGTCGGGGCGCCGATCCCGCAGGGCTACGGCTCCGAGGACGATCCCGATCACGGCCTCTACGACGACGGACGTCTCGCGCGCATCGCGGCCGCCGCCGCCGACGGATCCATCCGCGATCCCGAGACGCGCGTCGCGCTCTTCCGCCACTACGCGAGCGGCATCTCCGAGGTGCGTCCGGATCTCTACACCGGCTACCGCGACACCCGCGGCGACTACTGGATCGCGCCGCGTCTGCTCGCGTTCTTCCGCGATTGGCTCGACTACGGGCACGCGAACAGTGCGTTCAAGGACAACCCCGCCGCGACCAGCGCGTTCCCGAGCACCGGCCTGCAATACGACGCCGCCGTCCTCGGCTACGCGTCGCTGCAAGGCCCGCCTCAACACTCGGGGGCCCACGAGAGCAACCTCGTCCAACAGCTCGACGACCTCATCGCGCGCGTCGTCGTGGAGACCGATCGTTCGGGCGACGATGTCTTCCGTACGCTCTTCACCACGCGCCAAGCGTTCTTGCCCTCGCACGGCGAGCCGCGATCGACGTGGGCGTACGGCTGGACGGAGCCCATCGCGCGCGACGACGCGGAGCGCTGGGTCACTTTGAACGAGTCGCGCCGCGGCGTGCTCACGCATCCGGCGTGGCTCGGCGCGCACGGCGGCAACTTCGAGGACGACGCGAGCCTCGTGCTTCGCGGGCACTGGCTGCGCACGAAGCTCTTCTGCCAGAGCTTCGGCGACCTCAGCGACGTGCAGGGACTGCAAGCGATGCTCGGGCCGAGCGATCCGATGCACTCCGCGCGCATGCGCGTGGCTCGCGCGACCGAGCCGGGCGTCGATCCCGACGCGGACCTCGAGACGGTCACGCAGTGTTGGGGCTGCCACCAGTACATGAACACGCTCGGCGACGCGTTCGAGCTCTTCAACCACGCGGGCTTCGAACGCGCGACCGATCACGGCGGTCCGCCCGACGGAAGCACCGTGATCGACAACCTCCCCGATCCCGCGCTCAACCGCGCGTACTCGGGACCGGTCGAGCTGGTCGAAGCGATCGCGGAGTCGGCCTACGCGCGCCGCGGCATGGTGCGCCACGCCTTCCGCTACTTCATGGGCCGCGACGAGGTGCTCGCCGACGGCTGCACCCTCGTCGAGATGGAAGCGGCGCTCGATCGCACGGGCTCCTTCCTCTCGATGATCGAAGCGCTCGTGGCGAGCGACACCTTCGTGCGCCGCGAGCTCGCGACCGAAGATCTGGCGACCGGAGATCGGGCCGAAGGAGAGATGCCGTGAAACGCCGCGAATTCCTCGAGCTCTCCGCCGCCGCGGCCGCTGCCGCCGCCCTCCCCTTCGCGACGCGTTCGTCGGCCGACGAAGGCGATGCGCCGCGCTTCCTCTTCGTGGTCGAAGGCAACGGCTTCGAGCCGGCGAGCGTGCTCTGCGACTCCGCGCGCGAGGCGATGGACGAGATCGCGGGCGAGCCGATCGCGCGCTCGCGCTGGTGGTACAACCGCTACCGCAACGATGCGCCGGTCGAGCTCGCGACCCCGGATCTGGCGACCTCGCGCTACCTGAGCGAGACCTTCGGCAGCGCCTTCCCGCTCGAACCGCTCACAGAAGAGGGCGTCGCGGACGACGCGACGGTGTTGCTCGGGCTCAGCTCGCGCATCGTCGGCGGCGGGCACTCCGGCTTCCACGGTGCCCTCAGCTCGACGCGCACGATCGGCGGCCGTCCGGGCGGACCGACCATCGACGCGCTCCTCGCCGCGCTCCCGCACGTCCGCGGCGAGACGCCCTTCGACGCGTTCCGCGTGGGTGTCGGAGGCGGCAGCGCGATCGACTTCGGGACCTGCGCCTACGATCGCGCGCGACCGGCGCCGCTCATCCTCGACGTCGCGTCGGCCTACGAGTTCGCGTACGGCGCCTTCACCGAGGGCGACGCGCGGCTCGCGTTCGAGCGACGCGACCGCATGCTGCGCTTCGCCGCGACCGATCTCGCGGCGGCCGAGCGGACGTTCAGCGGCAACGCGCGCGAGCTCGCGAAGCTCGGCACCTACGGAGAATCGATCGCGTCGCTGCTCGAGAGCCAGGAGCGTCTGCGCGGCATGGACGTCGTCGCGCCGCCCGCACCCGCCACGGACCTCTCGCCCATCCCCCGCTTCGAGGCGCTCGTCGATCTCGCGACGAGCACCCTCATCGACGGCCTCGCGCCGGTCGCGGTCGTCGGCTCCGGCACCGGCGGCGCGTTCGGCCTGCACTACACGACCATCTCGGCCACCGCGCGCCACGACATGCAGCACGGCTCCGGCGGCGACCCCGCGCTCCTCGACGCGATCCGGCAGGTGAACCGCGCGCAGGTCGGCGCGATCGCGCGCGCGGCGCGGCGGCTCCGGGACGCGGGCATGCTCGAGCGCACGGTGATCGTCTGGATCGGCGACAACGGCGAGCAGCACCACTCGACCGCGAGCGAGTTCCCGGTGCTGCTGCTCGGCGGCAGCGCGCTCGGCCTCCGGCGCGGCGGTCGCACGGTGATCTATCCGGGTATCGGATCGCCCGGACATCGCCAGGTCTCGAACCTCTGGAACACCCTCGGCTACGCGGCAGGCCACGCGCTCGACGACTTCGGCGGCGAAGAAGGCGACCTCCGCAGCGCGTTCGGCCCGCTCGACGAGATGCTCACACGCTGAGTGTGGCGCCGTTCGTTTGGCTTCGTTCGTTTGGCTTCGTTCGTCCCGAACCCACCCGAGATCCGAGCCATCATCCCCCAATGAACGTCACCGCGAATTCGCGAAGATCGATGTCACACCCGCGTGCCATCGTCGCGGCATGTTCGACGTCGAAGATCACGCGCTGAACGAGTACGAAGACTCTCCCGACCGCGAGGAAGACGCCTTCGATCCCGAGGCCGCGGAAGAAGAGCTCGCCACGCTGTCGTCCCACCTCGACGCCGCGACCTACCG
>CALJLK010000525.1 GCA_937982655.1 uncultured Sandaracinus sp.
ACCCACGAGCCTGCGCTCGCGTTTGCTCGCTGCGCGCCGTCCGGTAGGGCGGCTTGCGGAGATCGGCCTACGGCATTTTCTTTCAGTGAGTCGGGGTCTGAAGCTCTTCGAGCCGCGCGAGGAGGGCGTCCACGGCAGCTTCTGCTTCGCGTTGTTCTCGCAACGACGTGGCGAGCGCGAGGTCTTCGAGCAGGCCCCGCTCGAGGACGTCGGCGTAGCCCTCGAGCGCGCGCTGACGAGCCTCCAGCGCTCGCACGGCTTCGTCCTTGAGCGTCGCGCCCTCGGGTGAGCGCGTCGTCAGCTCACGCGCGCGCTCGACCTGTCGCCGCGCGGCGGGGAGGGCGCCGCTCCGAAGTCGCTCTGCGCCGCGCACCGGGAGATCGTCCGCGACCGCGTCGTCCGCCTCCTGCACCGCGAGCAGCACGAGGTCGTCTGCGAGCAGCGCCGCGATCGCCCGCGCGTCATCGCGCAGCGCGTCCGAGGGTCCCTCGGGCGCGGAGCCACACGCGAGCGCGAAGGCGAGGCCGAGCATATGCGCGCACGAGAGCGCGAACGACCGCCGACGCTGCCCCCCGAGCTGCGACCGCCGGACGATCACTCGGCGACCTGTGCGGGTCGCGCGGCGTACCCGCGCTCCCGGAAGAACTTTTCGAAGCGCAGGTTCACGAGCTCGGGGTACTCGACGCAGACGTAGTGGGTGCCGCCGGGGACCACGAGCAGCTCCGATCCGGGGATGCGGCGCGCCATGCGCTCCGCGGCCGAGCGCGGCGTGAAGAGATCGCGATCGCCAGCGACCACCAGGGTCGGCACGTCGACGCTGTCGAGCGTCCGCGTCGCGTCGTGCTCGCCGAGGAGCTCGAGGATGCGGAGGTACGTCTTCATGTCCAGGTCCGCGAACGAGCCCGCGAGCTGGTGGAAGATGTCTTCGTCGAGGGTCTTCGACGCGAGCCCGATGCGCTTGGCCCACTGAACGGTCTCGGGCATCGAGACCACGCGGCGCGTGACGGTCTCGGCGAGGCGCGGCACCGACGCGATCCCGCGAATCACGGGCGGCAGCACGTCACCGAGCACGCCGAGGTTGAGCACGCTGTTCCACGGCTGCCCGGACACTCCGTTGACGAGCACCATCGACGCGACGCGATCGGGGTGCCGTGCGAAGAGCTCCAGCGCGACCTGCACGCCCATCGACCAACCGATCAGCGCACACCGCTCGACGCCCGCGTCGTCGAGCACCGCGATCGCGTCGGCGGTGTGGTCGGCGACCCGCAGGGCGTCGAGGTCCGGCGGCGGCCCCGAGCGGTAGAGGCCTCGGTAGTCCCACGACAGGAAGCGATAACGATCTTGGAAGTATCGGATCTGATGGCTCCACGCCATCCAGCTTCCCCCCAGCCCGTTGCAGAGCAGAATGGGGAGACCTTCTCCGACCTCGTGGTACGCGAGCTCGGTTCCATCGAAGGACGTGACGCGGTGCTCCTCTACGGCGAGCGGCTTCATGACGCGCCGTTGTACGCGGTTTTCGAGCCGACGACGAACCTCCTTCGTCCTCGCGGCGTCCGACGGCGACGGACGGCGACCATCACCCGACGCGTGTTCGCGTTGACCCTCACGAGCGAGCACGCTACCGAGCGCTCGTGGTCGTCGTCGTCGACAACTACGACTCGTTCACGTTCAACCTCGTGCAGTACCTCGCCGAGCTGGGCGCCGAGGTTCGGGTGTTCCGCAACGACGCGATCGATCGCGCGGGCATCGAAGCGCTCGCGCCGCGCGGCGTGCTCGTGGGACCTGGTCCGGGTCGCCCCGAGGAGTCCGGCGTGAGCCTCGACGTGATCCGCGACGGCTCCATCCCGGTGCTCGGCGTCTGCCTCGGTCACCAAGCGGTCGGCGAGCTCTTCGGCGGTCGCGTGGTGCGCGCGGAGCGCTTGATGCACGGGCGCACCTCGCCGGTGGAGCACGACGGTCGCGGTGTGTTCGAGGGGCTGCCATCGCCCTTCGTCGCGACGCGCTATCACTCCCTCTTGGTCGAGCGCGAGAGCTTCCCGGACGCGCTCGAGATCTCCGCGTGGACCGCGGAGGGTGAGATCATGGGCCTCCGTCATCGCACGCGACCGATCGAGGGCGTGCAGTTCCATCCGGAGTCGTTCCTCACCGAGCACGGTCACGCGTTGCTCGGCAACTGGCTCCGCGCGATCGGCGAGCGCCGATGAGCGCCGCGGTGCGGGCCGCGCTCGCGAGCGTCGTCGAGGGGCGAGAGCTCGACGCGGACGTGATGGGCGCGGCGATGGACGCGATCCTCGGGGGCGATGCGATGCCCGCGCAGATCGCCGGCCTCGCCATCGCGCTGCGCATGCGAGGCGAGACGACGACCGAGATCGTCGCAGCGGTGCGCGCGCTGCGACGTGCGGCCAGCCCGCTCCCCATCCCCGCGGGCACCGCCCTCCTCGACACCTGCGGCACCGGGGGCGATGGGCTCGGCACCTTCAACGTCTCGACGGTGGTCGCGATGGTCGCGGCCGCCGCGGGCGCGAAGGTCGCCAAGCATGGCAACCGCGCGATCTCGAGCCGCGCCGGCAGCGCCGACGTGCTCGAGGCGCTCGGCGTGCGCATCGATCTCTCGCCCGAGCGCGCGGTCGAGGTGCTCGACGAGGTCGGCATCACGTTCCTCTTCGCGCCCGCGCACCACTCGGCGCTTCGCCACGCCGCGAGCGTGCGCCGCGAGCTCGGGGTGCGGACCTTCTTCAACTTGCTGGGCCCGCTCGCGAACCCGGCACACGCCACCCATCAGCTCCTCGGGCTCTACGACGGCGCACGGCTCCGCGCGACGGCGGAGGTCCTCGCGCAGCTCGGCGTGGTCCGCGCTGCGGTGGTGCACGGGGAGGGCGGCCTCGACGAGATCGCGCCGAGCGGTGTGACGCGGGTCGCCTGGCTCGAGGACGGCGCGGTGCGCGAGGCCACGCTCACCCCCGCGGACTTCGGGGTCGACGAAGCCCCGATCGAGGCGATGCTCGGCGGGGACGCGCAGGAGAACGCCCACATCGCGCGGGCGATCCTCGAAGGCGAGCCCGGTCCTCGACGGGCGATGGTCGTGATCAACGCGGGCGCCGCGCTGGTGGTCGCGGGGCTCGCGAGCTCTCCGCGGGAAGGCGCCGAGCTCGCCGCGCGCACGATCGACGAGGGCCGCGCCATGGCGCTCCTGGATCGTTGGATCGAGGCCACGCGATGAGCGACATCCTCGAGTCGATCCTCGCGCGGACGCGACGCACCAACCGACGCCGCGCGCTTCGCCCGTCTCCGTCACCCGCACCGTGCGGACGAGCCGAGCGAGCCGTCGAAGCGTTGCGACGTCCGATCGACGGCAAGCCGCGGGTGATCGCGGAGGTGAAGTTCCGCAGCCCGAGCGCGGGCGTGATCCGCGCGCGTCGACCAGGGGAAGCGCAGCGGCTCGCGTGCGCCTACGTCGATGGCGGGGCGTCCGCGGTCAGCGTGCTCGCCGACGGTCCCGCCTTCGGGGGCAGCCCGCTCGACGTGCGTCGCGTGAGCGAGACCGTCTCGGTGCCGGTCCTCTTCAAGGGGTTCGTGCTCGACGAACGCCAGATCGAGCTGGCGGCGCGCGTCGGTGCGTCGATGGTGCTGCTGCTGGTGCGCGCGATGCCGTTCGACGCCCTCGAGCGCCTCGTGCGTCATGCGCTCGCGCTCGGCCTCGCGCCGCTCGTCGAGGCCGCCGACGACGACGAGCTCGCGCTCGCGCTCGACACCTCGGCCACGTTGATCGGCGTCAACGCCCGTGACTTGCGAACCTTCCGCGTCGACCCGGAAGCCGCGCGCGCACAGCTCGAGCGCATCCCTCGCGATCGTGTCGCGATCTACATGAGCGGCATCCGCAGCGCGGCCGATCTCGCGCGGGTCGCCGTCGGGCGCGTGGACGCGGTGCTCGTCGGCGAAGGCCTCGCCCGCGAAGCCGATCCGGCCGCGACGCTGAGGGCCTGGCTCGCGGACTGAGTTCCGAGCGCTCCGCTCTCGCCGTGACGAGCGCGTCGCTTCGACCGTCGTGGAGGCGGAGACTCGAGCGTCGCGGGCACTGCGTCGACGTTCGTGTGATCACTCCGCGGCGAGGGCGCCGTCGGCACGATCGCGCACCGCGCGCACCACCACGTCGTGCGCTCGGCGATCGTAGAGCAGCTCGTTGTGCCCGACACCCGGGATCACCTCGACGCGCGCGTTCCGCACCGCGCTCGCGCTCGCTACCGGCACCACGCGGTCGTCTCCCCCCGCGATGCTCACGAGCGGCACCGAAGACTCGACGTCGAGGCGACGGATCACCGCGCTCCCCGGACGCAACGCCGCGCCCAGCGAGCCCGGCGCGATGCGCGCGCGCTCCGTTCCACCGTGCGGGGTCGCGAGCGTGACGAGCCCGTCGACGCGCACGGCGCCTCCGAGCTCTTCGACGTACCAGCGCGCGATCAGCCCGCCGAGCGAGTGGCCGACGAGCACGAGCGGGAGCTCGCGCGGGAGCTGCTCGACGTGCGCGACGAGCTCGTCCGCCACCGCCTCGAACGCGCGATGCGGTCCGTACTCGAAGTCGGTCGTCGTGTGCGCGAGGGCGGACTCGACGTGAGCGCGCAACGGGTCGAACACCGCGCCTCCCGCGAGGTAGCCGTGGACGAAGAGCACGTGGGGCGCTTCGCCTTCGAAGCGACGCTCCACGCCTCGCACCCAACGTCGCGCGATCAACAGTCCCTGCCGCGCGACGGCGACGGGCTCACCCAACCGGAGAGAACGGAACGGCATGAGGATTGGCGACCGAGTGGCGTGCCCAAGACGTCGCGTGACCGAGTGACCGCAACGTCACCGCGACGTCGAGCACACGACACCACGGCTCGCGCAAACTTGTCAGCTTTCGGACGCCGGTCGAGCCGCATCGTGTCTGCGAGGATCCGCCGACGAGCTCGGCACGGCGGGGACCTCGACGCGGAAGAGCGCGCCACCCCGCTGGCCTTCTTCCACCGACACGCGACCTCCGTGCGCCTCCGTGATCTGCTTCACGAGCGCGAGGCCGAGCCCGATCCCGTGGCTCCGCTTCGACCAGAACATGTCGAAGAGCCGCGCGCGATCGGCGGGCGGCACGCCCGGGCCCTCGTCTTCGACCTCCACCTCCCAGCCCGTCTCGGTCGCGCGAGCCCGCAGCCAGACCGTTCCGTGCGCGGGCGACGCCTGCACCGCGTTCTTGAGGAGGTTCCAGAACACTTGCCGGATCTGGTTGGCGTCCACCGTGGCGGCGAGCGACTCGGGCACGTCGAGCTCGAGCCGCACTCGCGCGAGGGTGGTGTCGGCGCGCGCCACCGACACCAGGTCGCGGGCCATCTGCGCGAGATCGGCCCGGGCGGCCCGCACTTCGCGAGTACGGCCCACGTCGAGCATCGCCGTGACGAGCTCGTTGAGTCGGTCGACCTCGTCGAGCACCACTCCGAGTAGATGTTTGTCCTCGTCGTCGAGCGTGGTTGCCTCGCGCACGAGCTGAACCGAGCCGCTGATCGAACCGAGCGGGTTGCGGATCTCGTGCGCGAGCCCCGAGGCCAAACGCCCGAGCACCGCGTGTCGCTCGGCGCGTTCGGCATGCACGCGCAGCTCGCGCAGCTCCGTGAGGTCCTGAAAGAGCACCAGGCTTCCGTCGCCGCGTGCGAGCGGAGTCCGAGTGAAGCCGATGACGAGCTCGCGACCGTCCGCACGGCGCGCTTCGGTCTCGCGTCGGCCCTCGGTGCGCGCGTCGGTCAACCAACGGTCGAGAGGTTCGCCCAGCAAGTCGGTGTCTCGCTCGAGCCCGAGGATCGCGAGCGCGGCGGGGTTGGCGCTCGTGACGTGGTCACGCTCGTCGAGCGTGACGAGCCCGGCGCTCATCGATCCCACGATGTCGGCGTTCATGCGCGCGAGTCGCTCGGCCGACGCCTCCGCCACTTCGAGCCGCCCGCCCGCCCGCGCGAGTCGCTCGGAGAGCGAGCCCTGTCTCTTATACACATCTCCGAGCCCACGAGACAGG
>CALJLK010000526.1 GCA_937982655.1 uncultured Sandaracinus sp.
AGGAGGGAGGGGGCTGGGGAGATCACTCCCCAGAAGTCGGCGAAGCCGACCAGAAGAAAGGCCGACCCGAAGGCCGGCCGCGTCGACGACGTGAGCGTCCGAAGAATCAGCGATCCTCTTCGTCCTCGTCCTCGTCGTCCCATTCCTCGCCGTCTTCGTCGAAGCCTTCGTCGATCTCTTCCTCGAGGCTCTCCATGAAGTCCTCGATGGCCTGGACGACGTCCTTGACGCTCTCCTCGACCGCGAGCTCGCGGCCCGCGACGATCACGCGCGCCTTGCCGTCGTCGCCGGGGATCACGGCGGCGAGGTGCTCGATGGCGACGAGGAGCGGCTCGTCGGTCTTCGCGCCGACGGGGGTGAGCAGAATGAACATGTGCGTGCCTCCAGGGGCCGACACCGGCCCGAGCGCGAGGGGGGTGCCGCGCGCGGCGCGACGGTAGCAGGAAGGCCCCCGGGATCCAGCGCGAGCGCGTGAGGGAGCGGTGTGGCGCCGTCGCCGCGAGTCTCGGGCCTCCGCCGCATCTGTCACGACCTCCGTCGCCGTCACGACCGCCGTCGCCGTCACGGTTCCCGTCTTCGCCCGGTCGCGAGACCGCGCTCGTCTGCGCGTTGCACTTTCCTTCAACACCTCGGCCGCTCGCGACCACGCACCGTCGTGGAGCCGAGATCGATGACCCGTTCCCTCTTCGTCGCGCTGACGTTTTCCCTCGCGTGCAGCGGCCCTTCCGCGGATCCCGCCGATCCCACGCACGACGGAGGACGCCCTCCCGTCCCGAACGACGCGGAGCCTCCGCCGCCGTGTCTCGAGGAGGGCGAGCGACATCCTCCCGCCGCGTTCTCCGCCTGCTCCGGCTGCCACGACGCCTACGGCCGCCCGCGCGACACCGGTCCCGATCTCTTCGACGCCGCTTCCGACACCGAAGCCTTCGTGCGCGCCGTGCGGACGGGGCCGGGGGTGATGCCGGCCTTCTCCGAGGACACGCTGAGCGTCGGCGAGCTCGCTTCGATCGTGACGTACTTCGAGGCGGGCCCTCCGCGCACTCGCGCGTGCGACGCGGACGACGACGCGAGCGTGCCGCCGATCGGCGCGTGTCCTCCGCGCCCCGAAGCCGTCACGCCGCTCTTCTCGCCGAGCGACGTCGCGCCGATCGTCACCCGTCGCGACGACGGCACCCTCGTCACGCGCATCGCGGGCCGCGTGCGCAACCGGCACGAGCTCGAAGGCACCTTCAACACCTTCGGGCCGCTCTACTTCGAGAACCGCTGGTTCGAGCTCGTGATCGAAGACCACGTCGCGCGCGGCGAAGACCGCGTCGAAGTGATCTACCGACCCGCCGCGATGCCCTCGACCTTCGGACCGACCACGAACATTCGTTACTGGAAGATCGACGGCAACGGCAACGTCTTCCACCGCAACACCGATCTCACGCGCACGAGCGAGCGCGAGCAGCGCCACACCATCTCCGGCAACGCGCGCGAGTCTCGCGCGATGCGCGGTGGCGACGTGCTGGAGCTCGAGCTCGGCATCTTCCTCGCGGGCATGAACCCGGGCGATCCCGGCGCGATCGAGGGCCGCACCTCGTACTACTCGGACACCTTCCGCTACCGCGTCGGCGTCGGCG
Source organism: uncultured Sandaracinus sp. (assembly GCA_937982655.1). GTDB lineage: Bacteria > Myxococcota_A > Polyangia > Polyangiales > Houyiibacteriaceae > JACKEH01. Next base: position 1,623 of record CALJLK010000526.1, read on the forward strand.
GGCTCACGTCGGAGAACACCGATCCGAGCGGGCGCCCGGGTCCGACCGAAGACGCGCGTCTCGTCGGCGAGCTCACGATCCCGTGGCTCTACGCGGACGAAGAGCACGCCTACGGTCAGCTCGCGCTGCACACGCAGCCGGAGCACGCGCCGCGTTGGCTCGAAGGTCGTCGTCTCTTCCGCTCCGACTTCGGCGACGGCTCGCACTCCGAGCCCGGCAACCCTCCGCTCACGTCGATCGCCGGCATGCTCGGTCCCCACTTCAACACGAACCGCTGCGTCTCGTGCCACGAGCACGACGCGCGGAGCACGTTGCCGAACGTCGGCGAGGTGTTGCGCACGGTGGCGGTGAAGGCCTACGGCGGCGACTACGGCTCGCAGCTCCAACCCACCGAAGCGGAGGTGCGACTCGAAGGCTTCGACGAATCCGTGGTCGTGCTCGCGGACGGTACGGAAGTCACCCTGCGACGCCCGCGGCTCGCGGTGCCCGAGCTCGGCGGCACGACGGTCTCGGTGCGCGTCGCGCGACAGCTCGTGGGCCTCGGTCTGCTCGAAGCGATCCCGGAGGACACGATCGTCGCACGCGCGGATCCGGAGGACTGCGACGGCGACGGCATCTCGGGGCGCGCGTCGGTGATCGAAGATCCACGCGACGGCGCGCGACGTCTCGGACGTTTCGGCTGGAAGGCGGAGAAGATCGATCTTCCGCATCAGGTCGCCGACGCGCTGCAAGCGGACTTCGGGGTGTCCACGTCGATCTTCCCGGAGAACTCGGGTGATTTCGAGCTCTCCGACGCCGACGTGGAGCGGCTCGCGACCTACCTGCGTCTGCTCGGGCTGCCGGGACGACGCGACGTCGACGACCCGAACGTGCGCGAGGGCGAGCGGCTCTTCTCCGAGCTCGGCTGCGTCGGCTGTCATGCGCCGAGCGCGCGCACCGACGACTCGCATCCCTTCGTGGAGCTGCGCGATCAGGAGCTGCGTCCGTACTCGGATCTCTTGCTCCACGATCTCGGTCCGAACCTCGACGACGGATCGGGCACGCCGACCGCGCGCGAGTGGCGAACGCCGCCGCTCTGGGGGATCGGCCTGCTCGAGGTCGTGATGGACGAGCCGAGCTACCTGCACGACGGTCGCGCGCGCAGCTTGCTCGAAGCGGTGCTCTGGCACGGCGGTGAAGCCGCGGCGGCACAGGCGCGCGTGGTCGCGCTCGATCGCACGCAGCGCGAGCAGCTCCTCGCGTTCCTGCGTTCGTTGTGACGCGGCCGCGGACTCTCGCGCGCACGATCGTCCGTCGCGAACGGAAAGCTGCGGCTCGTCCTCGTCATGACGAGAACCCCGCTATCGCCGACCGTCCGCAAGGGATAGCCTCCGCGCCGAAAGGGAGTGCAGGCATGCGTACGATTTCTTTCTTCGCCGTCGCGTTCGCGATGATCGGCTGCTCGAAGCCGGAGCCCATCAACCAGACCCACACGGGCCGCATCGAGACCGGCGACTCGGTGCTCCAGACCGACAACTCGCTCTACGACGCGTATCCGTTCAAGGCCGCCGAGGGCATGACGATCACCGCGACCATGGTGTCGACCGAGTTCGACACCTACCTCCACCTCATCGACGCGCAGGGAAACCAGATCGCGCAGAACGACGACGACGCGACGATGGGCGCGGGCCCGAACGGTGGGCAGACGAACTCCAAGATCGTCTTCACCGCGCCGAGCACGGGCGACTACCAGATCTACGCGAACGCGTTCCAGGCCGGCCAGACCGGCGCGTACACGCTGACGATCACGACGACCGCCGCCGCGCAGTGAGCGAGTCGCGTTTTCGTCGCGCGAATCGACGAGCCTGAAAGCGCCCGCTTCGTGCGGGCGTTTTCGTTCTCGCACGCGTGCTCGGAGCGTTCGTCCTCATGGGGAGGTTCGAGGCCCCTCGGACGTACCTCTACGGCGTGGCCGCGTGTCGCGCGCGCGTGCCATCCTCGCAGGGCTGGTTGTACTTGGGGGGGAGACGACGATGAAGCATTGGTTCAACCGCGAGCCGGCACCGCCGGCGTGGGCGTCGTTTTGGGACGGCGCGCAGTACGCGCGTTTCCTCGAGCTGGTGAAAGCCGAGATGACGCGGCGCGGCCTGCAGTTCCGGATGGGCGACGGAGTCGTCCACGTGCTCGACGCGAGCGGCGGAACGAAGACCAACGACCTCGGGCTGCAGAACGTCGCGCAGAAGTGTCGAGGCGCGAGCGAGACCGCGTGGCCCGACATCCTGCGTGGGCACTTCGAGCAGGTGATCGGCAGCGGCCGCGACGAGATCGACGAAGCGATGGCGCGCGCGAACGACCTCGGCGCGGTGCGCGATCAAATCAAGCTGCGGATCTACCCGCGCGCGATGATGGCGAACGTGCCCGAGGGCGCGCTCGTCACCTGGCCGATCGCCGACGACCTGCTCGCGGTGTTGGTGCTCGACTTGCCCCAGAGCGTCGCCACCGTCGGCGCCGACCAGCGCAAGGGATGGACGCAGTCCGACGACGAGCTCTACCGCCTCGCGCTCGAGAACGTGCAGCGCTTCGATCCCCCGCAGCTCGACGACTTCGAGCTCGAGCCGGGTGTCCACGCACGCGCGCTGGTGGGTGACCACTTCTTCGTCGCGAGCCACGCGCTGCAGATCGCGCGCTTCGTGGACCCGACCGAGCACGGTCTGCTCGTGATCGTCCCGCACCGACACACCGCGATCGTGCACCGCGTCGTGGGCCCCGAGGTACTCAAGGCCGTCAACGGCTTCCTCGGGCTCGCGCATCGGATGCACCTCGAAGGGCCGGGCTCGATCAGCGATCAGCTCTACTGGTGGCACGACGGCGTGCTGGAGCGGCAGCCCTCGGAGGTCCGTGATCAGACGCTGACCTTCCGCCCGACGCCGCGCTTCGAGCAGATGCTCTCGCGCCTGCTCGGCTGAGGGCGCCGAGCACGCCGAGCCGCATTCACTCGATCTTCTGCGAGAACTGCATCCCTATGCGCAGAGGCTCGTCGCCTACTCTTTCGGGAATCCCTCGAAGAGATAGCCGTGGTCGCGCCCGTCTTCGAGCAGCCGAATCGCGCAGTTGTGTGGGTTCGGCTCCGCCTCGAACCACTCCGGCGTGAGGTGGCACCACATCATCAAGAACGCACGCAGCGTCACGCCGTGGCAGACGACGACGTGGTCGCGCACGCCCTGCTCGAGGTCGCGCTGGAAGCTCCCGAACGCCTGGTGCACGCGCGTCGCGACGTCGAAGCGGCTCTCCCCGAGCGGATAGCGCGCCCAGAACCGACCTTCGAAGCGTTCTTGTTTCTGATAATGAGCCCACTCGTTGGGGAAGAGACTCGGCAGCTCTTCGTCCGGGATCCCGTCGAAGAGCCCGAACTGTTGCTCGCACAAGAGCACGTGCTCACGCCGATCCGTGATCCACTCGCGCGCGATCTCCGCGATGCCGTCCGCGGTCTCGCGGGTGCGCCGGTAGGGGCTCGTCCAGAGCCGCACGTGCGGTCGCGCCTCCCCGTGTCGTGCGCCGAAGAATCGCGCGATGTGCTCCCCCGCGGCGCGCGCCTGCTCGCGCCCTCGTGGAGAGAGCGGGATCGCGTGGTCGGCGGTGTGACGGTGGATCGCCGGGTCGACGTTGCCCATCGACTCGCCGTGACGGATCAGCAGGAGGCGCACGCGCGCAGCATGCCCGAGCGGAGCGTGGCGGGACCAGCACGGACGACGAGGAGCCCACGTGGTTCGAACGTCGAACCGCCGCGACGTCAGATCGGCGCTTCATCCTTCGTCTTCCACGAGGTCGGCAGTACGCTCGCCGACCTCCCCCGACGACTCTCCGAAGAATCGCCCGATGAGCCCGCGCTTCGTCACCTCGACCTCCGCCGCCGCGCGCCTCGACGCCGCGCGCGCCTGGCTGCGCGATCGTCCGAGCGATGCTTCGGTGCGCGTGATCGCGACGACCCGCGACGCCGCGGCGCGGTTGATCCGCGAGGTCACGATCGAGCGCGGCGCGCTCTTCGGCTGGGAAGCCCTCTCGTCGAGCGCCTTCGTCGTGCGGTCCGCGCTCCTCGCGCCCGCAGCCCCGCCGGTCCGCTCGCACACGAAGCGCTCGCCGCGCGCACCATCCACCGCCTCCGCGCCGAGCAGAAGCTCGGTCGCTACGCGCCGCTCGCCGACCGCCCCGGCCTGCCGCGCGCGCTCGCCGCGACCGCCCGCGAGCTCACGCGCGCAGAGCTGTCGGCCGAGGCACTTCGCGCGGTCGACGACGAGCTCGCGACCTGGATCGCGACGCTGAACGACGAGACCCGGCGCGCAGGCTTGGCCGATCGCGCCGATGTGCTCGCCGCCGCGGCGGCGACCCTCGAGCGCGGCACGCCGACCACGACCCTCTTGCTCGATCTCCCGCTCGAGTCGCCCGGCGAGCTCACGATCGTGCGCGCGCTGACGCGGGGTCCGCTCTTCGTCGCGGCGCTCACCGACGAAGCCGCGCGATACGCCGACGTGCTCGGTGCGCCGACGGTGCTCGCGTCTCCGAGCCCCACCGATCTCGGCGCGCTCCAACGCTCGCTCTTCCGCGCCGACACCGTCACCGAGTCCGTCACCGTCACCGTCACCGTCACCGACACCGACTCCGTCACCGCCACGGACTCGGTCACCGCCACCGACTCCGACACCGACTCCGTCACCGCCACCGACTCCGCCACCGACACCGACTCCGGCTCCGTCACCGGCTCCGTCGCGACCGACGCCGCCGATCCCCGCCGCGTCACCTTCCTCTCCGCCGCCGGCGAGAGCCGCGAGTGCGTCGAGATCGCGCGCCTCTGCCTCCACCACGCGCGTCGCGGCGTGCCCTTCGATCGCATGGCGGTGATCGTCCGCAGCGCCGCGCTCTACCGCCCGCACCTCGCGACCGCGTTCGCTCGCGCGCGCATCCCGATCCGCGTCTCGCGCGGCACCGTGCATCCCGATCCCGCGGGGCGTGCGCTCCTCGCGCTCCTCGATTGCCGCGCCGAGCTCTACTCCGCGCGCGCCTTCGCGGAGTACCTCTCGCTCGGCCAGTGTCCGCTCGACGACGACGGCGCGCCGCCCGCCGCGCGCGACGCCTTCGCCCTCCCCGACGCCGACCTCGTGCCCTTCGAGACCGAGCTCCGCGCGGACGAAGGCGCGCCGGAGATGACGCGCCCGCTTCGCATCCCGAAGCATTGGGAGTCCTTCCTCGTCGACGCAGCCGTCATCGGTGGCATCGATCGTTGGCAGCGTCGGCTCGACGTCCTCGACACGAACCTCGCGCGCGAACGCGACACCCTCGACGCCGACGATCCGATGCGCGACGCGCTCGACACGCGCCGCGCCGAGCTCGCGCGCCTGCGCACGTTCGCGATCCCGCTCCTGCACGAGCTCGCGTCGCTCCCGAGCGCGAGCGCGTGGGGCGATTGGCTCGCGGCGTTGCGGGCGCTGGCGACGCGCGCGCTGCGAGATCCCGAGCGCGTTCTGCAAGTGCTCGGTGAGCTCGCGCCGCTCGCGCCGGTCGGTCCGATCGAGCTCGCCGAGGTGCGCGCGGTGCTCGAGAAGCGCCTCGGCAGCTTGGTCACGCGACCACCCGCGAACGCGAGCGGTGTGCTCGTGCTCGCGCCCGACGAAGCGCGCGGCGTGGAAGCCGACGTGGTCTTCGTGCCCGGCCTCGCCGAACATCTCTTCCCGGAGCGCGTGCTCGAAGATCCGCTGCTCCTCGACGCAAAACGCCGCGCGCTCCTCGACGGCGGCGCGCCCGCGTGGCTCGACACCAACGAAGATCGCGCGCACCGCGAGCGGCGCATGCTCGCGATCGCGGTCGGCGCCGCGCGTGAGCACCTCGTGGTCTCGTGGCCGCGGATCGATCTCGAACGCGCGCGCCCCCGCGTGCCGAGCTTCTACGCGCTCGAGATCGCCCGCGCCGCGCACGGCGCCCTGCCCGGATGGAGCGAGCTCGCGGAGGCGGCCGCGAAGGCCAACACCGAGGTGGTCGGCTGGCCCGCGCCCGACGATCCGCACGACGCGATCGACGAGACGGAGTTCGATCTCGCCGCGCTGCGACGTCTGCGCGGCAAGCCCGTGCTCGGCGGCGCCGCGTACCTCTTCGACGCGAGCCCGACGCTGCAGCGCGCCCTCTCCGCCCGCGCGCGGCGCTGGAACACCCCGACGTGGACGCCCTACGACGGCCTCGTCTCGCGCGAGCACGCCCCGCTCCTCGCGCGCTTTCGGCCCGCGACCAAACCCTTCTCCGCGAGCGCGCTCGAGCGCCTCGCCGCGTGTCCGTATCGCTTCGCGCTCGCGTCGTTCTTCAAGCTCGCTCCGCGCGAAGTCCCCGAGGCGATCGAAGACCCGAACCCGCGCCAACGCGGCACCTTCGTGCACGACGTGCAGTTCGATCTGCTCAGCCGCCTTCGCGCCGACAAGCTCCTGCCGCTCGACCATCCGCAGAAGCTCGCGAAGGCCCGCCAGCTCCTCGACGAGGTGCTCGAAGCGGTCGCGGCCGAGCACGAAGAAGAGCTCGCGCCCGCGATCCCACGCGTGTGGCGCGACTTCGTCGACGCGGTGCGGCTCGACCTGAACGAGTGGCTCGGGCGCCTGCACGACGCGCCGGAGTGGGTGCCGGTCGCGTTCGAGCTCACCTTCGGGGTCGAGCGCGGAGGCCGCCGCGATCCCGCGAGCCGACGCGAGCCGGTCGATCTGAAGCTCGGCGTCGCGCGCGACGTGTCGTTGCGCTTCCGCGGCTCGATCGATCTGGTCGAGGCGAACGGCGAGAAGCTCCGCGCGACCGATCACAAGACCGGCAAGGCGCGTTATCGCGACGGACTGCGCATCGCGGGCGGACGCGCGCTCCAGCCCGTCCTCTACGCGCTCGCGCTCGAAGCGTTGCATCCGGAGCGCGAGGTCGTGGGCGGTCGCCTCTTCTACTGCACGAGCCGCGGCGGCTTCCAAGACGCGTCGGTCCCGCTCGACGACGACGCGCGCACCCTCGCCGGTCGCGCCGTGCACATGCTCGAAGGCATGCTCGCGCGTGGCTTCTTCCCTGCCGCGCCCGACGCGCGCGAGTGCAGCTGGTGCGACTACCAGAGCGTGTGCGGCAGCCGCGAGGAGGCGCGCGTGAAGCGGAAGGATCCCCGTTGGCTCGAGCCGCTCGTGCAGCTCCGGAGGAGCCGATGAGCACGCACGATCGAAGCTCCGAGCAGGCGCACGACCCCAACGTCGGCGCGAGCGAGTGGGGCGACGCGGAGGCGCGACGCCGCATCGAGACCGAGCTCGGCACCACCTTCCTCGTCGAGGCCGCCGCCGGCACCGGCAAGACCACCGCGCTCGTCGGTCGCATGCTCGCCGCGGTCGAAGCGGGTGCGCACCTCGACCGCATGGTCGCGCTCACCTTCACCGACAAAGCCGCGGGCGAGCTCAAGCTGCGCCTGCGCGAAGGCCTCGAGCGTCGCCGCGCGAGCACGAACGATCCCACGCTCCGCGCGCGCTTCGACGCCGGCCTCGCCGCGCTCGAGCTCGCGCACGTCGGCACCATCCACGGCTTCTGCGCCGAGCTCCTCCGCGAGCGTCCCGTCGAAGCGCAGGTCGATCCCGCGTTCGAGATGCTCGCCGAAGAAGAAGGCGAACGCCTGCTCGCGCGCGCGTTCGACGCGTGGTTCGCGGGCGTGCTCGCGAGCCCTCCGGACGGAGTGCGTCGCGTGCTCCAAGCGCGGCGCTGGAGCGACGCCGGCCAAGACGACGCGGGCCCGCGCCGCGATCTGCTCCGCGCGTGCCGCGATCTCGTGGAGCGCCGCGACTTCGCGACCCCGTGGACCCTTCCGAGCTTCCCGCGACGCGAACGTCTGCTCGAAGCGCTCGCCGCGATCGAGGCGTTCGGCGAAGCGTGCGTGGCCTCGCCCACGCGCCACAAAGATCCCGACTGGGCCACCAAGTTCGGCCTCGAAGTACGCACACGCGCCCGCGATCTGCACGCGATGCTCGCGCGTTCGTCGGAGGCGGACGGGCTCGACGCGCTCGAGTCCGCGTTGCGCTCCTTGATGAGCACGAACCTCCGCAAGAAGTGGGGCTACCAGCTCACGCCTTGGAAGTGGAAGGGCGCCGAGGACGCACGGCTCGAAGCAGACCGAACGCGCGGGGTCGCGGTCGCGCTGCTCGACGAGGTGCTGCGCGAATGTGACGAGGAGCTCGCGGCGCGGTTGCAGCTCGAGCTCCAAGACGTCGTCGCGCGCTACGAGGACCTCAAGCGCCGCCGCGGCGTGCTCGACTTCCTCGATCTGCTCGCGCTCGCCCGCGACCTCGTGCGCGATCACGCGGGCGCGCGCGCGGAGCTCCAAGCGCGCTTCACGCACCTCTTCGTCGACGAGCTGCAGGACACCGATCCGCTGCAGAGCGAGCTCTTGCTCCTCCTCGCGGCGGACGATCCGAAGCAGACCGATTGGCGCGCGGTGCGCGTCGTCCCCGGCAAGCTCTTCGTGGTCGGCGATCCGAAACAAGCGATCTACCGCTTCCGGCGCGCCGACCTCGCGGTCTACGAGGACGTGAAGGCGCGCGTGATCGAGGCGGGCGGCGAGGTGCTCACGCTCTCGACGAGCTTCCGCGCGCGCCCGAGCATCCAACGCTTCGTGAACGCGGCCTTCGCGAGCACCTTCGGCGAGGGCACGCCGGGCGTCCAAGCGCGCGACGTCCCGCTCGCGCCCGCGCGCCCCGACGTCACGGATCGTCCGAGCGTGATCGTGCTGCCGGTGCCCGATCCCTACGGCGATTGGTCGACGGAGCCGACCGATCGCGCGGTGCAGGCGTCGTATCCAGACGCGGTCGCCGCGTTCGTAGCGTGGTTGCTGCGCGAGAGCGGTTGGACGATCGAGGACGACCGCGGCCACGAGCCACGCAAGCTCGCCGCCAAGGACGTCTGCCTCCTCTTCTCGCGCATGAGCACCGGCTGGTCGGACCTCGCGGAGGACTACGTGCGCGCGCTCGAAGCGCGGCAAGTCAGCCACGTCGTGCACGGCGGGCGCTCCTTCTTCGATCGCGAAGAGATCCTCGCGCTCCGTCAGGTCCTCGCCGCGATTGAGCATCCGGACGACGCGCTCGCGGTCTTCGCGGTGCTGCGCGGCGCGTTCTTCGGCTTCTCCGATCCGGAGCTCTTCGCCTACCGCGAGACGGTAGGCCCTCTCTCTCCCTTCGCGCGCCCCGGCCGCGAGCTGCGTGGCTCGATCGCTGCGAGCACCACGACCGCGAGCACCACGACGAGCTCCGCGACCTCGGCAAGCAAGGGCAGCGTCTCCCACACGTCGAACGTCGCGAACGGCAGCGCGACGAGCAGCGCCACGAAGCCAGTCACGAACGACGCGATCGCCGACGCGCTCTCCTTGCTCCGCGCGTTGCACGAGACCCGCAACGAGCGCCCCTTCGCCGACACGCTCTCGCGCTTCCTCGACGCCACGCGCGCCCACGCGGGCCTCGCGTTCTGGCCCTCGCCACGGCAGACGCTCGCCTCCGTCGCGCGCTTCGTCGACCGCGCACGCCGCTTCGACGCCCGCGGCGCGACCTCGTTCCGCGCCTTCGCCGATTGGGTCGAAGACGAAGCCGCGCGCGCGGGCGGCGGAGACGCTCCGTACGTCGAAGAAGGCGCGGACGGCGTGCGCCTGATGACGGTGCATCGCGCGAAGGGCCTCGAGTTCCCGGTGGTGATCGTGGTGGATCCCTCGGCGAAGGCAGAGAACGCGCGCCCCTCGCGTTACGTGGACTCGACGCGTGGGCTCTGGGCGGTGCCGCTCTGCGGCGCGGTGCCTCGCGAGCTGAACGAGCACGCGCCGGAGGTGAAGCGCGCCGACGTCGCGGAGCGCGCGCGCCTGCTCTACGTCGCCACCACCCGCGCACGCGAGCTGCTCGTGGTGCCAGGCCTCGGCGACGGTCGCGCGCTCAAGTGGTGGACCAGCCCGCTCAACGACGTCGTGTACCCGGAGCGCGGCGCGGAGCCGGAGCCCGTGGTCGGCGTGACGCTGAGCTTCGGCGACGACAGCGTCCGCGTACGCAACGAGAAGGTGATCGCCGCGCGTGAGAAGGCCGGCGCGCCGTTCGCACCCGTGCGTCCGGGCCGCCATCGCCGCGGCGAGCTCGACGTGACGTGGTGGGATCCGAACGCGCTCCCGCTCGACGTCGAGCCGCTCTCGGGGCTCCGTCACCGAAAGCTCCTCGACCCGAAGGGCAAAGGACACCCGCAGGCGGTGGCCGCGCACGCGCGTTGGTCGAAGGCGCGCGCGTCCCTCGTGGAGCGCGCGAGCGTGCCGACCTTCCCCGTGCGCACGGTGCGCGAGGTCGCGCTCGAAGGCGTGAAGGAAGGCCGCGAGGTCGTCACGGTGACGACCGGCTCGTGGCACGAAGGCCGCCCCACCGGTCCGCGCTTCGGCACGCTGGTGCACGCGATCCTCGCCGAGATCCCCTTCGACGCGACCGAAGGCGCCACGCGAGCCCTCGCCCGCGCGCACGGTCGCCTGCTCGGCGCGACCCCGAGCGAGATCGACGCCGCTGCCGGCGCCGTCTCCGCGGCGCTCGCGCACCCGCTGCTCCAACGCGCCGCGAGCGCGACGCGCGTGTGTCGCGAGACCGCGCTGCACCGCAAGCTCCCCGACGGAACCCTCGTCGAGGGCGTGGTCGATCTCGCGTTCCTCGAAGACGATCCCTTCGGCGAAGTTCGGTGGACCGTGGTCGACTACAAGACCGATCTCTCGGGCGGCGCCCCCGACGACTACGTCGTGCAGGTCGAGCTCTACGCGAAGGCGATCGAAGCGGCGACCGGGCAACCCGCGGACGCGGTCTTGCTCGGCGTGTGACGCGGTGGATGCCGACGCCGTGTGGGCTGCGAACAGCTCGCCGACGGCGCGATGCACGCT
>CALJLK010000527.1 GCA_937982655.1 uncultured Sandaracinus sp.
CCACCGCCGTGGCCTATGCCGGTCGCGCCGCCTTCATCTGCGGCCCGTCCGGCTCCGGCAAGTCGACCCTCGCGCTGCGCACCCTGGCACTGCCGCCGTTCGCGCCGCTCTCGGGGACGCTCGACGACTACGAGAGCACGGTCGCGATCGCGGAGCTCCCGCCGGTGGGCCGCGTGCCCTTCTTCGTGCGCGAAGGCGCGATCGTGCCGACGCGGCCGAAGAGTCCACTCACCGGGCTCGCGTCCGAAGCGAGCGTGGGGACGTCGACCATTCTCGTGTGGCCCGCTGCGACCGAGACGAGCTTCGCGCTGCACGACGAGGACGACGCGATCACCACGATCACCGCGCAGGATCGGACGGTGCGGCTCTCGCGCGTGAGCGAGCCGACGATCCTCCGCGTGCGCCCGAGGGTCGAGGTGTCGGTGGTGGAGATCGAGGGCGAGTCCGCGACGCGCTTCGACACGCGCGCGGAGCTCGACGCGGCGAGCGAGGGCTTCTTCGTCGACGAGGTGGGCTTCGTGTGGGTGAAGCTCGCCACGAGCGCGGAGGAGGTCTGGGTCGACGTGCTCGGCGAGGTGGAGTGAGCGGCGACGGATGCGGGGCGCGTGTCGCACATCCCGGCACACGCCCGCACCGGCGCCTCCAAGGGAGTACTTGGTGCGCCGAATTGCGGAAGGAAGTCCGCACGTTAGGCCCGAGAGCCCGGCACGCATCCTGAAGTAGCGACCTCCCATGCGGATTGGGACCAGGATGTTGGGGTGCGGAGTCGCCGGCGTGCTTCTGCTCGCGAGCGGCTGCGTCAACGAGCTTCAGGCGTACGAGCACCACCTCTCGCACGACCACCAAGAGCTCGCTGCGTCGGGCGGCGCGGTGATCGAAGGTTGGGCGGTCGAGGGTGATTGGTACGTGTCGCCTCGTCTCATGGCGGCGGACGGCGCCTCGCGGGCGGGCGTGCTCGTCGGGTTGCTCAACGCGGGTGACGCGCCGCTCATGGAGACGCGAGTCATCACCCCCGAAGGTCCGGGCGAGTGGGTGCCGCTCGAGAACGTGTGGTCCGAGGAGGATCAGCACGTGGCGATCGCCGAGCTCGGCGCCACCGGCATCGCGGCGGAGCTGCGCATCCTGCGCACCGACGTGCACCAACTCGACGTGCTGCGCTTCACCGCGGTGGTGCCGGAGCCGATCGAGCTGCTCGCGGACGACGCGCTGCCCGAGGTCGACTCGTCGAGCGCCGAGATCCGCCGCGAGCTCCAGGGCCTCGGCATCGTGACCCGCGAGCAGTGGGGCGCGCGCGCCACGCGCTGCACCGGCAGCGACTCCAGCAAGCGCCGCTTCGCGATTCACCACACGGTCACCGGCTCGTCGGATCCGGCGCGCCAGATGCGCGGCATCCAGAGCTTCCACATGAACACGCGCGGCTGGTGCGACGTGGGCTACCACTTCCTCATCGGCAGCGACGGCAAGGTCTACGAGGGCCGCCCGCTGAACCTGCTCGGCGCGCACGTCGGCAACAACAACAGCGGCAACATCGGGATCAGCTTCATCGGCTGCTTCCACAGCAGCGGCTGCAGCGGCCTCGGCCCCACGCGCCCCTCGGACGCGATGGTGCGCGCCTCGGGTCGTCTGCTTGGAACCCTCTCGCGCCTCTACGGCGTCTCGCTCTCGTCCACCACCGTGAAGGGCCACCGCGATCATCCCGGCCAGACCACGTCGTGCCCGGGCGACAACCTCCGCCCGCGCATCGGCGAGATGATCACCATCGGTCGCAGCTCGACCCTGAGCGGTGGCAGCACGCCGCCGCCCTCGACCCCGCCGCCTTCGACGGGCGGGAGCTGCACGCACAGCTACGGCGGCACCTACGGAAACCTCGCGTGCAGCGCGGGCTACCAGTGCTGCAACGGCTCGTGGCGGACGCGCGGCGCGTGCGGAGCGTGCGCGTGTGTCGAGGCTTCCGGTGAGCGCGGCTGCACCGCGGCGGCACCGTCCGGACCGCCCGCCGGCGCGGCGTGCACCCACACTTACGGCGGCCGCTACGCCAACACCGCGTGCAGCCCGAGCTACCAGTGCTGCAACGGCTCGTGGCGGACGCGTGGCTCGTGTGGGTCGTGTTACTGCACCGAGTCGACCGGCGAGCGCGGCTGCGGGACCTGAACGCGCGTCGAAGGGACACGGAGCCCCTGCGAGAGCGGGGGCTTTTTTGCTGGTCGGCTTCGCCGACTTCTGGGGAGTGACCTCCCCAGCCCCCTCCCTCCTCGGAGGCCTCCCTGCGCTTCGCTCCGGTCGGTCTCCTTCGGGCCTCCGGCGGCGAGGGGGCTTCGCCCCCTTCGAACCCCTCGTCCTTCACTACGCCTCTACTGGGACGGAGACCGAGACGCCTCTGACTCTGAAAAGAAGCTGGTGGCCGATTTCGCAAGCCGCCCTACCGGACGGCGCGCAGCTCGCGAAGCGAGCGAAGGCTCGCGGGTGGGGGCCCCATCGGGGCTTCATGCCCCGTGGGGGAGGGGCTGGCGACAGCCCCTCAAGGAAGCTGACTCGGACCGAGCGCGACGAACGACGCGCGGACGTCAGCCGCGAAGCCTTCCGAGCGCGCGACGGATCCCGAGCCACGACTTCTGCGCGTAGAGATCCGGGTGGACGACGTCGAGGGGCATGGACTCACGCTCGGCGATCTTTCGAAGCTCCGGGAGCTCGACAAGACGCTCCCGCCGCACGTAGAGGAACGCGTTCTGGCGGTACCAGTACGGGATGCGTCCTTCCCACCAGAAGGCTGGACGAAAGAGATCGACGAGCACGTAGCCGCGCTGCGCGAAGAGCTCACGCCAGTAGCTCGGCCAGCGCTCGTTGACGTGGTGCGTGCCACCCTGCCCCGGCACCGCGGCCGAGAAGAGCACGAGGTCGGAGAGCGAGGTGAGGTTGCCCACGAACGTCGGCGCGACCGAGGCGGGCAAGTGCTCGGCGACCTCGAGCGAGATCGCGAGATCGAAGCGTCGATCGAGCTTCAGCGGCTGGGCGAGATCCCGACGCTCGAAGCGCTCGCGTGGGATCCGGAGCGCGCCTTCGTCCACCCACGGTCCGTCGAAGCCACGCACCTCCGCGCCCCGCATCTCGAGCTCCGCCAGCCAGATGCCGACCCCGCACCCGAGATCCACCGCGGACCGAACACGCGGCACGTGCGCGAGCAGGTGATCGATCAGGAGCCGCGCGGCGCGCTCCTTCTGCCGCTGACGACGAACGTAGAAGCCTTGGCGATACGACATGGATCACTCCGCGGCGCGCGCGGCGCCGAACGAACCAGGAGAACGAGACGAACGCGACGAACGCGACGAACGCGACGCACGCAGCGCGCGCGACGAACGAAGGAGGGACGCGGCGACTCGAACGCGCCCCGGCACCGAGGACGAAGCGCGGGTCGGGCTCGCGAGGCGCGGGAGGGCATGCGCGACCTCGCGCGCGATCGCCTCGGAGGCCATCGGCATCTCGTGCACCCTGGCCGCGACGTCGGGTTCCGGCACGAACGCGTCGAGCGCGTCGAGGTGCTTGTCGACGTCGGCGTCCATCGACGCGGCGAGACCGAGGCCCGCGTGTGCGACCAGCGCGGCGTTCATCCGCTGCTCGACGTCGTCCGCGCGGTGGAGCGCGAGCATCGGTACGCCGAGCATCGCGCACTCCGCGGGCAAGTGATTGCCCGCCGAGCCCACCACCGCGTGGCAGCGTGAGAGAGCGTCCGCGAACGCACGCGCGTCGGGGGCCCGGCGCTCGACCCCCGGCGGAACCGCGCCTTTCGTGAAGCAGACGACGCGGCGGTCCCCGCGTCGCGCGAGGGCGCGCAGCCAGCGCTCGCCGTCTCCGTCACGGAAGTACACGAGCACGAAGCCCTCGTCGCGTGCGCGCGTGAGCTCGTCCCGAAGGTCCGGGCGCGCGATCACGGTTCCCTCCGTGCGCGGCGTGACGGGCGCGAAGTGGACCACCACGCGGCGGCGCGCGGGCCACGAAGAGCTCGCCGCGTTGATCGTCTCGCGCCAACGCGCGAGGCGCGGGATCGACGAAGGCAACGCGGCATGGCGAAAGAGCAGCCCGTGCCCGACCGCGAGGCGTGGCAGACCGAGCGCGAGCGCGGCGTGCACCGAAGGTCCGTCCCCGTCGCTCACCACCACGTCGGGTCGCAGCGCGGACAACACACCCACGTCGTGGCTCATGCGAGCGCTCCACGCGCGGGCGAGCCCAGAGCCCGGCACGCACGGAAGGATCGCACGCGCGGTCGTCACGTCGGCGAGCAGCTCGAGCGCTTGCCCACCCGCGAAGACGTGCACGTCGTGTCCATCCGCGCGAAGGCGTGGGATTGCGACGCGGGCGCGCGCGGCATGCCCCCGTCCGCGGCCGTGAACGAAGTAGGCGACCCGCGTCACGACGGTTCCCTCCCGCTCACGATGCGGGTCACGCGACTCGTCACGCCGCGGGTCACGCGACTCGTCGCGCTGCGCGTGATGCGACTCGTCACGCGGCTCGTCACGCTGCGCCTCGTGGCGACACCGGAGCGTCGGCTCACAGCGTCCACGCGGGGGTGGCGGCGTGGTTTCGGTTGAGGACCGCGGGCGCGCGCAGCAGCCCGAGCCCGAGCGCGATGGCATGCACGCCCGTCCAGCGGCTCAGCAAGCCGAGCTCCTCCGGGCGCGTGGGTCGACGAAACGTGCGACGCGCATGCTCGCGGGCGGCCTCGAAGGCGTCGTAGTAGCGCGCGATGCAATGGCCGGGGTCGGCCCGCAGACGCGCGCGCCGCGCCGCCTCGATGGCGTAGGCGCGACGACGAAGCGGCTCGCGGAGGAGCCGCACCACACGCGCGCCGAAGTCGACGTCGGCGTCGTCCTCGTGCGGTCCGGGTGGGACGAGCTCCCCGTCGATCCCCGAGACGATCTGCCCCGAGACGCCCATCTCGTCCGAGAACGCCACCGCCGGCAGCCCACACCACGCCGCTTCCGTCACCACCTGCCCGTAGGTCTCGGAGAGCGACGCGTACACGAAGAGATCCGCGTGCGCGTACCACGTCGGCATCGAGACGAGGCTCTGCTCGCCCACGAAGAACGTGCGATCCGCGATACCGAGCTCCTCGGCCGTTCGCACGAAGAGCGCGTGGTCGGGCCCGTCGCCGACCAGCGTGAGCGTCGCGTCCGGGCAAGCGGGAAGCACGTGGTGCGCGAAGATGCCGAGGAGGCGCTGCACGCTCTTCTCACGCACGTGCCGACACACCACGAGCAATCGTCGGCCTCGTCGCGCGCGAGGGTCGAAGGGGTCGCTCCCCGGCGTCGCGGAGAAGATCTTCGGCTCGATCGCGCGAGGGATCACGTGGATCGGCGCGCGCACCCCACGACGTCGCCAGTAGGCCTCGAGCCCCGCGCTGAGCACGACGAGCCCGTCGCCGCGGTTGTACGCGTCGACCGTCTGCGCTTCGGCGAAGGGCACCACCGTCTCCTGGAAGACCTCGTGGACCTTCGCGTACCGGTTCAAACGCTCCGGCAGCACGGTGTTGTAGACGCTCGGCAGGTGCACGGTGTTGACCAGCACGAGTGGAACGCCCTGCGTCGTCCGCAGCCACACGCCCGCGTCCATCAGCGCGTTCGAGGTCTGCGCGAGCACGAGATCGAAACGTTGCCGAGCGAGCTCGTCGAGACCGGTGCGGCTCGGCATCGCGAGGTGCACGCCCGGGTGGTTTCGAAGCGGCAGCGACGGCAGCTCGACGTAACGCGGTGGCAGCTCCTCCGGTCGCGCGTCGGGATCGCGCGGGCCGACCACCGTGACCTCGTGGCCGCGTGCGCGGAGCTCGCGGAAGAGGAACTGCGACGCGAACGACGAACCGTTCGCGTAGGGGATGCGCACGTAGTCGTTGATCAAGCCGACGCGATGCAGCCACTCCGGTCCGACGACCGGTGACGCGAACGGAGCGGCATCACGCGGAGTCGTGGCGTCGTGCATGGTCTCGTGAGTCGCGAGCGCGAGAGCGTGTCGTCGAGGCAACATCGTCACGTCCTGGTTTCTCGTTTGGAGCGCGACTTCGAGAGCCGCGATCTCGAACTAAGCAGGACTGGTGCCACGGGCGAACCAGGCCGCGTTCGCAGGTTGGCGGCGCAAATTCCGG
Source organism: uncultured Sandaracinus sp. (assembly GCA_937982655.1). Taxonomy (GTDB): domain Bacteria; phylum Myxococcota_A; class Polyangia; order Polyangiales; family Houyiibacteriaceae; genus JACKEH01. The sequence continues at coordinate 6,131 of CALJLK010000527.1, forward strand.
CCGAGTGGCCGCCAAGTCACGGTCGGAGCGTGCGCCCACCGCCACAGCCTGTGACTCCACGGCACGCAGGACCCTCGACCCGCGAATTCGCGCCACTTCTCGGCTCTGCGACGAGGGTGTCGCCTCCGCGTCGGTCGTCACGGCGGGGCGACGGGTCGGTGTCGCAAGCGCATTCGGGACCGGGAGCGCGGCCAACCGAAGTGTCGGCTGCGTGACACCCGAAACGGCGCCCGTCTCTACACATTCATGGTTCGCGAGGTGGCCTGTTCCATGCAGATGTCGACGCGACGTGCCGGACTTGAAATCTACTTCTCGACCGAGTCGGCGGGGTCATCCGCCGACCTCTCGAAGATCGTTCGCGCGATGAGCTCCCCCTCGTCGCGCCAACCGTCGTCGAGCCCTCGCCCCGACGATCGCGTCGCCTCCGAACGCGACGCGACGTTCGCGCCCGCCTCCGACGAGGCCGCATCCAATGGCGACGCACGCGACCTCCGCCGCGGCGCGCTCGTGAACCTCGTCGGGTACGGCGCGCGCGCGTTCCACCCCGTCCTCCTCGCGTGGGTCACCGTCACCTACGGCCCCGAACGCTGGGGCGTGTTCGTCGCGTCGCACGCCGCCCTCTGGGTCGCGCTCCGCTTCGCGGTGCTCGGCCTCGATCACGCGCTGCCGTGGTGGATCCCGCAGCACCGCGACGCGCCGGTTCCCGGCGTGTACGCAGCGCTGCGTCAGGTCGCGCTCCGCTCCCTCGCGATCGCATCGGTCCTCGCGGCGCTCGCCGCGCCGGTGCTCGGGCCCGCGTGGGACATGCCCGCGCTCCCCATCGCGGTGCTCGCGCTCTGCCTCGTCCCGATGGCGCTCACGGAGACGCTCGTGCAGGCGACCGTCGCGCGTCGACGCCTCGAGCTGCAGGTCGGCGTGCGCGAAGTCTTGGTGCCTGCCGTTCACGCGTTCGTCGCGCTCGGGCTCCATGCCTTCGGCCTCGTGGAGCTCGACCTCGCCCTCGGCTTCCTCGTCGCGAGCACCGCCGGGCTCGTGGTGGCCGCGCTCGGCTTTCGTCGTGTCTTCCCGCGTGGCGCCCTCGCTCACGACGCGGGTCTCGAGCTCCCGTCCGCGCTCCGCCGCTACGCGACCCCGCTCTTCGGCGCCGGGCTCGCGACCACCTTCATGGCCCGCGCGGACACCCTCGCGGTCGCGTTCTTCGCCGACCCGTTCTCCGTCGGCGTCTACGGCGTGGTGAAGCAGTTCGCGAGCACGGTGCTCTCGATCCGCGGCTCGTTCGAGTCGATCGTCACCGCGATCGTCTCCGACGCTGCGCTCGGAGGCCGACGAATCGACGCCGCACGCAGCCGGCTCGCGCGTGGGCTCTCGTACGCCACCACCCTCGTCACGCTCACGCAGCTCCCCGTCGTCGTGTTCTTCGTGGCCTTCGCGGGCTGGCTGCTCCCGCTCTTCGGCGAAGGCTTCGAGCGAGGAGAGCACGCGGTCGCGATCGCGTGCGGGCTGCTCGCCGTGCACGGCCTCGTCGGCTTGGCCGGCCAAGTCGTCAACGGGGTCGGGGGCAGTCGCGCCACCCTCGTCGCGTCGGCGGTCGCGGTCGCGCTGCAGAGCGCGCTGCTGCTGTGGCTGGTGCCGCGCTTCGGCATCGAAGGGGCCGCGGCCGCGAGCGGGCTCGCGCTCGTCGGACACGCCGCCGTGCAGCTCGTGCAGATGCGCGCGCTGACGGGTGGCTGGAACTACACGCCGCGCGTCGCGCTCGCCGGCGTGCTCGGTGGAGTCGCGATCGTCGCGATGACGCTCACTTCGTTCGCGTTGCACGACGTCGGCGACGCGGTCGCGCGAGCCTCGGGTTTCGTGGTCTTCGCCGCGG
>CALJLK010000528.1 GCA_937982655.1 uncultured Sandaracinus sp.
ACACCTCGACCGTGACGTCGATCGGGAGCACGCCGTTTTTCAGCAACCTGCTAGAGGAGAGGGCGTCGGAAGATCGACGCAGGACGCAGCACGCGGGTTGGCGCCACGGACGGCTTCGCTCGACGACCGAGGAAGCCGCCTCGTGGACCGAGACTGGTTCGATCAACCGCCCTTCTGGCGTTCGAGCTCCTTCCTCAAACGTTCGTCCCGCTCGAGGACCCCGGCCGGCACCTCGCCGAAGTCTTCCATCTCGTAGAGCGGGCGAAGCTCGAGCTCCGACTCTTCGCCCGGCATCGGATCGGGGCAGCGCCGCGCCCACTCGAGCGCTTCGTCCATCGAGCGCACCTGCCAGATCCAATACCCCGCGATGAGCTCCTTCGTCTCCGCGAACGGTCCATCGAGGACGTGTTTCTTCCCGTTCGCGAAGCGCACGCGTTTCCCCGCCCGGCTGGGCTGCAGCCCGTCCCCTGCCAGCATCACGCCGGCTTCGACGAGCTCCTCGTTGAACTTCCCCATCGCCTCGAACAGCTCCGGGCTCGGCATCACACCCGCTTCGCTGTTCTTGGTCGCCTTCACGATCACCATCACTCGCATCGGATTCTCCTCGCTTCTTTCGGGATTCTCGGTGGTCCGTTCCCGGACCTCGTGTGCAGGTCATCATCGGGTCCGAAGCCGACGCGCTGGCTCGCGTCGGCTCGGTGTCACCGCCCCGCTTCGTGCACCCCGGCCACGGGCCGGACGTCGATCTCGAGATCGAGGCCGTCGGCGGCCGTCAGCAACAGCTCCGCGTACTCCGTGGTGAACGCGAGGCACTCCTCCAGCGACGCGAGCTCGAGGACGGCGTAGCCGCCGAGCATCTCCTTCGATTCTGCGAACGGTCCGTCGACGATCTTGCGCTGACCGCCGCGCCAGGTGAGCCGCTTTCCGCGGGACGAAGGCGTCAGGGTCGCCCCGGCGACGATGGCCCCTTCACCGGCCAGCTTCTGCAGGACCGCGTCGAGCTCCGATGCGCGACCCGCCTCGGACCCGGGCGTCGCTTTGAGGATGACGAGGTAACGCTCCGGCGCGTCCGCCGGTTTCTCGCCGAACCCCAAATCCCATTCTTCGGTGAGCTTGCTGACTTCGAGCTCGAGGTCCCCGCCGACGGCTTCACCGATTCTCCGAGCGAGCTCCAGCGCTTCCGCTCGTGATGTCACAGAGACTTTGGCGAACCCCGCCGGAAGCTCGTTGCTGCCCGCGAAGGGCCCGTGCACGACCGTCACCTTGCCGCGCTCGAGCGTCACGCGCGAACGCGTTCGGGTCGCGCCGAGCCCCTCGCCGTCGAGGAGCTTCCCGCTTCCGGCCGCTTCGCCGATGAAGCGCCCCATCGCCTCCATGAACTCCGGCGGGGGCAGCTTGCCGGCCTCGGTGTTGGCGTCGTGCTTGTGCATCACCATGAATTTCATCTCGCATTCCTCCATTCGATCGCGAGCGCATACCCCGACGTCGTCGGGCGGCTGAACGCGAGCCGCGCCCGCGGACGAGCAGCTCGCTTCCCCTCCACGACGAACGAGCGAGCGCACGATCGACACGGCGACGAACTTTTCTCGCCTCGGTCGGTTGGAGGTGCTTCGGCGATCGCCCCATGACGCGCCGTGTCACGAGGAAAAGTCCTCGAATCTCCAAGAGAAACGAAGATTCGAGCGTGCGTGCCCTTACGTCAGCTTGACTCGCCCCCGTCCGAGCCCTAGCCCCCGGCCGGCACGCACATGAAGCCGCACGCCCCGCACTCCAAGCTGTGGGTCGCCGCGGCCGCGCTGGCGCTCGTGCTGCCAGCCGGCTGGGCGCTCGTACGAGTCGCCGCGAAAGACGCGGATCCGACCGCGGCTTTCGGCGTGCGTCTCGGTATGACCGCCTCCGACGTCCGCGCGCGCGCCGCGTTACCCGACGGCGCTTGGTCCACCTCGACCACCTCCGATGGCACGCTCCTGCTCGATTGGTCCGCCTCGGCGGCCGACGCCTCCATCCGCGACGCGCGCTTCGAGATCCACGAAGGCGCGCTGGTCGCCATCCGCGCGACCCTCTCGGATCCCGCCGCGCTCCCAGTCGGAGAGGGTGGCGATCGCCGAATCCGCAGCGCCGAGGCCGTCGCGGACGCGCGATCTCACGAAGACGGAACCACCCGTTACCGCTTGGTGGCCCGCAATTGTCCCGTTCATGCGCGCGAGGTCGCTGAAATCCTCGCTTCCCCCTGAAGTCTGAGCTTGTCCGGCGTCGGTCCTTCTCGTAAAAGGGCCGCCGCGAGCCCGCAGAAACGACTTTCGAGATGCAGATCTTCCCTCGCTCTCTCAATCTCCTGCCGCTCGTGCTCGGCGGAGCGGCGACCATGGGCGGCGCCGGTCTGATCGGCGCGATCTGGTACTACTTCTCCCCGAGCCACCTGCAGGTGGGCTACGCGCCCGAGCAGCCGGTTCCGTACAGCCACCGCTTGCACGCGGGTGAGCTCGGTATGGACTGCCGCTACTGCCACTCGGCGGTGGAGGACGGCGCGAAGGCCAACATCCCGCCGACGCAGACCTGCATGGGTTGCCACTCGGTGGTGTGGCCCGAGTCGGCCCGCCTCGCGCCCGTGCGTGAGAGCTGGGAGACGGGCGAGTCCATCCCGTGGGTGAAGGCGCACGTCCTGCCGGACCACGCGTACTTCAACCACTCGGTCCACCTCACGGCCGGTGTCGGCTGCGTGAGCTGCCACGGCCGCATCGACCAGATGGAGGTCGTCCGCGTCGAGGAGCCGATCGCGATGCAGTGGTGCCTCGAGTGCCACCGCGACCCGGGGCCGAACCTCCGGCCGCCGAGCGAGATCACGAACATGGAGTGGGAGCCCGACGCGGAGTGGCTCGCTTCCATGGACGAGCACGTCGCCGCCGTGAACCCGCCCGAGCACTGCTCCGGGTGCCACCGCTGAGCTCTGCTCGCACCGTCTGACCGTCTTTCGCTGACGAGGCATGAACCAATGAGCCGTCGCAAGCCTTACGAGCTGACCGAAACGAAGGGGCGCCCGATGTGGCGATCCCTCGAGGACAAGCTCGCCGCCCCCGAAGAGAAGCGCGCCAAGGCGGAAGAAGAAGCCCAGGGTGGTTTCCTCTCCGGTCTGATCGGCAGCGGCGCGCTGATGAAGAAGAGCGCCTCGCGTCGCGAGGATCCGCTCACGCAGCAGCCCGCGATTAGCCGCCGTGGCTTCCTCGCCACCACCGGCACCGCGGCGGCCGCGCTCAGCCTCTCGGGCTGTGTGCGTCGTCCGGCGGAGAACATCCTGCCGTTCGTGCAGGGGCCGGAGTACATGCAGCCGGGCATTCCGCTGCACTTCGCGAGCGTGACCCAGCGCGGCAACGACGCGATTGGTCTGGTCGTCACGAGCCACGACGGTCGCCCCACCAAGATCGAGGGCAACCCCGAGCATCCCTCGAGCCTCGGCGCGACGGACCTCTACGCGCAGCAGGCGATCTGGGACCTCTACGATCCCGACCGCTCGCGCGGTCCGGCGATGCGCTCGGGTGAGTCCTTCGAGGACAAGACCTTCGCGCAGCTCGACGAAGCCCTTCGTGAGCTCGCGGCCGCGCACGAGCGTGACGGCGGCGCGGGCCTGCGCGTGCTGATGCCGCCGACGAACAGCCCGTCGATGCTCCGCATGCGTGCGGCGCTCCTCCGCCGCTACCCGAGCGCGAAGGTCCACGTCTACACCTCGGTGAACGACGACTCTGCCCGCGAAGGCGCGCGGCTCGCGTTCGGTCGTCCGGCGCTCCCCGTCTACGACCTCTCGCAGGCCGACGTCGTCCTCGCGCTCGACAGCGACTTCCTCTCGACGACCGAGGCCGGCTCGGTGCGCGCGGGTCGTGGCTACGGCGCCCGCCGCAGCATCACGCTGCCCGACCGTCAGCACATGCTCCGCCTCTACAGCGTCGAGGCGGCGTTCACCATCACCGGCGCGTCCTCCGATCACCGCCTGCGTGTCCCCGCGCAGGACGTCGAGCGCTTCCTGAAGTGTTTGGCGAAGGAGCGCGGCTCGCGCGGCGTCGCCCTCGGCGCGATCGGCGCGAGCGTCTCGAACGCCACCGCCGACGAGTCGTGGGGCGCGTTCCTCACCGCGCTCGCGGACGACCTCGCGGGCGTCGAAGGCAAGACCAACCGCGCGCAGCCGGGTCGCTCCTTCGTGGTGCCCGGTCCGCGTCAACCCGCGCGCGTCCACGCGCTCGCGCTCGCCATCAACGCGGGCCTCGGCGCGCTCGGCCGCGCGGTCCGCTACCACGAGCCCTCCGATCCCGAGCAGCCGGCCGTGCTCACCTCGATCCGCGAGCTCGCGGCCGAGATCGGGACCGCCCGCACCCTCGTGATCCTCGGCGGAAACCCGGCCTACGACGCGCCGGCGGACGTCGGCTTCGCGGAGCTCCTCGGTCGCGAGGGCCTCACGTCGATCCACCTCTCGACCCACCGCGACGAGACGAGCCGCCTCTGCACGTGGCACGTGCCGATGGCGCACGAGCTCGAGACCTGGGGCGACCAGCGCGCGGTCGACGGCACCGTGTCGATCCAGCAGCCGCTCATCGCGCCGCTCTTCGGCGGTCGCAGCGGCCTCGAGCTCGTCGCGATGCTCGCGGGCGAGCGCAACTGGCGCGGCCACCACGTCGTGCGCCGTACCTTCCGCGACCGCGTGGGCGCCGTCTCGCTCGAGCGCGAGTGGCGCCGCGCGCTGCACGCGGGCGTGATCCCCGGCACTGCGGTCGAGCCGATGATGGCCGACCTCCAGGTCGACGGAATCGCCGCCGCGCTGCGCGAGTCGCCCGAGCGCACGGCGCTCTCGCGCGACAACCTCGAGGTCCAGTTCCTCCCGGATCCGGCGCTCTTCGACGGTCGCTTCGCGAACAACCTCTGGGCGCTCGAGACGCCCGATCCGATGAGCAAGCTGACGTGGGACAACGCAGCGCTCGTCTCCAAGAAGACGCGCGACGAGCTGGGCCTGCGCAACGGCGACGTCGTCCGCATCACGGTCGGTGAGCGGAGCGTCGAGCTCCCGGTCTTCGCGCTGCCCGGTCACGCCGAGCACTCGGTCACGCTGCTCCTCGGCTGGGGCCGCAGCGCGGCGGGTCGTTACGGCACCAAGCAGACCTGGCCCGGCGTCGGCCCCGAGCCGGATTGGCAGGCGGGCGGCTTCGACGTCCACCCGCTCCGCACGACGGACAGCTTCGGCTTCGCCACGGGCGCGCGCCTCGAGCGCACCGGTCAGTCGTACCTCCTCGTGACCACGCAGGAGCACGGCTACATGGAGGGCCGCCCCATCGCGATCGACGCGACGCTCGCCGAGTACCGCGAGGAACCCGAGTTCGCGTCGTACCGCACGGTCGAGATGGACTCGATCGGCCCCCTCTGGGAGCAGATCGACTACTCGCCGCGCGAGGTCGCGACGGGTCGCCCGCTGCACAAGTGGGGCATGGTCATCGACCTCTCCGCGTGCACCGGCTGCAACGCCTGCACGATCGCCTGCCAAGCGGAGAACAACATCCCCGCCGTGGGCAAGCAGGAGGTCAAGCGCGGCCGCGACATGGCGTGGCTCCGCATCGACCGCTACTTCGTCGGCGACGACCTCGACGAGCCCGAGATCGCGATGCAGCCCATCGGCTGCCAGCACTGCGAAGAGGCGCCGTGCGAGAACGTGTGCCCGGTCAACGCGACCGCGCACAGCCCCGAGGGCCTCAACGACATGGCGTACAACCGGTGCATCGGCACCCGCTACTGCGCCAACAACTGCCCGTACAAGGTGCGGCGCTTCAACTACCTCGACTGGCACAACCATCTCGACGATCCGTGGGGCTTCCACGGCGAGTTCCCCGAGATGCGCCAGATGCAGTTCAACCCGAACGTCACGGTCCGCATGCGCGGCGTCATGGAGAAGTGCACGTACTGCGTGCAGCGCATCCAAGAGGCCAAGTTCGCGGTTCGCCGCGAGGGCCGTCAGCTCCGCGACGGCGACGTGGTCACCGCGTGTCAGTCGGCCTGCCCGACCGGCGCCATCGTCTTCGGCGACCTCAACGACGCCGACAGCCGCGTGACCCGCGCGGACGCGACGAACCGCCGCTACAAGCTCCTTGCCGAGGTCGGCGCGCAGCCGCGCACCACCTTCCTCGCGAAGATTCGCAACACGAACCCTCACCTCGGCGGCAGCGCCCGTGACGAGGAGGCCCACGGATGAGCGCCGCAGCTCCCATTCACGAGATCGGGGAACGCAGTCTCCTCCCCGAGGGCACCACCTTCAACGACATCACCGAGTCGGTGTGTCGCGTGACGGAGACCAAGGCTCCGCGCGGTTGGTGGATCCTCTTCCTCCCGAGCCTCGGGCTTCTGGGTTTGATGGTGGCCTGCATCGGCTACCTGGTGACGATGGGCGTCGGTGTTTGGGGTAACAACAGCCCCAACTACTGGGCCTGGGACATCACCAACTTCGTGTGGTGGATCGGCATCGGTCACGCCGGCACGCTCATCTCCGCCATTCTCTTCCTCTTCCGGCAGAACTGGCGCACGAGCATCAACCGCTTCGCCGAAGCGATGACCGTCTTCGCCGTGTTGTGCGCCGCCATCTTCCCGGCGCTGCACACCGGCCGTCCCTGGTTCGACTACTACCTCTTCCCCATCCCGAACCAGATGGCGATGTGGCCGAACTTCAAGTCCCCGCTCATGTGGGACGTGTTCGCGGTCAACACGTACCTCACCATCTCGGTGATCTTCTGGTTCGTCGGTCTCATCCCCGACCTCGCGACGCTGCGTGACCGCAGCAAGTCGCTCCTGCGCAAGCGCATCTACGGTGCGCTCGCCCTCGGCTGGCGCGGCTCGCACCGCCACTGGCAGCACTACGAGCGCGCGTACCTGATCTTCGCCGCCATCAGCACGCCGCTCGTGCTCTCGGTGCACTCGGTCGTTTCGTTCGACTTCGCGACCTCCGTGATGCCCGGCTGGCACACGACCATCTTCCCGCCCTACTTCGTCGCGGGCGCCGTGTTCAGCGGTTTCGCGCTCGTGCTCACGCTGATGCTCATCGTGCGCACGGTGTTCGGCCTGCAGAACCTGGTCACCCTCAAGCACCTGGACTTGATGAACAAGTTCATGCTCGGGACCGGCATCATGGTCGGCTACGCGTACTCGATGGAGTTCTTCATCGCGTGGTACTCGGGCAACCCGTACGAGTCGTGGGTCTTCTTCCACAACCGCCTCGGCTTCGGGTACCTCGACCAGCAGGGCAACTGGGGTCCGCTCTGGTGGAGTTACTGGGCCATGGTGAGCTGCAACGTCATCAGCCCGCAGCTCTTCTGGTTCAAGCGCTTCCGCACCAGCATCCCCGTGATGTTCGTCATCACGATCTTCATCAACATCGGCATGTGGTTCGAGCGCTTCGTCATCATCGTGACCTCGCTCTACCGCGACTTCTTGCCGGGTAGCTGGGGCAGCTTCGAGGCGACCTGGATCGACATCTGCCTCTACCTCGGAACCTTCGGCCTCTTCCTCACGCTCTTCCTGCTCTTCGTTCGTTGGATCCCGATGTTCGCCATCGCGGAGATCAAGGCGGTCCTCCCGCACGCGCATCCCCACGCGCACCACGACGACGAGCACGAGCACGAGCCCCACCACGGCGCCGAAACCGCGCCGGCGCCCGCGGAGTGATCGCCATGGCGGACGAAAAGGACCAACCGCGAAAGAAGGGCACGCTCATCGGCGTGGGCGCGCCCTCGGCCGACGAGATCGCCGCCGACGCGGCGGAGAAGGCCAAGGCCGCCGCCGACGAGGCGAAGGCAGCCGAGCGCATCGCCGAGCGCGCCGCGCGCGAAGCGGCAGACGACGAGAAGCACGTCCCGACGAAGGCGACCGCGAAGGCGGCCGACGAGGCCGAGGACGCGGCGGAAGAAGCCGAACTCGACGCGTCGGCCGCGAAGGCGGCGGCGGAGGTCGCGAAGTCGGCTGCGAAGAAGGCGGCCAAGGCCTCCTTCGAGGGCGACGAGGCCCACGCGAAGGAAGAGGCCGAGAAGGCCGTCGCGGCGGCGGATCGAGCGAAGAAGGCCGCGAAGGCAGCCTCGGACGCGAAGGAACAGGCCGTGGCGGCCCAGAAGAAAGCGGATCACGCGCGCATGACCCACGAAGGGGAGGGCGACGAGCCCGAGAAGCGACCCGCGCTCTACCTCGCGCAGTACGAGACGCCCGAGGCGCTCGCGGAAGCCGCGAAGAAGGTGCGCGACGCCGGCTACGAGAAGTGGGATTGCCACACGCCGTACCCGGTCCACGGCCTCGACGACGCGATGGGCCTCAAGCCCACCAAGCTCGGGTTCGTGTCCTTCATCGCCGGCATGACGGGTCTCGTCTCCGCCGTGCTGATGATTCAGTACATGAACAACTGGGATTACCCGGTGATCATCGGCGGTAAGCCGAACGGCATCGGCGGGTTCCCGGCGATGGTCCCCATCATGTTCGAGCTGACGATTCTCCTCACGGGTTTCGGCACGCTCTTCGGGCTCTTCCACTTCACGAAGCTGCCCCGTCACCATCACCCCATCTTCGAGAGCGACCGCTTCGAGGCGTCGACGGACGACAAGTTCTTCATCTCGATCGAAGTGGGGGACGAGAAGTTCGACATGAAGAAGACTCGTGCGCTCCTCGAGTCGACTCACCCGTCGTTCGTCGAGCTCGTCGAGGAGGAAGTCGGATGAACCGCCTGACCCTCACGACGCTGCTCGCCCTCGCGGGGATCGGCGCTCTCTCCGGCTGCCGCGGACAAGTGTCCGAAGAGCCGCCCATCGTTCCGATCCGGAACATGTACGACCAGCCGCGCTACGACCCTCAGCAGGCGAGCGACTTCTTCCAGGACGGACGCACCATGCGCCCGCTCGTGGAAGGAACGGTCGCGCGCGAGATGGAGATCGACCTCGCGGTCGAGTCCGGTCGCACCGAGGACGGGAGCTCCTGGCTCCTCGAGGTCCCGGCGCCGGTGCTCCAGCGCCAGGGCGGTATGGAGCAGGCGCTCGCTCGCGGACACGAGCGCTACGACATCTTCTGCGCGGCCTGTCACGGCCTCGCGGGTGACGGCGCGGGCCTCGTGTCCAAGCGCGCCGAGCAGATCGGCGCGTCCGCGCTCATCGCGCCGACCCTGCACGACCAGCGCATCCGCGAGATGCCCGACGGCCAGCTCTTCGGGACCATCAGCAACGGCATCCGAAACATGCCGGCCTACGCGCACAGCATCCCGATCGACGACCGCTGGGCGATCGTGACCTACGTCCGCGCGCTCCAGATCAGCCAGGCCTCGCGGCCCACGGCCCTCAACACCGAGGTGGCGCAGTGAGCTCCCCCAAGCACGACGCCAAGCATGGCGGCGGAAAGCCGAACGACTACCGCATCCCCGAGGGGAACGGCTTCTGGTCGAAGACGGCGTGGCAGGCCTCGGCGGTCCTCGCGGGCGTCGGCCTCCTGCTGTCGATCTTCGGCTTCACCCAGGACCCGGAGCGCTTCGGCTACTCCTACCTCTTCGGGCTGATGACCATCCTGACCTTCGTCTTCGGAGGTCTCTTCCTGGTCATCGCGCTCCACTTCACCGCCGGCCACTGGGGTGTGACCGCCCGCCGCATCGCGGAGACGATCGGCAGCGGCGTGATCGTGGCGGCCGTCCTCGCCATCCCGTTCTTCGTGGGCGTCGCGACCGACAAGTTCAACCTCTACGACGAGTGGATGGCGGGACACGGCCACGGTCACGACGACCACGGCGATCACGGTGACGCGCACGGCGACGAGGCCCACGAGGGAGACGAGCACGAAGGCGAGGAGCACGGCTCCCTCTTCGGCTCGAGCGTCGCGTATGCACAGGATCCCGGTGGGGAAGCCCACGCCGAAGAGCACCACCCGCACACGCCCCAGATGGAGGCGGCGCACCACCGCATCATGGAGCACAAGGCGCCCTACCTGAACGCGACGCGTTGGGGTGTGTCGGCGCTCGTGTACTTCCTCATCTGGATCGCGATCGCGCTCTTCTACTTCCGCACGAGCCTCCAGCAGGACAAGTCGAGCAAGACCGAGGGCTACGCGCTCACGAACAAGATGAAGAAGTGGTCGGCGCTCTCGGCGATCCTCTTCGGTCTCACGCTCACCTTCGCCGCCTTCGACTGGATGATGAGCCTCGAGCCCGCGTGGTACTCGACCATCTTCGGCGTCATCGTCTTCGCCGGCTCCGCCATGAGCATCTTCGCGCTGCTCATCGTGATCGGAGTCAGCCTCTACCGCCGCGGCCACGTCGGCGAAGCGCTCAACACCGAGCACTTCCACGACCTCGGCAAGATGATGTTCGGCTTCATGTGCTTCTGGGCGTACGTGAGCTTCTCGCAGTGGATGCTCATCTGGTACGCGGGCATCCCCGAGGAGTCGACTTGGTTCCAGAAGCGCTGGGACGGCGCGTGGAAGCTCTGGAGCCTCGCGCTCATGATCGGCCACTTCGCGCTGCCCTTCTACTTCCTCATCTCGCGCATGGTGAAGCGTCGCCTCGGCATGCTGCAGTTCGGCGCCCTCTGGCTCCTCGTGATGCACGTCGCGGACATCTACTTCTTCGTGCTCCCGCAGGCCGGACGGTTCTCGTTCAACCACCTCGACGTCGGCGCGCTGCTCCTCTGCGGCGGTGCCTTCTTCGCCTACGTGTTCCGCACGCTCGGCAAGAACCCCCTCATCCCGATGGGCGACCCGCGGCTCTCGCGCGCCATCCATCACCACCAGAGCCACTGACGGAGCCACGCCATGAGCGCCCACGACTCCGACGAGCACTACGACATCCAGGGCAACGCCCCGCACGGCTTCGACGACACGCCGCCCCGCGACAAGACCATCCTGATCTGGACGGTCGGCTCGGTGCTGCTGCTCGTGGCCCTGGTGCCGCTCTTCCACAGCTACTTCAACTCGATGACCGACGGAGAGCTCGCGGCGAAGGTCCAAGAGCGCGACTCCGACGGTGACGGCGCGGTCGACTACCTGGCCGCCCGCAACGAGGCGTTCGCATCCGCGCGTCGTTCGCTGAGCGAAGCGCCCGTGAGCATCGACGCCGCCATGCAGCAGCTCGTCTCGCAGGGCCGCGCGGTGCCGACCGTGCGTCCGCGCGCGACGGATGGCGCGAACGTGTCGCTCGACGACGCGCTCGCGAGCCTCGCCGCAGTCGAAGGCTGGACCCTTCGCAAGCACGAGGGCGAGCGCGCGGAAGCCGAGCGCGCGATCGTGTCGGGCCGCGCGCGTGACGTCGCGCGTCGGCTCGAGGCCGCGCAGACGCGCGCCACCGAGATGCAGCTCCTCGACGACGCGTCGGCGGCGGGCTCGCTCGCCGCTCCGCTCCGCAGCAACGCGACGGCGGACGCGATCCGCGCGGCCGAGGCGTGGCTCCAGGGCTTCGCGCAGCGCCTCGCGGCCGCGCAGGCTGCGGCGCCCGTCGTGCCGCCCACGCCCTGATCGCCACCTGATCGCTCACCACGCTTTTCCGATTCGCGTCCGCGACCCCAAACCTCCTCTCGATGCGACCCCTCCTCCCGATCCTGCTCGTGCTCCTCGCGGTTCCGACCGTGGGCGCCGCGCAGCGTTTCACGGGCGGGGTCCAGGAGACGAGCCGGCCGGTTCCCGGGCTCGACCGCATCGGCGTCGACGAGCGGCTCGATCAGCAGATGCCGCTCGACGTGCCCTTCCGCGACCACACCGGTCGCGCCGTCACGCTGCGCGACTACTTCGACGGCGAGCGTCCCGTGATGCTCACCTTCGCGTACCACTCGTGCCCCTCGCTCTGCAGCCTCGTGCTCGACGCGACGGAGCGTGCGGCGGTAGCCCAGGAGTGGACGCCCGGCGTCGAGTACCAGATGGTCACCATCTCGATCGACCCGCGCGACACGCCCGAGAAGGCGGCGGAGAAGCGCGCGGCTTCGCTCGCCGAGGTGAACCGGGACGGCTCCGAGTGGGCCTTCCTGGTCGGTGACCAAGAGTCGATCGCGCGCGTCACCACTGCAGCCGGCTACCGCTACTTCTACGACGAGCGGCAGCAGCAGTACGCCCACACCGCGGCCGCGATGTTCCTCACCCCCGAGGGGAAGCTCGCACGTTACCTCTACGGGCTCCGCTTCGAGACCGGCGACGTCCGGCTCGCGCTCCTCGAAGCCTCCGAGGGCCGCTCGATCAGCGCCGGCGAGCGCATTCTCCTCTACTGCTACAGCTACGACGAAGCCTCGCAGGGCTACGTCCTGATGGCCTGGAACGTGATGAAGATCGGCGGCGCGCTCTGCGCCTTCGCGCTCTTCGCGTTCATCTTCGTTCTCTGGCGCCGTGAACGGCGCCGCGGTGGTCTGTTCGACGAGGGCCTCGAAGGCTTCGCCGACGCATCCCGCGCTCCGACCGATTCTTCGAAACTCCGCACCGAGGAAAGCGCACTTCCTCGGCCTGCCAAGCAGGTTGAAGCATGACCGAACCGCAGGGAACCATTCAGCTCCCGCCCCAGCTCTCGACCCTCGCCCCCGAGGTCGACGACATGTACTACGTGATCTACTGGATCAGCGTAGTCTTCTTCGTCGCCATCGTCGGTGCGACGGCCTACTTCTCCTGGAAGTATCGCCGTCGTCCGGGCCACTCGTCGAAGCCGCCGGGACACGCGACCGCGCTCGAGATCGCGTGGACCGTCGCGCCGCTCTTCCTGCTGGTGTGGCTCTTCCACGCGGGCTTCACGACCTACCTCCACAGCACGGTCGCGCCGCAGAACGCGCGCGACATCCGCACGCGTGCGATGCAGTGGAACTGGGAGTTCGAGCACGAGGGCGGCGTCATCGACGAGCTCAACGTGCTCAAGATCCCGGTCGGCGAGCCGGTGCGGATCATCATGAGCTCGAGCGACGTGCTCCACTCGTTCTTCATCCCGGCCTTCCGCGTGAAGCGCGACGCGGTCCCCGGCATGTACACGACGCTCTGGTTCGAAGCGACCGAGCTGACCGACACGCGCGCGTGCGAGACCGACGCGGACTGTCCCGAGGCGCACATGTGCGGCCGCGCGGGCGAGTGTGTGCTCCCGCTCTTCTGCACCGAGTACTGCGGTGCGCCGCAGGGCATCACGGACTCCGCGGGTCGCAACACGAACCACTCGACGATGCTCGCGGACGTCCGCGTCATCACGCGCGAGGCCTACGACGAGTTCCTCGAGCTCGGTCCGCCGCCGCCGGCGGAGTGCGAGGGCTCGGAGAACCAGCCCGCGTGCTGGGGTGAGAAGCTCTACACGAGCAACGGCTGCAACGCCTGCCACTCGGCCGACGGCTCCGCCGCGCCCGGCCCGACCTGGCAGGGGCTCTGGGGTCGCCAGGGCTCGTTCGTGGACGGCGGCAGCTACGTCGCGGACGAGAACTACATCCGCGAGTCGATCCTGCAGCCGCAGGCTCACGTCGTGACGGGTTACGCAGCGGTCAACATGCCGCCCTACCGCCTGTCGGATCGTCAGATCGACGCCATCATCGCGTACATGCGCACGCTCTCCGAGTGAGCCGCCTCGTTCGAAGCTCACCTTCCGAAGTCTCATCTTCCGAAGTCCACAGGAAGTCCCATGACCGTCCAAGCTGAGACCGCCATTCCCTCGCACGGCTCCCAAGGCGACGCCGCCAACTACCTCACGCACGAGCGTGGGCTCAAGAGCTGGATCTTCACGCTCGATCACAAGCGAATCGGGATCATGTATTTGATCGCGATTCTCTTCATGTTCTTCCTCGGGGGCGTCATGGCGCTCCTCGTGCGAACCGAGCTCCTCTTCAACGGGGAGACGATCATGGAGGCGGACACCTACAACAAGATCTTCACCCTTCACGGGGCGATCATGGTGTTCCTCTTCATCATCCCGTCGGTTCCGGCCGCGCTCGGCAACTTCTTCTTGCCGATCATGCTCGGCACGAAGGACGTCGCCTTCCCGCGTTTGAACCTCGCGAGCTTCTGGATCTACGGCTTCGGGACCATCTTCGCGGTCGTCGCGATCGTCGCGGGCAGCGTCGACACCGGCTGGACCTTCTACACGCCGTACAGCACGCGCGCCGACTCGTCGGTCATCTGGATGACGGGCGCGGCGTTCATCCTCGGCTTCTCGTCGATCCTCACCGGCGTGAACTTCATCGCGACGGTCCACAAGATGCGCGCGCCCGGTCTGCACTGGAAGCGTCTGCCGCTCTTCATCTGGGGCATCTACGCGACCAGCGTCATCCAGGTCCTCGCCACGCCCGTCCTCGCGATCACGCTCTTCCTTCTCATCATGGAGAAGACGCTCTCGGTCGGTATCTTCGACCCGCAGCTCGGCGGCGACCCGGTGCTCTTCCAGCACTTCTTCTGGTTCTACAGCCACCCGGCCGTCTACATCATGATTCTCCCCGGCATGGCCGTAGTGAACGAGCTGATCGCGACGTTCAGCCAGCGGAAGATCTTCGGCTACATGTTCGTCGCGATGAGCTCCATCGCGCTCGCGCTCCTCGGCTTCCTCGTGTGGGGCCACCACATGTTCACGTCGGGCATGAGCGAGTACTCGACGATGGTGTTCTCGGCCCTGACCTTCCTCGTCGCGATCCCCTCGGGCGTGAAGGTCTTCAACTGGGTCGCGACGCTCTACGAGGGCAACATCTCGTTCAAGTCGCCGATGCTCTACGCGCTGGCGTTCCTCGTGCTCTTCACGATCGGCGGTCTGACCGGCCTCTTCCTCGGCACCCTCTCGGTCGACATCCACCTGCACGACACCTACTTCGTCGTCGCCCACTTCCACTACGTGATGGTCGGCGGCACGGTGTTCGGCTTCCTCGGCGGCCTGCACTATTGGTGGCCGAAGATGACGGGGAAGATGTACGACGAAGGACTCGCCCGCGTGGCGTGGTTCCTCGTGTTCGTCGGCTTCAACGTGACCTTCTTGAGCCAGTTCGTGATGGGCTCGCAGGGCATGCCGCGCCGCTACTACGAGTACCTCGACCAGTTCCAGCCGCTCCACATGGCGAGCTCCGGTGGCGCCTACATCCTCGGCCTCGGCTTCATCATCATGGCCTGGATGTTCGCCAAGTCGCTGCTGTCGGGAGCGAAGGCGCCCCCGAACCCGTGGGGCTCCGCCGGCTACGAGTGGATGACCACCACGCCGCCGCACCCGCACAACTTCGAGTCCACGCCCGTCATGACGCGCGGTCCCTACGACTACCATCTCTGCACGGAGAAGGAGCTCTGGGACGGTTTCGAAGAGGACTTCAAGCCCAGCAAGAAGGCGTGAGCCGAGGGCTCTGACCTTTCGCGCTTCCGATTTCGCCTTCTACTCGCCTTCCCATTCGAGGAGAGACAATCCCGATGGCTTCCGACCACGCCCACCACGGGCCGGCATACCTCGCACACCACTTCGAGACTCCCGCGCAGCAGTTCGACGCGGCGAAGATCGGCATGTGGGCGTTCCTCGCGCAGGAGATCCTGTTCTTCAGCGGTCTCTTCGTGGCCTACGGCATCTTCCGTACGTGGCACCCGGAAGCCTTCTCGGTCGGGTCTCACCTGCTCGACTGGAAGATGGGCGGCATCAACACGATCGTGCTGCTCTTCTCGAGCTTCACGGCCGTCATGGCGGTGCAGCGGGCGCAGCTCGGTGACCGCAAGGGCACGAGCCTCTTCTTGCTCGTCACCATCGCCTGCGCGTTCGGGTTCATGGTGGTGAAGTACTTCGAGTACACCCACAAGATCCACGTCGGCATCCTGCCCGGGAAGTACTGGGGTTGCCCCGGCTTCGACTGCACGACCGCGCCGCCCGAGGCGTTCTACCAAGAGGTCGAGACGGCGATCGGCGCGGCCTACGCGAACGCGGGCCCGGGCCTCGTCCCGTACCACATCCGCACGTTCTACGGGATTTACTTCGTGATGACGGGCCTGCACGGCATCCACGTGCTCGTCGGCATCGGCATCATCCTCTGGATCTGGAAGCGCAATCAGCGCGGCGAGTTCAGCAAGGACTTCAACACCCCGGTCGACCTCGTGGCGCTCTACTGGCACCTCGTCGACCTCATCTGGATCTACCTCTTCCCGCTCCTCTACCTCATCGACTGATCGCGGACGCAAACGCAGACGCGAGCACGACGAGTTTCGGTACGGAAGACAGAGAGTTCACATGGCTCACGCTCACGCTCACGACGACGCGGCTCACGGCGAGCACGAGGACGGCTACCACGTCCACGCGCACGTCTCGACCACCAAGTTCAACGCCGCGATCCTCGGCGCGTTGTTCTTGCTGACCGGCCTCACGGTCGCGGCTTATCGAATCCATCTCGGAGAGTGGAACCTCCTCGTCGCGGTGATCATCGCGACGATGAAGGCCGGCCTCGTGATGGGCTTCTACATGCACCTTCATTGGGAGAAGACCTTCAACAAGATCATCTTCCTCGGGTCGTTCATCTTCGTGGCCGTCTTCCTCGGCTACACCGTGAACGACACCGGACACCGCGGCCGCGCGGGCAGCCTCACTGGTTTGCGTGTCGACCCGGCCACCGGTGCGCCCGCGTTCGGCACCACCGCGTTGATCGCGGAGCACGGCGAGTTCCAGCCGCTTCGTCCGGCGGCGCCGGCTCCGGCCGCTGAAGCGGCAGCGCCTGCGGAAGCGGCGCCTACGGGCGACGCGGCGCCGGCCGACGAGGCTCCGGCGGAAGCGACCGGCGAGGCGGCGGCTGACGAGGCGGCGTCTGACGAGGCGGCGCCGGCCGAGGCGGCTCCGGCGGAGGGCGAGGCCCCCACGGCAGAAGCGCCTGCGGAGGCAGCGGCGCCGGCGGCGGTCGAGGAGGCCGCGGCCGAGTGAGCCGAGCCCACTCGACTCGAGGAGACATGCCCCGCGCCCCGTACAGCCTCCGCGCTGGCGGGGCGCTCCTCTTCGTGCTGCTCGCGAGCCTCTCCACGAGCTGCGAGGGCTGCCTGCCCCGCGTGGAGGTCGCGTCGCTGGCCGAGGTGCCGTACCCGACCTGCGGCGACGCGTCCGACGTGGAGCTCCTCGGTGAGGGCTACCTACGCTCGGGGCCCACGATGCGTGAGCAGAGCGTGTCGGAGCGCTGGAGGCTCGAGCGACGCGGCTGCCTCTACGCGATGACCCTGCATCAGGCGTGGGAGCGTCAAATCACGGACGTGGAGGTGCTCTTCGATTCGGACTGGAAACCGCTGCGCGCCTGGAAGCGGATGGCAGTACCGGGAGCTCCGCCGGACGGCCGCCCCGACACGCGGGTCTACTACCTCGGCGAATCCGCGACTGAAGAAGGTGTCCCGATGCGTCGCGCGAGCCCAGAAGGGCGGCAGGCGTATCGCGTTCAAGGCGCAGCGCCGGTCGCGGTGGTGGGGCCGGGGCGTGCGCTCGTGAGCGCCTGGATCCGCGCGGCCGGACCGATGGAGGTTGGCGACGTGGTGCGAGGGCCGGTGCTCGACTTCCGCCGGTTGGTGGAGAAGATCGACGAGGTCGCGCTGCGGCGCGATCCCGACCGCGACGAGCCGTCGCTCGGGGGGAGGGTGCGCGTGTACACGATCTTCGGGCGCGAATCGATCTTCACCGACGACGAGGGCAACGTGCTCGGCGACCTCGCGGGGCTGCGGACGCACGAGTCGCTCGACACCCCGGAGCCGGAGCCGCTACCGGAGTACGGCGACCCCGATCCGCGGGGGACGCCGTGAGCGGAGGCGTGGCAGCGGACATCGGGAGCGTGAGCGTCGCGACGGGAGCGGCGAGCCGCGTGAGCCTGCTGGGCCGTGTGGCGAGCTGCGTCGTGCTCGTCTGCGCAGTCTTCGCGTCGGCGTGTGGGGACGACGACGCGACCCTCGATGCCGGCCTCGACGCCAGCGTGGGGGACGCGAGCCTCGACGCGAACGCGAACCGAGACTCGAGCGTGGAGGACGCGAGCGTGGAGGACGCGAGCGTCGATGCGAGCGCAGACGCGAGCGCTGCGAGCGACGCGGGAGCGCTCGATCGCTACGACGAAGTGCTCGCCACGTTGCGCGGCGAGTCGGACCCCGCGGCGCTCGACGCGCTGCTCGTGGACGTGGGCCGTCGCGAGGGCTGGCCGCTCGTCTCGGGCGACCGTTGGCTCTTCGCCACGCGTTGGGCCGCGACGGGCGTGGCGTGGGTCGGCGATCCGAACGCGTGGGATCCGAGCGCGAACGTCGCCGAAACCGCGCCGAGCGGGGTGCACCACTTCGCCGAGGTGCGGATCGCGACCGCGCCGCGCGGCGCGAAGTACAAGTGGTGGTCGGCCTCGGTCTTCCGCGCTCCGCCGGAGTCGACGGTCTACGGCGAGGACGAGTTCGGGGAGCACGGCTACGTCGCGCCGCCGACGGATCGCGCGTTCTTCGAGCGGTTCCCGGGGTTCGCGGTGGAAGGCGTGCAGACGCGTTGGATCCGAGTCCGCGTCCCGGCGGACTTCGCGTGGGCGGCGGGACGCGGGAGCTTCGCGGAACGCGCGGTGCGCACGCTCTTGCTGCACGACGGACAGAACGTCTTCCTGTCCGGCGGTCCGTTCGGGAGCTGGCGGGTCGACGAGACCCTCGAGGCGTCCTTCGACGACGTGCTCGCGGTGGCGGTGGACAACGGGCCGGACCGCTTCGAGACGTACACCCCGGTGCCCGACGACATCGGCAGCGGAGCGGTCGGCGGCGGGGCCGACGCATACCTCGCGCTCCTCGAAGGGGAGGTGTTGCCGTTCGTGCGTGCGCGCTACGACGTGCGCGCGAGCGGGGACTCGCTCGCGATCGCGGGCTCCTCGCTCGGTGGGCTCGTGTCGCTCTACGCCGCGTACGCACGGCCGGAGCTGGCTCGTTGCGCGGCGGGGCTCTCGTCGACGCTCGGCTGGGGCGCGTTCGCCCGCGATGGATCGGGCACGCTCGTGCGGCGCTGGTCCACGCACGGAGCGACGAGCGTCTACCTCGACAGCGGCGGAGGTCTGGACAGCGGAGCGTGCGCGGACGCGGACGCGGACGGCGTGTTCGAAGACTCCGACGATCGCGACAACTACTGCGTGACCGTGCAGCTCCGCGATCGTCTGGTCTCGCTCGGCTACGAGCTCGGCGCCGACCTGCACTACCACCACGCGCCCGGCGCGCCGCACGCGGAGGCGGCGTGGGCGGCGCGGGTGTCGCGGTTCCTCGACGCGTGTGTGACCGGAGGCTGGCGCGCGGACTGAGGGTGCGGTCGGCCGAACCGACGAGCCACACACGTCACCCGCTTGCCGACTTCCCGACACCTTCCTACGATGCGCACGTCGGCCGGCTGGCCGATTTTGGGGAGGGAAGCGGGGAGGAACCGCCGCGAGCCTCCGTACGGTTTTTCGAACCCTACGTTTCCGCGAACCCGGGCGGCACTGAGCGCGCTTCGAGGTCGCACGAATCCATCGAGTCGGCGGGGTCAGCCGCCGACGAATCTTTCGAG
>CALJLK010000529.1 GCA_937982655.1 uncultured Sandaracinus sp.
GCGGCTGACCCCGCCGACGCGAAGGCACAGCGCGAGCCGTCGGCGGCTGACCCCACCGACGCGAAGGCACGGCGCGAGCCACGCAGCGGACTTCGTCGTCATTGCAGCACCGTCTCCGCGCTGCCGAGCGCGACCAAGCAGCTCGCGCGGCTGCGCGCTTCGCCTTCGAGGGCGGACAGCTCGTCGTTCACGATCGCGAGCTCGTCGGCTTCGATCGGGCGCCCCCACGCGCGCTCGAGCAGCGTGCTCAGCGTTCCCTCCGCGCCGTAGCGGTCCGCGAAACGCGCGTCCGCGCAGACGGGGAGCAGCAGACGCGTCCACACGGCCATGCGCGTCGCGGTCCACCGATCGTCGGGCAGCACGTTGAGCGAGTGGTCGTAGTCGCCGAGGCTGATCGCGGCGTCGCGGAAGGGATCGAAGAGGGGATCGTCGACCGTGGTACCCATCACGTCGGCGAGGCGTGCGAGGCGGGCGCCGAGCGGGAGCAGGCGCGGAGACTCGGTGCCGAGCTCGAGCGGATCGCCCGGTGGGCCTTCACGCTCCGCCGCCGTGCGCGGTCCTTCCGGGGCGTCGGGATCGACGCCGTCGATCGCGCCCGTACAAGCCGCGCACGCCAGCGCGATCATCGACGCGACGAGTGGGGCTCGCCGACCATCCCGCGTGAGGAGACACCGAACATCGGGGGTCATGGACCTCATGAGCGGTGGCTTTGCATCGCCCATACCCGGCGTTTCGTGGGGATCGCCGACCACCTTTCGCGTACTTCGCGGGTCGACGCTGGGGACGACGAGCCTCGGTGGGGCCTCGCGCCCTCGGAGAGCGAAGCCTCCGAGGCTTCAGGCGATGGGCTGCTCGTGGATAGCTCCGATCACGCCGCTTCGTCACGCCGCGCCGATCACACCGTTTTCGATCACGCCGCTTCGATCACGCCGTTTCGATCATGCCGCTCGCGGTCCGAGCGTCGCGCCACAGCCGCGCACGCCAACCGAGGCTCCAGAGCACCGGGACCACGAAGAGCGTGAGGAGCTCGACGATCATCCCGCCGAACACCGGCAACGCCATCGGGCGCATCACGTCGCTGCCGCGACCGGTCGCGGTGAGCACGGGCAAGAGCGCGAGGATCGTCGTCGCGGTGGTCATCAAACACGGGCGCACGCGACGAAGGCCCGCTTCGAGCACCTTCGAGTTCACCTCGTCGACCGTGCGTGGAGCGTCGCGGAAGACCTGCGCGAGGTAGGTCGCGATCACCACGCCGTCGTCGACCGCGATGCCCACGAGCGCGATGAAGCCGACCCACACCGCCGCGGTCAGCGGCTCGGGGCGGGTTTGCAGCAGCGCTTCGAGCGAGGTGCCGAAGAGCGGAACGTCCCATACGTCGAGCCCCCAGAGCGCGAGCAGCACGAAGCCGCCCGACATCGCGACCACCACGCCGGAGCCGATCGCGAAGCTCACCGCAAGGTTCCGAAACTGGAGCTGGAGCAGCAGCAGGATGGAGACGAGCGCGAGCGGGATGAGGACCGAGAGGCGGGCGCTGGCGCGCTCTTGGTTTCGGTAGGTGCCGTCGAAGTCGAAGCTCGTGCCCTCGGGCACCACGAGCGATCCGTCTGCGATCGCGTCGTCGAGCGCACGTCGCGCGGCGTGCACCGCGTCGACGTCCGTGACGCCCTCGGCGGGATCGAAGAGCACGAAGCTCGTGAGGAAGCCGTCCTCCGCGCGGAGCATCTGCGGTCCCCGCTCGTAGCGCAGCGTCCCGAGCTGCCCGATCGGCACCGTGCCACCGCCCGGCAACGCGACCGGCACCGCGGTCAGATCCTCGGGTGTCGCTCGCTCCTCGCGGGCGAAGCGGATCCGGATCGCGCGGCGCACGCGTCCTTCGAGCGCGTAGCCCACGAGCTGCCCACCGATCGCGGTCGCGAAGGTGCGCTGCACGCTCGCGACGCTCACGCCGTAGCGGGCGAGCGCGTCGCGATCGAGGTCGAGCTCCAGGTAGGGCTTGCCCACCGTGCGCTCGGCTTGCGCCGACTCCGCTCGGAGCGCCTCGACCGTGCGGAGCACGCGCTCCGCGTCGCGGCCGAAACGCTCGAGCGTCTCGACGTCCGGCCCGCGCACCTTCAGCCCGACACGGCTGCGCATGCCCGTCTGCAACATCACGAGGCGCGTCCCGATCGGTTGCAACACGGGCGCGCCCGTGAGGCCCGGACGCTCCGCCGCGCGTACGATCTCGTCCCAGATGTCCCGTGGTGTGCGCACGTGATCGCGCCAGAGGCGCACGCGCTCTCCGCGCTCGTCGGTGCCGTACTCGGGTCGGTAGAAGATCATCGTCTCGAACATCGACACCGGCGCGGGATCGAGCGCGCTCTCCGCGCGACCGAGCTTGCCCACCGCGCGCTCGACCTCCGGCACCGCCGCGATCGCGGCGTCCATCGCTTGCAGCATCGCGAGCGCTTCGCCGAACGACGCGTGCGGCGTGGTGGTCGGCATGAAGAGGAACACGCCTTCGTCGAAGGGCGGCACGTCGGCGGGTCGCAAGCCCGTGTAGCGCGTCGCGGCCTCCTCGCCGAAGAACGACGGTACACCACGCCAGGCGACGAGGCCCGCGAGCACGAGCGCGATCGGGAACGCGAGGAAGAGCAGCGGACGCCGCAGGAACGACGCGAGGAGCGTCGCGTACGCGCGCTCGAAGAGGGCGAACGCGCCGAGCACCAGCCCGAGCGCGAGCGCGACCAACACGAAGCTCGACAGCGTGCTCGCGCCTTCCCCGAGCGGGCGCCAGTCGATCGCGAGCAGCCACGCGAGCGCGAGCGCGACGAGCGCGGTGAGCACGCGCCGTGGCCACGGCGAGCGCGTGAGCGCGGCGAGTTGGGCGACGCGCGGGCCGCTCCGAAAGAGCAGGTCGGCCGCGAGCGGGACCACGAGCACGCCGACCACGAACGCGCCGATCAACGCGAGCGTCTTGGTCCACGCGAGCGGTCCGAACAGCTTCCCTTCGGCGCCCGTGAGCCCGAAGACCGGCAAGAAGCTCACGACGGTGGTGAGCACGCTGGTGAGGATCGCGGGCGCGACCTCCGCGGCGGCCGCGACGACGACCTCGCGTTGCGCCGGCCCTCGCACCCCCTGCGCGTCGCTCGCGTCGAGGGCGGACTTCACGTTCTCCGCGAACACGATGCCGACGTC
This sequence comes from uncultured Sandaracinus sp., assembly GCA_937982655.1. Classification (GTDB taxonomy): domain Bacteria; phylum Myxococcota_A; class Polyangia; order Polyangiales; family Houyiibacteriaceae; genus JACKEH01. Next base: position 3,175 of record CALJLK010000529.1, read on the forward strand.
GACCACCGTGCCGATCGCGATCGCGATGCCGCCGAGCGCCATCACGTTCGCGTCGACCCCGAACACGCCCATGCCCACGAACGCGAAGAGCACGCCGAGCGGGAGCGCGAGCGCGACCACGAAGGAGCCGCGCAAGGTCCCGAGCATGACGAGGACGACGAGCAGCGTGATCACGAGCTGCTGACGCAGCGCGGTCGAGAGGGTGTCGAGGGTCTCGTGGATCAAGGTCGTGCGGTCGTAGAAGGGCACGATCGTCACGTGCGCGCGCTGACCCTCGACCTCACGCGCGGGAAGCCCCGGCGCGAGGAGCTCCACGCGCTCCTTCACGCGCGCGATCACCTCCAGCGGGTTCTCGCCGTGGCGCACCACGACGATGCCGCCCACCACCTCCGCGCCCGCGTCGTCGAGCGCGCCCCGTCGTGACGCCGGACCCAGCACGACGGTGGCCACGTCGCGCACGCGCAACGGCGTGCCGTCGCGCGCGCTCACCACCGCGTCGGCGAGATCCTCCGCATCGCCGACGAGACCGAGTCCCCGCACCACGTACTCGACCGAGCTCACCTCGATCGTACGCGCACCGACGTCGAGGTTCGCGCCGCGCACGGCGGCTTCGACCTCCGCGAGCGTCAGTCCGTGCGCGCGCAAGGCGTCCGGATCGACGTCGACCTGGTACTCCGCGACGTGGCCGCCGATCGAGCTCACTTCGGCCACGCCCGGTACCGCGGAGAGCGCGGGGCGAATCGTGAAATCGTGCAGCTCGCGCAGCTCGTGGCGATCGAAGGCGCCCGGCACGAGACGCCCTTCGGCGTTCCTCGCTTCGAGCGTGTACCAGTACACCTGCCCGAGCGCCGTGGCGTCGGGCCCGAGCGCCGGTCGCACACCTTCGGGCAAGAGATCGCGCGGGAGCGACGAGAGCTTCTCGAGCAGGCGCGCGCGCGAGTCGTAGAAGCCGATCGACTCGTCGAAGATCACGTAGAGGCTCGCGAAGCCGAACATCGACGTGCTCCGGACCGTGCGCACACCCTGGAGACCGAGCAGCGCGGTCGCGAGCGGATAGGTGACCTGTCGCTCGACGTCGGCGGGCGCGTAGCCGGGCCACTCGACGTAGACGATCTGTTGGTTGTCGCCGAGGTCCGGGATCGCGTCGACCGCGACGGGGACGCGCGGCACGCCGACGTCCCAATCGAACGGCGCGAACGCGACGCCCGCACCGACGAGCAGCACCACGAGCAGCAGCGCGATGGTCCGATTGCCGACGAAGAAGCGGACCAGCGAGGCGAAGAAGCCCGCCGCGGGATCGTTCATCGGAGCGCCTCCAAATCGAGCCGCTCGTTCGGCGCGACGGTCGCTTCGATCGTGCCGCACGTGCGCATCGCGTCCCCGAAGTACGCGTTGTCGACCCGCTCGCCGCGCTGCACCCAGCGGGCGCCGCGGTTGTCGAAGGCCATCGGGCAATGCGCGACGCGGACGGGTGCGTCGGTCGGGTTGCCGTAGCGGGCGAGCACGCGCTCGATCGCGCGCGAGAGAGGCTCGAAGGCTTCGCGTGCGCTCGACAGCTCTCCCGCCCGCGCCACCGCTTCGGCGCGTGTCCGAAGCTCACGCGCGAGCGAGTCCCACGCTTCGTCGTCGATCCGCGCGCGCTCGACCGCGGCGAGGACGTCGTGCGCGCTCGTCGTGACCTGAGGGGTGTCGCTCGCGGCGAGCGCTTCGGCGAGAACGACCGCCGCCTCGACCAAAGGAGCGAGCGCGGCGCGTCCTTCCGCATCGAGCTCGACATACGCGGAGTCTCCGTCGCGCGACATCGCGCTCGCGCCGCCGCGGATCTGAAGCTCCGCGTCGAGCACGAACGCGCCATGCACCACGACGCGCTCCCCTGCGCGCAGTCCGTCGATCACGGGCACCACCGCGGAATCGCCCGTTCCACGCGGGCGATCCACGGTGACCACGCGCGCCTCGTAGGTGCCGAGCTCCTTCTCGACGTAGACGATCGAGCGGCGTCCGGTGTGGATCACCGCGCTCGCGGGCACGACCATCGCGTTGGTGCCTCGCGCGAGCACGACCTCCGCTTCGCCCACCAACCCCGGACGCAACGCCCCGTTCGGGTTCGGCACTTCGACGCGAACCTCGGCCACCCGACGGCGCGCGTCGACCACCGGATCGACGAACGCGACGCGTCCCTCGATCGGCTCGGTGAGCCCCTCGAAGCGGAGCGTGACCGCTTGCCCGACCGCGAGCCGTGGCAAGTCGCGCTCGTAGGCGTCGAGCTTGGCCCACACGCGGTCGAGCCGCGCGACGCGGTAGAGCGGCGCGCCCGCGGCGACGTACGCGCCTTGGGTCGCGAGCCGCTCGATCACGGTGCCCGACGCGGGGCTGCGCACGGGGACCTGTCGCGCGGGCGCGCTCGCGCGCTCGAGCTCCGCGAGCGCGTCGCCTTCGAAGCCGAGCAAGCGCAGACGCTCCCGCGCGGACTCGACGGAGGCGCGCGCGGCGTCCCCGAGCGGCCCCTCCGAGACGCGTTCGAGATGACGTCTCGCGACGAGCAGATCCTGATGCGCGCCGTAGACCTCGGGGCTGTAGATCGTCGCGACCACCTGACCGCGCGCGACGCGGGCGCCCGTCGCGCGCACGTGCAGTCGATCGATGCGACCGGCGGTCCACGTCGTCACCACTTCTTGGCGCGTCTCGTCGACCGCGACGCGCGCGACGAAGCGTCGGCGCTCGGAGTCGTCGACGTCCTCGGCGCCGCCCCCGACCTCCACCGTGCGCACCGCGGCGAGCGTGCGGGCTCGTTCCGAGAGCACGACCTCCGTGGGTGCGCTCGAGCTCGGGATCGACGAGGCGGGCACGAGCTCCATGCCGCAGAACGGGCAGGTTCCCGGCCCGTCGCGGCGCACTTGGGGATCCATCGAGCACGTCCAGACCTCCGCGACCGACGCGCGCCCGCCCGGCGCGTCGTCGGAGTCGGAGTCGGAGGTGCGCTCGACGGTGGCGCGCCCGATCGCGAACGCCGCCAGCAACGCGACGATCACGAGCCCCAGCTTCGCGCGCTTCATCGCTCCACCTCCGCGCCGGCTTCGTTCGCGTGCTCGTTCGCGTCGTTCGCGTGCTCGTTCGCGTGCTCGTTCGGCGCGTTCGCGTCGTTCGCGTGCTCGTTCGGATCCTCGTCCGAGAGCCCACGACCCACCGCGCTCTCCACGCGCGCCCAAGCCCGCGCGAAGCTCGCCTTCGCTTCGTCGTGGGACGCGTGCAGCTCCACCCGCTCGCGCGCGGCGAGGAGCACGTCCGCCAGCGCGGCGCCGCCGCTCGCGAACGCGCCCACCGTCGCTTCCCACGCCGCCTCCGCGCTCGGTCGAAGCTCGTGCTCGTGCAGGTGCACCCGACGTCGGGCGTCGTCGAGCTCGGCGAGCGCGCCCTCGAGCTCGGCCTGCGCCGCGAGGGCCACCGCGCGCGCGTCCGCGTGGTGCGCGGCCACGTCCGCCGTCGCAGCCCGGCGCTCGTCCGCGAGCGCACCGAGATCCACCGGCACCCCGACCGTCACGCCGATCATCCACGCGTCGTCGCCGTCTCCGCGCACGTTCGGCATGCGCGCGGGCCCCGTCTCCATCCACTCCACCCCGAGCGCCAGATCCGGCAGACGCCGGGCCGCGATCTCGCGCTCGTTCGCCCCGCTCGCCCGCGCGAGCGCCTCGTGCACGCGCACGTCCGGGCGCGCCGCGGCCCACTCCGCCAAGGTGCTCGCGCTCACCGGCAGCTCGCGCAGCTCGGGATCTTCGGGCGCGATCGGCAGCGCGACCGACGCGTCGAGCCCGACCGCGGCACGCAGCGCCGCCTCGAAGCGACGCCGCGCGGTGTCCAACGAAGCGCGCGCGTCCGCCGCTCTCGCGCGGCGGAGCTCCACGAGCTGCGCCTGGGCGACGGTGGCGCGACCGACCTCGATCCGCGCGCGCAGCGACTCGGCCACACCTCCCAGCAGCGCGATCTCTTCGTCCAGCGCCGCGCGTCGTCGCTCGATCGCCCAGAGCGGCCAGTACGCATCCGCGATGCGCGCGCGCAATCGGACGAGCTCGCTCGCGAAGCGCTCGCCTTCCGCGTCCGCCATCGCGCTCGCGCCTTCCGCGCCTGCGCGGAGCTGTCCCGGCCACGCGATCGGGATGCGCGCGCCCACGCGTTGCCGCTGCGGACCCACGCGGGTCTCGACCGGTCGCACGAGCGCGGCGTAGCTGATCTGCGGCCGCGGCCAGCGACGTCGTCCCCGCACCCGCGAGCTCGCGGCGCGCCAACGCTCGAACGACGCTTCGAGGCTCGGGCTCCGGCGCGACGCGACCGCGACGTACGCTTCGAACGATCCGTCGAGCGTGGGCTCCGGCGCGTCGTCGCGAGCGCGCGCGATCTCGACGAAGCGCTCGGCGCTCACACGCTCGGCGTGGGGAACGCAGCCGCCGAGCGCGAGCGAGAGCGCCACGTGCGCGACGCGGAGTGGAACGCGGCGACTCGCGGGGGGATGGCGATCGAACGTAAGCGGACTCGTTGGCGCTGCGGACGCGGTCCGCGAAGCGGAACGAAGGCGAGAGTCGATCGGGCCGCGCGTGTGCGCGGGGTCGCATGCGAGAGAGGACATCGTGGGCTCCGAGGTTCGGTCGCCGGCCGGCGACGCTCAGGTGACGTCGGGCGCGGCTTCTCAGCCGGGTCGGCTGGGGTCAGCCGCCGACTTGTCGGCCGGCCTCGGCGACGTCGGTACGAACGGAGCACCCACTCCGTCCGCGTTCGAGACCCACACCGGAGGGAGATCCGGCGTGGGGGGGTCTCAAACGCGGAGGACGGTCGTGGCGGTCGGATGAAAAGGTCGCGGTGGCGGTCCACGCGCGAGCGCGGGAGGACGCACGCCCTCGCGAGCAGCCCGCTCGGTGGGCAGGACGAACGCGATCGACGCGACCGGGCTCGGCGCGATCGGTGGGGTCGACGCGACCTCCGTCGCGGGCACGGTCTCGTCGAGCACCAGGTGCTTGCAGCAGTCGCCGCCTTCCGGCGTGAAGCGGGTCTTCGTCGAGAGGCTGCAACACGGCGGGCGCTTCGAGGCCCGCATCCGCAAGAACCAGCACGCGTCGGCGCGCACGAAGAACGCTGCCGTTCCGAGCGACGACACCGCGCCGAGCGCGAGCACCACCATCGCGAGCCCGAGGTGGAGGGACCGCGGACGCCGACGCGGTCGGGATGGCGGATGCCCGACCGACCGTCTCGCGTGAGCAGGTGCTCGCGTGGAACGCACGAGCCGATCCTTGCCGCATTCCGTCGGCCCCGCCAGCCCGTCCACGCACTCGACGCCTGTTGCCCCCGGCTTCGCTCCGCTGCCATGCTCGCGGGCTCGATGAGGTGCTCGCCGCTGGAGGCTCGACGTTGAGCGGGTTCGTGCTCGCGCTCCCCGCGCGGATCGGCGCCGTGCTGATCGCCATCGCGGAGCAGGTCGGCGGGGTCAGCCTGCTCACGGGGCGCATCGTCGCGCGCCTGCGACCGCGGCTGCTCGATCGCGATGAGCTCTTCCGCAACCTCTACCGCATGGGCGTGCGCTCGGTGCCCATCGTCTCCGCCACGGCGGCGTTCACGGGCGGCATCATGGTCATCCAGGCCGCGCCCTTCGTGGATCAGTTCCAAGCCAAGGCGTTCGTCGGTTGGGCCGCGACCTTCACGACCTTTCGAGAGCTCGGCCCGCTGCTCATCGGGCTGATCTTCAACGGCCGGGTCGGCGCCAACAACACCGCGGAGCTCGCGACCATGACCGTCACGAGCCAGGTCGACGCGCTCCGCGCGCTCGCGATCGATCCGATCGGCTACCTCGTGGTGCCGCGCGTGATCGCCATGGTCATCACGATGCTCTCGCTCTGCGTGATCGGGAACACCATCGCGCTCGGCGGCGCGATCCTCACCGCGGACGTGCTGCTCGACGTCTCGCCGCGGCTGTTCTGGGATTCGGCGGCCGAACGCCTCGACACCTGGGACTTCGGGGTCGGCATCGTGAAGAGTGGGCTCTTCGGGCTCATCATCGCGCTCTCGTCCTGCCACTACGGCTTGGCCACCAAGGGCGGCGCGCCGGGCGTGGGGCGCGCGGTGAACGCCTCCGTCGTCGGCTCCGCCGCTGGCATCTTCATCGCCGACTACTTCTCGACCTTCTTGCTCGGTTGAGCCGTTTCGTGACGTTCACCTCGCGCGCCGAATCCGAACCGACCCCGATCCAAGCGCTCGTGCGCGTGCTCGGCGACGCGCGCGACGTCGGCCGCCTCGGGCTCCGCACGCTGCACTACCTGATGCGCGGCAAACGCGAGAAGGGCGCGATCGCGGCGCAGATGCTCGCGGTGGGCAACCGCTCGCTCTTCTTCATGTGCGTCACGATGGGCTTCATCGGCGCGATCATCGCGTACCAGAGCGGCCTCCAAGCGCGGAAGCTGGTGCCCGACTTCTCGATGATCGGCGCCACCTTCCTGAAGCTCCTGGTCCGCGATCTCGCGGTGTCGGTCGGCGCGCTCCCGCTCGCGACGCGGGTGGGCGCCGGCATCGCGGCGGAGCTCGGCTCGATGGTGGTCACCGATCAGGTCGACGCGATGCGCATGAGCGCCGCCGATCCGGTCGACTACCTCGTGGTGCCGCGCTTCGTCGCGTGTCTGATCATGGGCCCCGCCTTGCTCGCGATCGGCGGGCTCGTCGCGTTCGGCTCGGGCACGCTCGTCGCGAACCTCGCTTTCGACGTCAGCCCCCACACCTTCACCAACCTGACGTTCGTCCACCTCGGCGACCTCGCGCTCGCGGCGCTCAAGGCCGTCACCTACGGCGCCGCGATCGCGCTCGTCTCCGCGCAACGTGGGCTCGCGACCTTCGGCGGATCCGAGGGCGTCGGCTGGGCCACCACCGAGGCGGTGGTCGGGAGCTGCTTCGCGATCATCGTGCTCAACCTGATCTTGAGTGTGATCGGCTTCTTCCTGTTTCCTGCTTGAGCGCCTTCGAGAACCTCGTGCCCATCCGCTTCGTCGACATCCACAAAGCCTTCGGCGGCAAGCGCGTGCTCGACGGCGTGACGCTGGAGGTGCGCGACGGCGAGTGTTTCTTCGTCATCGGCGCGTCGGGCGTGGGCAAGAGCGTGCTCATCAAGCACCTCATCGGGCTCCTACGGCCGGACTCGGGCGACATCTTCCTCGCCGACCAAGAGGTGTCGCGGCTCTCCGAGGAGGACCTCGGGCCGGTGCGGAAGAAGTGCGCGATGGTCTTCCAGAACAGCACGCTCTTCGACTCGATGACCTGCGCGGAGAACGTCGCGCTGCCGCTGCGCAAGCACCGCGGGATGCGCTTCTCGGAGGCGCTCGCGGACGCCAAGCGGCGGCTCGAGCAGGTGCAGATGGAGCGCTTCGCGGACGCCTATCCGGCCGAGCTCGGGGACGGGATGCGCAAGCGGGTGGCCATCGCACGCGCGCTCACGCTCGACCCGGAGTACGTGCTCTTCGACGAGCCGACGACCTCGCTCGATCCGGTCAGCGCGCGCCGCACGGACGTGCTGATCCGCCGGCTCTGCGACGAATTCGGGGTCACCAGCATCGTGGTCAGCCACGATCTCGTCAGCATCTTCAGCATCGCCGACCGGATCGCGATGTTGTACAAGGGCCACGTGCGAATGCTCGGCACGCCCGACGAATTCCAGAGCACCGACGACCCCGTGGTGCGCCAGTTCATCCGCGGCCAGGCGGAAGGACCGATGGAGGTATGAAGGGTTTGAGCGTCGAGGTGCGCGTGGGGCTGCTCGTGCTCACCGCGCTCGTGCTGCTCGGAGGCTTCGTCTTCGTGCTCGGAGGGTTCGAGCTCGGCGACCAGTACGACCTCTACGTCGACTTCGACAACCCGGGGAACCTCAAGCCGGGCGCGCCCGTGACCGCGGGTGGCATCCAGGTCGGTCGCGTCGCGGACGTGGAGTACCGCGGCGGTCGCCTCGACGAGCGCACGGGACGACGGCCGCTGGTGCGCGTGCACGTGCGCATCGATCGCAACGTGCAGGACACCATCCACGAGAACGCCATCTTCTACGTCGCGTCGCAGAGCGTGCTCGGCGAGCAGATGATCTCGATCGATCCGGGAAACCCCGAGCGGCCGCCGCTGGAAGAGGGCGCGGTCGTGGAGGGCGTCGATCCGCCGCGCCTCGATCTCGCGTTCGCGATGGCCTTCGAGCTGCTCGAGGGCATGACGGAGCTGATGCGCGACAACCGCGAAGAGCTGATGAGCGCGTTCCGCTCGGCGGGGAACCTCATCCGCCAGATGGACGAGCTGCTCGCGGAGAACGACGGGCGCATCGACCGCATCTTCGCGAACCTCGAGCGCGCGACGAAGCAGACCAACGAGGTGCTCGACGGCGCGAACGGCATCGTGAACGGGCCGCGACTGGAGCGGACGCTGCGCAACGTGGACCGCACGCTCGCGGCGGTCGCGGCGGACATCGAGCCGCTGATGCGCGACGTGCGAAGCATGGCGGAGCGCGGCAACGAAGCGCTCGCCACGCTCGGGCCGGAGCAGCGGCAGGAGATCCAGCAGGCGATCTCCCAGGCCGCGGATCTCACGGAAGAGGCGAACGCGACCATCGCGGACGCGCGCGCGATCGTCTCGCACATCCGGCAGGGCCGCGGCTCGGTGGGCGGCTTCGTGATGGACGAAGAGATCTACGACGACGTGCAGGAGATGCTGCGGGATCTGAAGCACAACCCGTGGAAGCTCTTCTGGCGGGAGTGAAGCTCTCTCCGTTCTCGCATCGAGCGGAGCGGAGCGACCGCCGACGTCACGCGAGACGAGTCTGGTCGAGCGACGTCGTGCCCGCGTTGCCAGCACATCGGTGCCTCGTGTGTTCGTCGCCGACCACGTCGCCGTTCTCGACCACGACCACGACCACGTCGACGTCTACGATCACGTCGCCGACCACGACCACGTCTACGAACACGATCACGACTCGACGTACGAGTCGCGTTCGTACCTTCAGAACTGCGCGGTGGCGCGCACGAAGAGGTCGAAGCCGAGGTTGTCGTCCAAACGGAAGCGGCGGCCGGGGCTGTCGATCTCGCCGCGGTAGTGCGGGTCGAGGAGGCCGTCGTCGCAGCCGCCGAGCCGCGGGTCGTTCGGGTCGCTCGTGCTCGCGCTGGCGTTGCAGGCATCGCCGTAGGTGAGCGCGTGCTCGGAGAGCCAGTTGAACGTGGCACCGACGTGGAAGCGCACGTAGCGCGCCGCCTGCATCTCGATCGCGAGGGTGCCGCGGACCTGGGCGTGGGCCTGCACGGTGGTGAGGCCAGTGAAGGGCACCGAGCGCAGGCCCGGATCGTTCGGCACACGCGGGATGCCTTCGAGGTTCGGCTCCGCGAGGTACGGGTGCGTCGAGCTGCCGAGCGCGTCGTAGACGGCGGAGTACGCGAGGCCTTCGCTCACGTAGGTCGCGTCCGCGCGCAGGTCGATCGCGAAGCGCTGCCACGTGCCGCGGTTCTCCCACGGGATGAACGCGACACCGGCAGTGAGGCCACCACGAACCGGAGGCCGATCGTTCTGGAAACCTTCGAGCCGACCCCCGGCCCGATACGCCTGCGCCGCCTTGCCGGGCCACGCGTAGCGGAAGTGGAAGCCGCCGTAGGGCTCGAAGTGTCGGTAACGACGCGAGAGGCGCGTCTCGAAACGGAACGCGTGCGTGCCTTCGCTGACTCCCGTGTCGCACGAAACCGGAACCGTCTCGCCGTCGACGAGCACGGGCTCGCCGGTGCTGCGATCGCGCTGCACCGCGCCGTCCTCGCAGGGCTTCATCACCTTGCCGATGCCGAGCTCGAGCTCGAAGAGCATCATCCACGTCGGCAGCGCCGGACGTCGAGCCTGGTTCGTGAGATCGAACGCCAAGCCGACCTGCAGCACGTCGATGCCCGAGCGTGTGGGCGACTCGAAGGGCATGCGGAAGAGCGGCGGCGATCCGCCCGGCACGGCGCCGAAGGTCGGCGAGTCGTAGGTCGGGAAGGGCGCGATGAGTGCGTCACCCGCGGTGGGCGAGGCCGCGAGGATGCGGCGATCGTCGCTGAGCACGATCGGCAACCGACCGTAGAGCATCACGTCGCGGAAGACGCCGATGTCGAGGCCGAGATCGAGCAGGTTGCGCACGTGCTCGACGTCACCGAGCTCGACCGTGCGTCCGACCCCGCGCATGGGATCGAGCGTCTCGCGGCGTAGGACCGCGTTGCGCTGCTCACGCCGAAAGCCCGCGTGCACGTTGAGGTCGAACGAGTCGCCTTCGTCGAACGCGTCGATCACGTCGGTGAAGCTCGTCGGATCCTGGTTGAGCCGCAGCGGATCTTGGGCGCTCGCGCGCGCGTCGACGAAGGCCAGCCCCGCGAGCGCGAGGAGGCAGGCGAGACGCGCGCGCATCACTCGCCTCCGTCGGCGCTCGTGCCCGCGTCGGTGCCCGTGCCCGCGTCGGTGCCCGTGCCGGCGTCCGTGCGCATGCCCGCGTCGGTTCGCGTGCCCGCGTCGGTGGCCGGCATGCCAGCGTCCGCGCTCGGCATCTCGCGGCCTCGATCGAGCGGTGCGAGCACGATCGCTTCGTTCGTGCGCACGAGCGTGGCGGTCGCGCCGCTCGCGTCGAACGCGATGCCGCCGGTGACGACCACGCCGCTGTCGAAGATCGGCGCGGCCGCATGGAAGATGCGCCCGCTCGCGAGGCTCGTGCTGCCCGAGCCGGCCGCGCGGTTTCCGTCGACGCGGTCGTAGACGACGGTCGCGCGGATCGTCGTGAAGCTCCCGTTCTCCACGCCTCCGACGATCATCACGCGTCCGTCGCCCATCGCGACCGCCTCGGTGAGCCCGTGACGCGCGCTCGACGGCGGCGAGGTGCGGGTGGTCGCGCCACCGTCGTTGCGGACCGTGAAGCTGCGGTCGAGACCGCCGCGGTGATCGCAGATGCTGTCGCCCGCGAACACCGGCGCCACGTGGGTCATCCCGGTGGGACAACGCGGGCCGTACCAGCCGGTGACGAGCGCGAAGTCTCCCCCGCCGGGAAGCAGCGAGACCGCGGGCCGCACGTGCGCGTACTCCGGATGTTCTTCGGTGGTCGCGGGCACCGGAGCCGGAAAGGCGAGCCCGAGGGTGGTGTCCGTCGCCGAGCGCATCACGCCGTTCGGCTCGTCGTCGTCCGGGGTCCAGACGTCCGCGAGCTCGGCGTTGCTCGGCACGCTCAGCACGCCGCCGAAGATCCAGACTCGCGCGGTGCTGCCGCTGCCGAGCGCGACCGCGCGGGGCGCGATGCGCGGCGTGGAGAGGGTGGCGTCCGTGTTGTCGTACGAGCCCGGGCCGCCAGCCTTGCGCGCGTCGAAGACCTCGTAGGTCGCGGGGGTCGCGACGCCGCCCGCGAGCACCACGCGGTCGCCGTTCGTCGGGTCGAGCGCGTCGGCGTGCAGGAAGCGCGGATCGTTGAGCGCGATCGGATCGTCGTCGGCGTCGCCGGTGAAGCCGCCACGGCTCGGATCGCCGTCGCGATCCACGTCCTCGCCGACCTCGGGGTTCGCGTTCGGCTCGAAGATCTCGGCGTCCGCGCGGGCGGTCGAGGTGCCGTCTGCGGTGCGCGGGACGATCACGATCTCACGTGCCGAGACCGGCGCGCCGACGTCGGTGAGCGCGAGGATCGCCGACTCCGCGCCGCCCGCGATCAACACGCGGCCGTCGGCGAGGCGCGTCGCGGTGTGGCCGCCACGCGCGCCGAGCATCCCGCCCTGGACGGGATGGAAGATCGCGGTCGCCGGATCGAAGACGAACGCGTCGTCGCTCGCGGTCGCCTCGAAGCAGCGCGTGGCCGTCAGATCGCTCGGGCACGCGGTGGTGCCGATGGTGTCGAACCCACCCGCGATCAAGACGCGCCCGTCGTCGAGCGCGGTGGCGGTGTGAAGGAAACGACCCGGCATCGCGGGCCCGCGGTCGAGCGCGTCGGCCGCGCTCACCTGGTACATCGCGATGCGCACGTAGCGGCGCTCGCCGACGCGCAGGAACACGCGGGTGCGCCCGAGGTAGAGCGGGCGGCATCCGCTGACGTAGGGCGTGCAGCTCTCGTCGTAGCCCTGCAGCTCGAGGTCGATGTCTTGCTCGGTCGGAAGATCGCGGACCGCGAGGTCGCCGCCTTCTTCGTCGATGCCAGTGCGTGTGCGCTGGAAGAGCTCGAGCTCGGTGCGACCGCCGGGGAACACCCGCACGAGGCGGACGGAGGCGACGTCGGCGGGGAGCGCGCCGGTGGGCGTGAGCCAGGAGACTTCGAACGCGGGCGCGGGCTCCTCGGACGACGGGGTGCTCGAACAGGCGAGCCCAGTCGCGAGGGCCAAGACTACGAAGCGACGCATGGGCGGGGATCCTACTACAGCATCGCGGAGGACAGGGCCTTCACGAACGTCTCCGCGTCGTCCACCTCGCGGGTCACGCGGCCGCGCGAGTCCACGCTGTGGAGCTTGTGCTGGGAGACGAACCAAACGCGATCCGTCTCGCCCCGCGTGGCGTAGTCGCGGAGTCGGACGAGGAAGCGCGCGTTCGGGTGGCCTTCGGGCGCGGCGACGCCCGCGTCCTGGAACGAGCCGTGGTCGAGGTAGAGGGGGGCCTGGGTGAGCACGAGCGTCGCGTGGTAGAGCCGCTCTCCGCCCGGTCGATCCACCAAATCCTCGAAGGATTCGAGGCCTTCGGGGCCCATCTCCTCCACCAGGAGCCACGAGAGGATCGACAGCTCGTCCATCCCGCGCGTCTCCGCGAGGACCTCCGACTCCGTGCGGCGGTCGGGCGGTTCCTCGAAGTCCGTGTCGAGGACTTGATAGAGGACTTCCAACCAGGGCAGCCGCGCCACGCTCATGCGGGCGGTGATACCAGAAAACTCTCCCGGTTCGCGACCGGACTCGTCGGACGGGGCGAAGAAGCGTCGGGCGAGACCGACGGGCGGTGGCCGTCCGCGTGAGCGTTCGGTGGGCACGCTCGTCCGAGGACCTTCGAGAATGCCGGTTTGACCCGAGCGGCGAGTCGGACGAGCCTCCGACGATGGCTTGGCGCGTGTGGGCTTACGACGGCTGCGGGACTTGCAAGAAGGCGATCGCCTGGCTGCGCTCGAACGACGTCGCGCACGAGGTGCGGCCGATCGTCACGGACCCGCCGTCACGCGCGGAGCTCGAGGGGCTCTGGAAGCGCTCCCGGCTGCCGATCAAACGTTTCTTCAATACCAGCGGGCAGTCCTACCGGAACGGCGGCTTCGGCGAGAAGCTACCCACGATGAGCGACGCGCAGGCGCTCGACGCGCTCGCGGCGGACGGGAAGCTCATCAAGAGGCCCCTGGTCGACGCGGGGAGCACGGTTCTCGTGGGATTCGACCCCGCGACGTGGGAGAAGGTCGGCAAGGCGTAGCGATCGGGCGTGGACGACGACCGGGTAGCTCGCACGGTTGGCTTGCACGGTTGGCTTGCACGGTTGGGTAGCTCGCACGGTGGCGCGCAGGGCGCGCGCGTGCGAGTCGTAGGACGCCAGCCGGTGGCGTGATCCGGATCGAAGGATCCGAGGACGGATCGACGAAGGATCGAGCGAGGATCGTGTCGGTCGGAGTGGGGCGGAGAAGAAGCGATGCCGAAGGACCCGAAGGACCCTCAGGAGCCGAAGGAGACGTCGAGAAAGTCGGCGGCTGACCCCGCCGACTCGGGCGACAAGCCGGCGGTCGAGGTGCTCGACGCCGAGGTGGTCGACGAAGACGAGCTCGAGGCGAGCTCCGAGCGTGACGCCGACTCCGACGACGAAGACGGCCCCTCCGACGACGAGCTCGTGGACGACGCGGACGTGATCGACGTCGGCGAGCCGGTCGTGCGTACGCGCGCCGCGAAGGGCAAGAAGGCCACGAGCGAGTCGACCGCGGTCGCGCGTCGCGATCCGCTCGCGATGTACATGAAGGACGTGCAGCGCTACCCGCTGCTCACCCGCGAGCAGGAGCACGAGCTCGCGGTCCGTTACGTCGAGCACGGCGACCTGGCCGCGGCGCGCAAGCTCATCCTCTCGAACCTGCGGCTCGTGGTGAAGATCGCGTACGACTACCGGCAGGCCTACAAGAACCTCCTGGACCTCGTTCAGGAAGGCAACATGGGCCTCATGCAGGCGGTGAAGAAGTACGATCCCTACAAGGGGGTCAAGCTCTCTTCGTACGCCGCGTGGTGGATTCGCGCGTACATTCTTCGCTACATCTTGAACAACTTCCGGCTGGTCAAGCTCGGGACCACGCAGGCGCAGCGCAAGCTCTTCTTCAACCTGCAAAAGGAGAAGTCGCGCCTCTCCGCGATGGGCATCGAGCCGAGCGCGGAGAAGATCGCCGATCGCCTCGGCGTGCCGGTCAAGGACGTCGAGTCGATGGATCGCCGCCTCAGTGCGGGCGAAGCGAGCCTCGACGCGCCGGTCGGGCAGAGCGACGGCAAGTCGACCTCGCGCATCGAGCTCATGAGCGCGGGTGGCCCGCGGGTGGACGACGTGCTCGCGGCCGAGGAGCTCGACGAGCGCCTGCGCGACAAGATCCGCGAGTACGGAACATTGCTCAAGGGCAAGGAAAAGCGAATCTTCGAGGAGCGCCTGCTCGCGGAAGAGCCGAAGACCTTGCAGCAGCTCGGCGACGAATTCGGAGTGAGCCGCGAGCGTGTTCGTCAGGTGGAGAAGCGTCTCCTCGAGAAGATGAAGAAGTACCTCGAAGACCAGCTCGGGCGCGCGGTGCTCGACGTGTACGAAGCGCCGTGAGCGGAGCGGGCGAGGACGGCGCTGACGAGGACGTGGGCTCGATGGACTCGATGGACTCGGTTGGCGCGATGGACGCGGTTGGCGCGGACGCGGCCGACGAGGCGGGCGTGGACGAGACCGACGTCGACTCGGTGAACGCGGCCGAAGAGGCCGAGCCGAACGTGGACGCCGAGGAGGAGCTCGAGGACGAGCTCGCACTCCCTGCGCGGGCCGGAGGCGGCGTGCTCTGGCTCGTCGCGACGCCGATCGGGAACCTCGACGACCTCACGCTGCGCGCGCTCCGCGTCCTCCGCGAGGCCGACGTGGTGCTCGCGGAGGACACCCGCCACACCAAGAAGCTCCTCGCTCACCACGGCGTCGGAACCCCGCTGCGCTCCCTGCACGCGCACACCCCGGAGACGAAGATCGCCGCGCTCGTCGAGGCTCTCCAAGCTGGCGCCACCTTCGCCCTCGTGAGCGACGCCGGCACGCCGGTGGTCAGCGATCCGGGCCTGCGCCTGTCGGCCGCGGCGCGCGACGCGGGCGTGAAGGTGACCGTCGCGCCTGGCGCGAGCGCGGTGCTGGCGGCCCTCTGCGTCTCGGGGCTCCGCGCGGATCGTTTCCGCTTCTGGGGCTTTCTCCCGCGCACCGCGGGCAAACGCGCGACCGCGCTCGACGAGCTGGCCCGTGATCCGGTCGCGCACGTGCTCTTCGAGGCCCCGAACCGAACGCACGCGTTGCTGGAAGAGCTCTCGACCCGCCTCGGCGTACGGCGTGTGTGTGTCTGCCGCGAGCTCACGAAGATCCACGAAGAGGCCGCGCGCGGAACGGCGTCCGAGCTCGCAGCGCGTTTCGCGAGCGGCGTGCGCGGCGAGGTGACGATCGTGGTCGAGGCCTCGGACGACGTCGCGGTCGACGCGGCGGAGATCGACGTCGACGCCTTCGTGGCGGAGCGCGTGGCGGCGGGCGAAAAGCCGAAGGTGATCGCCAAGGCGCTCGCAGCCGCGATGGGGACCAGCGCGGCGGACGCGTACGAGCTGGTGATCGCGCGGCGGTGAGAGGGTGGGGGCGAAAGGAGCGACGGATCGTTTCGGTCTGCGCCAAGATTCCTTTCGCGGTCGTCGCCACGGTCCTCGTCTTCGAGCCCGACGTGCTGCACGAGCTCGATCGGATCTGCGTTTGCGAGCCGCGCGTGGATGAGTCGCAAGGTCGTTTCGGCAGTACCCGCTGAACCCCGGTGCGAACCCGCGAGGCTACCCGCACACCACCTCGACACACCACGAATACTCCGGCGTCTTCCCATTCCACGACGTCAGCCCCGTCGTCGATCCGATCGCCAGCTCGGCGTGCGTCTCTTCGAGCTCGCCCACCGCATCCTCCACCCGCGGCGGCTGCGGCCACACGAGCGGCGTCCCGTCCGGTCGGAAGAAGCGCGCTTCGTCGCCCTCCAACTCCACCGTCCAGCCGCCCTCGTGCACCAGCCGGTGATGCGCACTGCAGAGGGTGAGCAGGTTGTCGAGCTTGGTCTCTCCGT
>CALJLK010000530.1 GCA_937982655.1 uncultured Sandaracinus sp.
GCGCTGGCGCGTGGGCGGCGCTGCCCGAGCCGGCGCGCGAGGCGTTTCTGCGGGTGGGCCGCAAGGTCTACGGCGAGGTCACGAGCCTGACCCGCGATAGGACGCCGGTGAGCGCCTACGACATCGCCGCGCCGACCCTCTTGTTGCGCGGCGAGCACAGCCCCGTCGCGGCGCGCGCGGTCGCACGAATCTTCGCGCACGCGCTGCCGAACGCGGACCTCGTCGACGCGCACGGCGCGGGCCACATGGGCCCGATCACGCACGCCGCCGAGGTCAACGCGCTCGTGGCGATGAACGCGATGCGTTGACCTTGGAACCTGCGGGGCGAGCGCCGACGGTGTGGCGCGCGAAACGCGATGGAGCAGGCGCGTCGACGGTCGAGAAATTCGGTTGAACCCGAGGCCCGAGCGCGCAGGAAGCGTCGGTGAGCGCGGAGCCGAGGGTAGTGTGCGCGGCTCGCGCGGTCAGCTCGGGAGACGCAGTGGGAGGTCGAGCTGCGGGAAGACCGTCTCGACGTCGAGGAAGTGGGTCATCGAGCGAACGCATTCGTCGTCCACGTCGAGCACGATGAGCGACCACGCGGCGTGTCCACCGTCCGCAGCGGGTTTGTACTGACCGAACGCGATCGAGCCCGACGCTTCGGTGGGCACGAGGCGCGAGCCGCGACAGCCGATGCCGCGCCCGAGGAACCATCCACGCACGGCGGCCGGGCCTTCGAGCCAGAGGGTGTACGGCGGCATCGAGAGCGTGGAGTCCTCGCGGAGCAGCGCGACGAGCGCGTCGACGTCGTAGCGGTGGAACGCGTCGACGTAGCGGTCGACGAGCGCGCGCTGCGCTTCGGTGGGCGGCTGTGCGGTCGTGTCGATCGGATGGCGCGCGGCGAGCGTCTCACGCGCCCGCTGCAGCGCGCTGTTCACGGACGCGGTGGAGGTCTCGAGGGTCTCGGCGATCTCCTGCGCGGAGAAGTCGAGCACGTCCTTGAGCAGGAGCACCGCGCGCTGTCGCGGCGGCAGATGTTGGAGCGCGGCCACGAACGCGAGTCGAAGGCTCTGACGAAGGGCCATCGCGTGTGCGGGATCGGCGTCGTCCGGGATCGCGCGTGCGTCCGGCACCGGCTCGAGCCAATGCGTGCGCGGACGCTCCACGAGCTCGTCGTCGATCGTGCCCGCGTCGCCCATGCGGATCGGGAGCTCGCGGCGCGCGCGACCGCGCAGGCGATCGATGCAGACGTTGGTGGCGATGCGGTGCAGCCACGTGCGCAGCTCGCTGCGACCAGCGAACTCGTGTTGGCTCTTCCACGCGCGCAGCAGGGTGTCCTGCACGGCGTCCTCGGCCTCCACGCTCGAGCCGAGCATGCGGTAGCAGAGGCCGAAGAGCGCTCGGCGGTGGGGCTCGAGCTCGGCGCTCACGACGCGGCTCCGCAGGCGGCGGCGGTGTCCATCCAGAGCACCTCCCATTGGTGTCCATCGAGATCGAAGAAGCTGCGTGCGTACATGAAGCCGTGATCCACGGGCGCGCGGGCTTCGGTCGCGCCGGCGGCGAGCGCAGTCTCGAACAGCGCGTCGACCGCGGCGCGCGACTCCGCGTCGAAGGCGAAGAAGCCTTCGACGTCGCGGCCGGTGTCGCAGAGCGTGCGGGGCGTGAAGGTTTGGAAGAAGGGGCGTCGAAGCAACATCACGTAGGCCTGCTGGCTCACGATCATGCACGCGCCTTGGTCGTTGGTGAACCGGGGGTCGAAGGTGAAGCCGAGCGCGGCGAAGAAGCGCATCGTCGCGCCGAGGTCGTGGACGGGGAGGTTGAGGTAGAGCTCGCGGGTTCGGGTCATGCCGCTTCGACGAGCGAGGCGCGCGGTTCTCATCGGTGGTGGGTTCGAGCGGGCTCGCGGAGCGGCGCGCGTCGTTCCTTCGAGGTCGCGAACGTTCGCGACGGGATCAGGGTTCGGTCAGCGCGGGCAAGGTCGCGAGGAGGTGATCGATGACCGCCGCGATGCGAGGTTGCTTCCGAATCGCGCGGCGCGTGACGAGGAAGACTTCGAGCGGAGGGCCCGCAGGAGTCCCGTCGAGCGCGACGAGCTCGCGGTGGGTGCGCAGCACGGCGCGGGGAACGAGCCCGACGCCGAGCCCCGCGCGAACGGCGGCGAGGAGGACCTCGTAGCTGGTACACACGAGCCGTGGCGGACCTCCGTGCATTCTCAGCCACGACGCCTCCGGCGTGTCGATGCCAGGCAGCTCCACCACGATCCAGGGGAGCACGCTCGTGGGCACTCCGCGGAGCGAGCGGGCGAGCGTGCGATGCGTGAGCACCGCGGTGCTCACCGTTGCGACGCGTTGGATTACGAGGTCGCCGCGGCCTCCTCGGAAGAAGCGGAGCGCGATGTCGGCCTCGCGTGCCGCGAGGTCGACGGCACGCTCGCCGGTGGCCAGCTCGATCGTGAGCTCCGGATGCGCCTCCGCGAGCGCGGGCAGCACGTGCGGTACGAGCGCGTGGATCGCGAGTCCCTCGCTGGTCGCGATGCGCACGCGCCCACGCACGGCCGGCTCGTCGCCCGCGGCCACGTCGGCGAAGCGATGCATCTCGTCGTCGACGCGCTCCGCCGCTTCGAGGAGGCGCTCCGCGCGTTCGGTGGGACGCGGGCCGCGCGGGGTGCGCTCGAAGAGAGGCCCCCCGAGGTGCATCTCGAGGGCGGCGATGCGGCGGCTGATGGTCGATTGTTCGGTGCCGAGCGCGCGGGCCGCGAGGGTGAAGCTGCCGGCCCGAAGGACCGCGAGCAGCACGCGCACGTCGTCCCAGCGGAGCGCGTCGAGCGAAGGAGCAGCGGGACTCGCGTGGCGCGTGATCGAGGACGGTGTGGCGGAGCTCGGCTTGGCGGAGCTCGGCTTGGCGGAGCTCGGCTTGGCGGAGCT
>CALJLK010000531.1 GCA_937982655.1 uncultured Sandaracinus sp.
GAGGAACACCGCGCTGCCGAGGAGCGCGAGCGCCGCGTGGGATCCGAGGAACGCAAGGCCGAGGAAGAAGGTCGCTTCGTCGAGTTTCATCACGCCGACGAACCCGAGCAGGCCCATCGGGAGCGCGACGATCACGCTGATCACGGCGGTGGTCAGATCGAGCGCGGTGCGCTCGCGCGTCGGCTCCAGCTCCGCCGACGTTCCGGTCGAACCATCGGTCATGCCTGCGAGGGTATCACTCGGTCGACGACGTTCCGCCGGTCGGAGCGCCACCGAAGAAGTCGGCGGCTGACCCCGCCGACACGGTGAAGAAGCGGCCTCGGAGCGTCCACGCCGCGAAGAGCCCGGCGCCGAGCACGTTCCCGGCGGCGAGCAGGTGCCAGAGGGCGACACGCTCCACCTCGAAGCCGAGCACCGCCACGCACGCGACGGGGATCACGATCGCGAGCACCGCCAGGTCGAGCAGGAAGCTCTGCAGCGTCGCGCCCGCGCCCGCGAGCACCTGCGAGAGCACCACGCCAGCCCCCAGCGCGGCGTAGCTCCAGCCGAGCGCGCGCGCGTGCTCGACCCCGATCGCGACGACCTCCGGGCTCGGGTCGAAGATCGCCACGACCTCGGCCGCGAAGACGACGTAGAGCACCGCGAGCACCGCCGACGTCGCGAGGCCGTACGCGGTCGCGACGACGCCGGCCCGACGGGCACGCGGCCGATCGCGTCGGCCGAGCGCGACGCCGACGAAGCTCGACGCCGCCGCGCCCCAGCCCATGCCGACGAAGAGCACCATCGACTCGAGCCGCAGCACGATGCCGAAGGCCGTGAGCGCGTGAGGATCGCCGGGCGTAGTCCATCGCTCGCTGACGAGCGCGACGAGCACGAGCACGCCGAGCGCGCGAAGCACGAACTGCGCGCTCGCAGGCCAACCGAGGCGCGCGATCCGGAGCGCCTCGTGACGCAGTGGGAGCAACCCCGTCGGGGGTCCGATGCGCGCGAGCACGAGCCCGAGACCGATCAGCGCGGGCAAGGTGCGCGCGAGCAAGGTCGCCCACGCCGCGCCTTCGACGCCGAGCCGCGGCACGCCGAGCGCTTCGGCGATCGGGACGCCCCACGCGAAGAGCTCGGGGGTGGGCCCCGGCCCGTAGATCGCGACCGCGTTGAAGACGAGGTTGAGCAGGTTGCCGCTGACGAGCAGCGACGCGGCGATCACGGGTCGTCCGACCGCGCGCAGGATCGCGGTGACCTGCAAGAGCAAGAAGATCGCGAGGCTCCCGCCGAGGTGGATCTGCAGGTACGGCGCCGCGACGTCGGCCGCGACCCCTTTGGTTCGCATCACGTCGCGCACGATCGTGTCGCTGCCGAAGACACCGAGCGCACCGAACGCGAGCCCGAGGAGCGCGACGAGCGCGAGAGAGCTCCATGCGACGCGACGCAGGCTCGCCTCGTCGTCGCGTCCGAGCGCGAAGGAGAGGAGCGCGACCGCGCCGGTGGAGAGACCGTGCGCGACGATGGGCGCGACGGCCGCGACGTTGTCGCAGACGCCGAGCGCGGCGAGGGCCACGCTGGCTTCGCCGAGCGAGCTCCCACTCGAGGCTCCGAACGAGGTTCCGGGGGAGGTCGCGAGCGAGCCGTCGAGGGAGCCCTCGAGCTGCCCGATCATCCAGAGGTCGACGAAGTTGAACGTCGTGTAGAGCGCCATGCCGAGCGCCATCGGCGCCCCGAACGCGAGCACGCCGAGCCCGAGCGATCCTTCGCTCAGCAGGCGGCGCCCTCGGTCGATCACGGCGGACAAGCGCGCGGAGGGTGGCACGAGGCGTCGCGCGGGACGAACGCCGAGTCGTTCTGCAGTCGGACCCGACAGTGATGGCGCGACGATCGCTGGACGAAGCTCGGATCAGCTCGCGATCAGGAGAACGACTCGCGCTCGAGGCGCATCGCGATCGCCCCGAGCGCGTCGCAGAGCCGCATCGTTTCGTCGGGCGCGAGCCCCGAGATCCGCTGCAGCGCCGGGGTGCGCGACTTCTCGAAGCCGACTCCGTCGGCGCCGAAGAAGTGGCTGACGTACGCGTAGGGATCGTCCGGATCGACGAGCTTGCGGGCCTCGACGTAGCGGCGCACCGCCTCCTCGAGGACCTCGCTCTCACGCTCGGTGCCGCGCGCGGAGGGAAGCTCCTGCGCGAGCCAGTCACTGACCTCGTCGAACAACCGCTCCGCTTCGGCGCTCATGACGCGAGGCTACCAAAAGCCGCTGCTCGAAGATCAGCCGACCTCGGAGTCGAGGCCACCCGGCTCGTCGCCACCTGGCTCGCCACCGCCGACCCGGCGCAGATGCACCGAGAACGTCGTGCCTTCCTCGGCGGTGCTGCGCGCGCGGACTTCGGCGCCCATCTGCATGCAGAGGTGTTTGACGATCGAGAGGCCGAGGCCGGTGCCGCCGACGTCGCGGCTGCGGCCTTCGTCGATGCGGTAGAAGCGCTCGAAGACGCGCTCGAGATGTTGCGGCGCGATCGGCGGGCCTGGGTTGTTCACCTCGAGGATCACCGCGCTCTCGTTCGCGCGCGTGCGCACGCGGACGCTCGTGCCTTCCGGCGTGTACTTGATCGCGTTGTCGACGAGGTTGATGAGCACCTGATCGAGCGCGCGACCGTTCGCCTCCACGAGGAGCGCTTCGTCCGGCGGCTCGAAGATGAGCTGTACGTGGCGCTGCTCCGCCTTCGACTGCAGGCCGCGCACCACCTCGACCGTCGCCGCCGCCACGTCGACCGGCTCGAGCTCCAGCGTCTGATCGGGAGACTCCGCACGCGAGAGCGCGGTCAGGTCGCCGACCAGCGCCTGCAAGCGCAGCGTGTGGCGCAGGATCACGTCGAGGAAACGCCGAGCCGCGCTCGGATCGTCGATCGCGCCGTCGCGGAGCGTCTCCGCGAAGCCGCGGATCGCGGTCAGCGGCGTGCGCAGCTCGTGGCTCGCGTTCGCCACGAAGTCGCGTCGCAGGCGGTCGGTCTCGCGCAGCCGGCTCACGTCGTGGAGCACCGCGACCACGCCGGCGCCCTCTTGAAGCGGCGCGACGTGCCCGCTGAACGCCCGCACCTCGTCGAGCTTGATCTCGAACTCGACGTGGCGCGCATCCCCCTTGCGCGCGGCGCGCACGGCTTCGTGGAGCTCGGGGCTGCGGATCGCCTCCATCGCGGTGCGACCGCGCACGTCGCGGTCGACGAGCTGATCGAGCGCCTCGTTGGTCGCGACGATGCGTCCGAGGCTGTCGGTCACGAACACGGCCTCGACCATCGAGTTGAGGATCGTGCGCAGACGATCTTGCTCGGAGCGCAGCGTGTCGAGGCGGTCGACGAGCTGGTCGGCCATGCGGTCGAGCGCGCGCCCGATGGCGCCGAGCTCGTCGTCGCGATCGCTGCGCGTGCGGGCCGTGAGATCGCCCGCGGCCAGCGCGTCGGCGGTGCGCGTGAGCTCGCGCGCAGGCTCGACGAGCATGCGACCGAGCACGAGCGTCAGCAGGATCGCGATGAGCACCGCCATCACGCCACCGAGCACGAGCAGCTCCCGCACGGTCGCGTGCACACGATCGGAGAGCGCGGTGGAGCGCACGACTTGGATCACGAGATCGTCGTGGCGTGCGAACGCGACGTGCTTGCCGCTCACGCGACGTGGGGTCGCGCGGCCTTCGAGGAACGCGTCGTAGGCCTCGCGGTGCACGACGCCGAGCGTGAGCGGTTCGTCGTCGAGCTCTTCTCCGTCGAGACCGGTGTCCCCGATCACCCGCCCGCTCCGGAGGATCGTGACGCGCGTGCCGGTCTCCGCGCCCACGAGATCCGCGACGCGATCGGGCGGCATCCCATCGAGAAGCCGTGCCTCCACCGCGGCGATCGAGCTCTGCACCGTCTCCTGCGCGAGCTGGGTGACGCGGTGCTCGACCAGCGGGTCTTCGAGCAACAGGAGCGCGAGGATCAGGGTGCCGATCGCGGTGACGACCGTGCCGACGAGGCTCCGTCGCAGGCCACCTTCGGGGCGTGCGCGCGGGATGCGCATGAGGCTCGGGCGGTCGCCGGACGGGCGCGTGGAGGAGGCGGAGGTGTCGGAGGCGGTGCCCACGGGCGAAGGCTCGATCGTGGGACCGAGCAGGCCACGCACGCAAGGGAACGTGGAAACGAGCGCGCGACGGCCTGGTGAGGACGACGTCGCAGGAGCACCGGGGCGTGCGAGCGGTCTTCCGAACGAACGGCACACCGTCGGCCGCTGACCCGGCCGACCGAGAAGCATCGCGGTCCGAACCATCGCGGTCCAGGAGGCTCCGTGGTCCGAACGGCAGGGAGGCTCGGGGACTGCTATGCCGTCGACCGTGCGAGCCCACGAAGATCCCGCCTGGGAATCCCACATCCGCGTCCGCGCCAAAGAGGAGCTGCGACGACGCATGCGCGCGATTCGAAAGGGGCTGCCTCGGGAGGCACGGGCGGAGCGCGCCCGCAAGCTCGGCGAGCGACTGCTCGCGCTCCCCGAGACCGCGACTCCGACGATCGTGGCCGCGTTCGTGGCGATCCGAGGCGAGGTGAACCTCGCGCCCGTGCTCCGTGAGCTTCGTGCGCGCGGCGCGACGGTCGCGATGCCGCGCGTCGACCCCGAGGAAGCGGCGATCGTGCTGCACGAGCATCACGACGGAGATCCGCTCGAAGAGAGCGGCTTCGGAGTCCCCGAGCCGTTGCCCTCGGCACCGCGGGTCGACCTCGCGCGGGTGGACCTCGTGTTGGTGCCCGGTCTCGCGTTCGATCCGCGCGGGTTCCGTGTCGGATACGGGAAGGGCTACTACGACCAGCTCCTGCCGACCCTGCCGCACGCGTTCCGCCTCGCGGTGGGCTACGACTTCCAGCTCGTCGCGGAGGTCCCCGAGCTACCTCACGACGAGCGGGTTCAGGCCATCGTCACCGACGCGCGGGTGCTTCGGGTCGAGGATCGAAGCTGAGCACGGACCTTCGGGCGTATCGAACGTGGTGCGCGGACGGCTTCGGTCGACGACCTCACGAGCACGAAACACGGTCGCAACGGAACGCACGACCGCGTATGCTCGTTGGTCCAACGCGATGAAGATCCAAGTCAACACCGACCACCACATCCAAAACGACGAACGCCTCCAGGAGTACGTCGAGACCACCGTCACCGGCACGCTCGACCGCTTTCGCGACCAGGTGACTCGCGTCGAGGTTCACCTCAGCGACGAGAACGGCAGCGAGCGCGGCGGCGCGGACGACAAGCGCTGCATGATGGAGGTTCGCGTGGAGGGGCAGGCGCCGAGCGCCGTCACGCACCACGCCGCCACCGTCCGCGAAGCGATCGACGGCGCGGCGGACAAGCTCGAGCGCGTGCTCGATCACGTGTTCGGCAAGGCCCGGTCGCACCGCCGCTGAGCGTCCACGCGAACCCGCGCTCGTGAGCCGTGTGCCTCCTGGTGAGGCATGCGTGCTCGCGAAGCGCGAGTCGCGCCGTGCCTGAACGCGCGGACGCCACCACGACGACGATCGAAGCGGCTCACGGTGGACCGTGAGCGCCCACCCTTGGCGATCGGTCGTTCCTGGACCTAGACTCCGCGCCATGCGCCGTGGCCTGGCCTTGTTTCTCTTGTGCTCGCTCGCGAGCACTGCTCACGCCCAAGACCGCATCGTCGAGGTTCGACTCACCCCGACCGCCCGCGCGCAGATCGCCATCTGGGCCGAAACCGCGGACGGCACGTTCCTCCGCACGCTTCGTCTGACCGAAGCGACCGCCCGACGCGGCATCGGCAACCGACCTGGCGCGCTCCAGATGAACAGCGGCTTCCACTGGCCGTATGGGCGTCGCGAGGGCGTGCTCCCGGTGTGGGCGCACCGACGCCTCACCGCGCAGCCCGCGTTTCGTCGCGTGATCTTCCAGGACCGCGCCTCCGAGGGCTACGCGAGCCGCACCTCGAACGACGCCTCGCCGGATTCGTACTTCTGCCTCTCGTTCAATCAGGGAACCACGTCGCGCGATGCGCTGGACGCCGTGACCTGCGCGAGCCAGTTCAACAGCGACAAGGGCCGCTACGCGACCGACGACGACGAAGCGCGCGGGTACGCCGAGCCGTTCGAGATGGAGGGCGGCGCGGCGATGGAGATGCGCCGCCTCGACACCGAGTCGCTCTACCCGCCGCGGCGCGACGTCGGCACTCTCGGCACCTACGACCATCGCGACGTGGGCGCGTTCAACGCGGACGCGCGCGCTGCGATGCCGGAGATCGACGCCGTCACCATGGCGACCCTCGCGGGCGACGAGGCGCGCTCGATCCAGCTCGCGCTGCCCGGCGATTGGCCCGCCGGCGACTACGTCCTCTACGTCGAGGTCAACGTCGAAGGCGACTACAACGACGCCTACGATCCAGAGCGTTTCCCCACGCCGACCCTCGGCGAGAACCTCCACTGGGACTTCTGGGCGCGCACCTACGGCTACCCCTACCGCGGGCAGCCGAGCGTCGTGTACGCGGTCCCGATCCGACTCGACTCCACGGGCGGCACCTTCACGACGCGTGATCCGGTGGGCTACGGCAGCGTGCACGGCGAGGACGGAACCCTGCGCACGATGGACGCGTCGATCTCGAACGACCCGACGATGGCGCCCGGCAGCGGCGCGGATCGGCTTCGCCTGATGGGCGATTCGCGTGTGCAGGTCGACGTCGTGCCGACCGCGGTCTGCTCGGGCCCGAACCCGCCGCCGCAGTGTTTCGCGGAGTGCGACGCGACGCGTCCCTGCGACGACGGCTTCCTCTGCGAGGCGAGCCAATGCGTCGGGCTCTGCGACGTCGCGGCCGCGCCGGCGGCGACGGACGATCTCGAGATCGAGCTCGACGAGGAGCGCTCGTGGAACTGGGCGCACGTGAGCTTCACCGCGCCCGAGACGCTCCGCCCGCTGCAGCGCTACGAGCTGCGCGTGTCGTACGAGCCCTTCGAGCCGGGCATGGCGTTCGGGAGCTGGGGTGTCGAAGCGAAGATCGCGTCGCTCGAGGACGAAGCGCTCGTGGTGCCGACCACCGCGCGCCCGGGCGAGGTCGTCGAGGTCGCGCTCGGACACCTGCAGCCGCAGACGCGCTACTACGTGGGCCTGCGCGCGGTCGACGGCTGCGGCGGCGCGAGCGAGCCGGTGGTGCGCGAGATCGTGACCACCGAGATCATCTTCACCACGGTGTCCCCGTGCTTCGTCGCGACCGCGGCGTACGGCACGCCGATGGCTTCGGAGATCGGCGCGCTGCGACGCTTCCGCGACCGGCACCTGCGCAACCACGTGCTCGGCGCCGCGCTCGTGGGCCTCTACTACGAGGTGGGTCCGCACGCGGCCGACGTCGTGCGTGGCGACGGCGAGCTGCGCGCGGTCGTGCGTTCGTTGCTCTCGCCCGCGGTGGAGCTCGCGAAATGGTTGGCGGACTGATGCGCGGCGTTCTGTTCGCGATCGCGCTCGGACTCACGGGCTGCGTGCACGTCGCGCCCTACGAGCGCGAGGATCTCGCGCGCCCCGGCATGGACACCGAGCGCGAGGCGGCCGAGATGGGCTTCCAAGCGCACGTCCAGGACTCGCGCGAAGGTGCGACCGGCGGCGCGGGCAGCACGGGCGGCGGCTGCGGCTGCAACTGAGCGGGCGGCAGCGTAGCTGAGCTCGCACGGCGGACGCGCGTTCGACGTCGCTCAGATCACGCGCAGGCGGTGCTTGCTCTCCGCGGCGTCGAAGAGCCCACGGGCGCGCGGGTCGAGCGCGAGGATGTCTTCGAGTGGGACGCCGAGGATCGACGCTTCGGTGCCGCGTTCGGGCATCGGCTCCACAATCGTGTCGAAGCGCCCGTGATCGAAGGGCTCGCCCGGCGCGGGCTCCACCCGCACGAGGCGCTCGCGCAGACCACGGCGTTCGTGGTCGAGCGCGCGGTGGATGCAGTACGGATTGTTGCCGGGTCGACCCATGAGCACGTGCCCGGTCCAACTGCAGCCTGCGCGGCAGACGTCCGCGTAGTAGCAAGTCTTGCAGTAGCCCCAGAGGTCATCACGCGTGCGGGCGCCGAGGTGCGCGACCGGCTCCGTCGCAATCAGCTCCGCGATCGGCGTCTCCCGCACGAGCCCGCCCGTGTAGCGATCCGAGGGCAGCGACGGACAACCCTTGAGCTTGCCGTCCGCTTCGAGCCCGAGGCACGAGGTGCCGGCCGCGCACGAGCTCCAGTGCGTGCCTTCCGCGCCGCCGTAGCGCAGCAGCGGCTCGTAGGGGCCGAAGTAACCGACGTTGTTTCCAGGAAAGAGCCGGATGCCGCGGGGAACCAGTTTCTCGCGTTTGATCCAGACGAGCAGCGGGAAGAGCTCGAGGAGATCGCTCGGTTGAAGCAGCAGCTCCGGGCGATCGGCCGCGCGCCCCATCGGCACCGTGAGCTGGATCTGCCACGCCTTCGAGCCGAGCTCGTGCAGCAGGTCCGACAGCGCGACGAGCTCGGGCATCGAGAGGCGGTTGATCTGCGTGTTGGTGGTCAGCCGCATCGGGCTCTTCGCGACGCGCGCGCACGCGTCGAGGGCCGCCCGGAACGAGCCCTTCGCGCCGCGTTGCAGATCGTGGGTGCGCTCGAGCCCGTCGAGCGACACCGAGATGGTCGAGATGCCCGCGTCGACCGCGCGACGCACACGTTCGTCGTCGAGCCCGCGGCCGCCGGTGGTGATGCCGCACTTCATCCCACGCTCGGTGATCGCCTTCGCGATCACGTCCCAATCCTCGCGCAGGTAGGCCTCGCCGCCGATCAGCGTGATCTCCGCGACGCCGAGCGCGTGGAGTTGACGGACCACGTCGAGGCACTCCTCGGTGGAGAGCTCGTCGTCTCGCGCGTGACCCGCGCGCGAGACGACGAGCTCTCCACCGAGG
>CALJLK010000532.1 GCA_937982655.1 uncultured Sandaracinus sp.
GGTGGAGCTCGACTTCCTGCCCTGGTCGACGGGGTCAGCCGCCGACTTCGTGGCCTGGTCGACGAGGTCAGCCGCCGACTTCGTGGCCTGGTCGACGGGGTCAGCCGCCGACTTCGTGGCCTGGTCGGCGGGGTCAGCCGCCGACTTCGTGGCCTGGTCGGCGGGGTCAGCCGCCGACTTCGGGGTCGTTTTCTTCGCGGTTGCCATAGTAACCCCTGGTAGAGTTACTAAAGCGTATCGGGCTTCGAATCGGACCGCAAGCCCCTCTGGCGCTACGCTCGCGCGGATGCATCCGCCGGAGGACGTGCTGTCGGCTTGGGGGTTCGAGCGCGCGACGCTGACCCCGATCGCAATCGGGCTCATCAACATCACGTTTCGCGTGGAGCACGAGGGCACGCGGTTCGCGTTGCAGCGACTGCATCCGGTGTTTCGGGGCGAGGTGAACGCGGACATCGATCGCATCACGTCGCACCTCGAGGTGCGAGGCCTCGCCACGCCGCGCGTCGTTCGTACGCGCGACGCGCGGCTCTGGCACGACGCGGACGACGGCCCCTGGCGGGTGCTCACGTGGATCGACGGCGAGACGGTGGAGCGCAGCGAGGATCCGGCGCGCTTCTTCTCCGCGGGGGCGCTCGTCGCGCGCTTCCATCGCGCGCTCGCGGATCTCGAGCACGCGTTCGCGTTCGTGCGGCCGGGCGCGCACGACACCGACCTGCACCTCGCGCGGCTCGCGAGCGCGTTGGACCTGCATCGCGATCATCCGCGCCGCGACGTGCTCGCGCCGCTGGCGGACGCGATCCTGACCCACGCGCGACCGACGTCTCCGGCGTTCTCGACGCGCATCGTGCACGGTGATCTCAAGCTCTCGAACGTGCGCTTCGATCCCGAGGGGCGCGCGATCGCGCTCGTCGATCTCGACACCCTCCAGCACGGCACGCTCGCGGTCGAGCTCGGCGACGCGCTCCGCTCGTGGTGCAACCCGCGCGGCGAGGACGTGCGCGAGGCGCGGGTCCACGAGGCGATCTTCGAGGCGGCGGTCGGTGGCTACGCCTCGGAGGCGGGACCGAGCGCGCGCGACGAACGCGCCGCGATCGTGTCGGGGCTCGAGACGATCGCGCTCGAGCTCGCCAGCCGCTTCTGCCTCGACGCGTTCGAGGAGCGCTACTTCCGCTGGGACGCGTCGCGCTTCGCGAGCGCGAGCGAGCACCACGAGCTCCGCGCGCGTGGGCAGCTCGCGCTCGCACGGGACGTCGCGCGACGCCGCGGGGAGCTCGAAGCGCGAGTCGATGCCGCCTTCGCGGGTTGACGGCGCGCCGTTCCACCGACCGCGCCATTCCGGTGACTCGATCTTTTTTCGTGCGTGAGTGATCGCTCGGTGTACCGAGCGTGCACTAGGGGGGTGAGAGCGCGCGGAGTGTGGCCGCGGGCTCGTTGCAGACTCGGGTGTGGGTCGAGGTGCGGCGCGTTCGTGCGTGCGGCCGTGCAATGCCGTTTCGAAGCTGGCCGTCCGCCAGCCGACGGCGCGTGGTCGTGCGTCGAACGAACCGTCGTCTCCGAACGTCGCGCTTTCGCGCGGGAGGTCGACATGGTGGAGAGTCGAAAGACGCGTGCGCGCGTCGAGGCCGAAGTGCGTCCGTCGTGGGCGTTCGTCGTCGCAACGCTCGCGCTCGCGCTCGGGTGCACGACGGTGGAGCTCGGAGAGCGCGCGCCGCTCGAAGGCGCATCGGAAGAGCTGATCGGCGGCTCGTACACGTACGAGCGCCCGGAGGTCGGTTCGATCAGCGGATGCACCGCGACGCTCGTGGGTCCGCGGCTCGTGATCACCGCGGCGCACTGTCTCTCGTACGGCACGCGCAACACCCCCGGCAACTACGGGACCTTCGAGATCCGTCGACGCAGCGGTGACTCGCAGCGCTTCGTGATCGAGCGCTACGTCAGCTACGGCGGGAGCGTGGGAGGCGACGACATCGCGCTCATCCGACTCGCGAGCGCGGTGCCTTCGAGCGTGGCGACGCCGGCGGGGCTCGCGCCGACGAATCCGTCGCGGGGCGCGCCGCTCGCGATCTACGGCTACGGCTGCCAAGCGCGCGGCACGCGCGGCACGTGGGCCAAGCAGAAGATCACGACGACCTACGGCGCGACGACCACGAACCTCTGCCCCGGCGACAGCGGCGGGCCGACGATCACGTCCGACGGTCGCGTGCTTCGCATCAACAGCGGCTACTACGTGACGAGCGGGGTCGACATCTTCGGGAGCGTGCCGCAGGTGCACGACCGACTGGTCCGCACCGCGTCGGGTTGGGGCGAGAGCTTCGGCTCCGGGATGCCGTCGGATCCCCCGCCGCCGCCGAGCGATGCGGGCATGCCCGACGCGGGACCGCCGCCTCCGCCTCCTCCGCCTCCGCCCGGTGACGGACCGTGCGCGGCCGCGACGTGTGGGGAAGCGACCGCGCTCGCGGGCTGTGGTTGGTGTGATGCGACGGGGCGCGGGATCCGCATCGGCGCATACGGCGAAGCGCTCGAGTCTTGTGCGCGTGGGTTCCGCGTGATCCCTTCGGACTGCGGTCGCGTGGCGCGCTCGACGTGCGGTCCCTGGGGCGGGGTCGAGACGTTCACGTGTCGGCAGGGCGCGACCCAGTTTGTGCGCTGCTTCGAGGGCTCGACTGCGGAGTTCCTCACGTGTCCTTCCGGCTACGCGTGTCAGCCCGGGAGCACGCGTCTGATGTGTTACCGCTGAGCGGCGCGCGAAGTGCGATCCAACGAGAAGCCCACGTCGGGAGCGGCGTGGGCTTCTTCGTGATCGCGTTGGAGCGATCCTCTACGTGGCGCTCACTGCACGAACGGCGTCGCGGTGTGTCGCTCGTCGTAGCCGTAGTAGACGCCGGGGCCGCGGGGATCGTCGTCGAGCACGAGGCGACGCGTGAAGGGGCGCGGGCCGTCGACGCGCTCGATGCGGTAGCCCGTCTCGTGGCGCTCGTTCTTGCCGGGAAAGCGGAAGGTGATCGTGCCGCCGCCCTCGGAGAACGTGAAGAGCTCGAAGGTGCCCTCGAACACGTTGCGGTCCTGGAAGACGCCGCCGCCCATCGACGGCGTGAAGCGGTAGACGTGCATGCGATCGTCGTGAGCCTCGGGCCAGACGTCGAGCCAGTTGCGGTTCACGAGCTCGGTGGAGGCTTCGTGAGGTGAGAGCGCGGTGGGCTCGTCGCTGCAGCCGAAGGCGAGGGCGGACAGCATCGTGAGGAGCCAGGTGGCTCGGGACGCAGATCGGATCGCTCGGCTCGTGGGTCGGGTCGCGGCTCGCGGCATTCGGGAAGGATGGGCGCACCCCGCGCGGAAGGAAACGGGGATGCTCCGCGTGGGAGCTGTCCGACTCCGGCTGCGGCGGACCCCGCAGACACCACCATCCACACCGGGCGGCGGACCGGGGACACCATCACCGCGCGGCGGACCCCGCGGACACCCCATCCACACCGGGCGGCGGACACCATCCACACCGATCCACACCGCGCGGCGGACCCCGCGGACAGGACGACACCGCACCGAGGACGGAGATGGCCGTGAACCGGCCACCGTCCGGCGTTGATCGTGGGCGCGCTTTCCTCCACAAACGCAGGACCGTGCAGCGCCTCCTCGTCGTTCTTTCGTGTTTCCTGCTCGCGCCCGTCGCGAGCGCTCAGACCCGCTGGCTCGTCGTGCACGCGGACACCCGTCCCGCGCCGACCGAACGCATGCGTTCCGTCGAAGAAGCGCTGGAGGCGGAGGGCGTCGACGTGGCGCCGAGCGCGGACGCGGCCTCGCGGGTGGAGACGAGCCTGTCGCTCCCGTTCTGGGCGGCGGAAGAGTCGCTGCGGCGCGATCTCGGCGTGGCGACGGAGGGCGTGCTCACCGCGGTCGCGCGAGGTGAGGATCAGCGCGCGATCGACGCGGGCCTGCCGATGCTCGAGCGCGTGGAGACGCACCTGGCCGCGCTCGGACGCGACGAGCGTGCGGGCGACGACGTCGCGAACCTCTGCCTCTTCGTGGTGCGCGCGTATCTGCAGAAGCGCGATCCGGGGGCGGCGCGGCGGCAGGTGCTCACGTGTCTGCGCCTTGCGCCGGGCTTCGTGGCGAGCGCACGGCTTCATCCGCCGGAGGTGCGCGGATTGCTCGAAGAGATCGGGCCGAACGAGCAGGGCGTGCTCGCGGTGCAGGTGCAGGCGCAAGACGGCGAGGCGACGAGCGCGTGTGTGGTGCGGCTGCAGGGTCGTGAGGTCGGGCGCGGCGCGTGGGTGCGCCGCTCGGTGCCGCCGGGACGTTACGAGGTGCAGGTCGAGTGCACGGAGCGCGCGGGGCGCGTGCACGTGGTGCGGGTGGCGGGCGACTCGCCGGCGCGGCTCGACGTCGACGTGACGCTCGACGCGGCGGTGCGGACGGACGGAGCGATCGCGCTCGTCTACGACGATGCGGCGGCGTTGGCGGCGCGCTCGCCGGAGCACCTGCGGCGGATCGCGGCGTGGGTCGGCGCGCAGCGGCTGCTCGTGCACTCGGAGGGAACCTGGACTGCGTACCAGCTCGACGGCGCGGGCCTCACGCGCATCGAGACCTTCTCGGCGCCGGAGGCGTCCGCGACGACGCTCGCGCGGCGCATCGCGGGGCTCGGTCGACCGGGCGAGGTGCGCGGCGGCGGAGGTGGCGCGGCGGGAGGAGAGCCGGTCGCGGTGGAGCTGCCGCGGAGCCGCACCTGGATCGCGGGCTTGCTCGTGAGCGCGGTGGGCGTGGGCGTGGGCTCGCTCGGCTGGATCTACCGTGGGC
>CALJLK010000533.1 GCA_937982655.1 uncultured Sandaracinus sp.
GCTGCGCCCTCCGCGTCAGACCTCGACCCAGTCGCGGAGCTGCTGCCACGCACGCGGCCCGATGCCCGTTCGCGCCAAGAAGTCCGCCTCCGACGCGAAGGGACGCCGCGCGCACACGTCGCGAATCCTCCGGCGCGTGAGGGGCAGACGCGCGAGCTCGACTTCGGAGGCGGTGTTGAGGTTCACGCGCGCGGGAAGTCCGGGGGAGCGCCCGGGAACCCAACGAGGCCACGCCGCAGCGAGCGCGGCCTGCGGCGGCGTCAGCGTGCCCGTCTCCCGACCGTCGTGATCCAGCCACGCGTGCGCGTCGACGACGACGTCCTGCGGCCGATCGTCCGCATCACGGAACCGGTTGGTCGCGCGAATCCGGAGCAACACGTGGGTTCGTCCGACCAACGGAACACCGAGGCGCACGCGCACCACGGACTCGGGATCGAGCTCGGGCACGTCGTGCGCGAGCACGTGCAGCGCGTCGTAGCTCGCGTCGATCTGGCGCGCGATCGCCTCGCGTTCTTCGGACGCAAACGCCTCGAGGACGAGCTCGGGCGCGACGTCGTTGGGCGCCGGAGTCGAAGGCGCGAGCACGCGATCGAAGACGACCGGCACCGGCGTACGCACCTCCTCGCGAACCTGCCCCCGCACGACCCGCAGACCCCAAGGGTGAACCGAACCCCGCAGGCCCAGCGTTCGCGCCGCGGCGTCGAGCAGGCTCAACGTCGTCGCGTCCACCGGCCGCCCTCCTTCACGAGGTGGTGCTCGAAGTCTTCCGCGTCGTGGGGGCTCTGTCGCTGCCAACGCAGCACCGCGCGCGTGCGGTCGATCGTCAGCACCGGCACTTCGAGCAGGAGCACCTCCCACGACGTCTCGTCGTCGAAGAGCGAGGGCCCAGCGAGCGGGATGCCCTCGAGGTGCTCGGCCGACCAAGCACGGCCGAGCAGATCATCGCGGTGGGTGCGTTCGATCTGCCGCTCGACGTACGCACGATCCAGCTCAGAGAAGGCGTCGAGCTCCGGCTCGAAGTCGACGTTGCTCCAAGCGGGCGAGACGTGCTCGTAGACGAAGAGCGGAGTCGCCGGGTCGCGCGGCACGAGCGCGCCGCTCGCTTCGAGCAGGTCCGGGAGCAGCGCGAGCAGCTCCTCCCGGGTCGGAAGCGCGATGGACGTCTGCAGCACGAAGGACACGTGTCGCGGACGACGGTACGTGGCGCGAGCATGGAAGGCGAGACGTCATCGGGTGAGGCGTCGTCGGTCGACACGGGTCCGTAACGCGCCCCCGGCTCGGTCGTACGCCGCGCGTGATTCGGAGCACGCACCCCGACGAAACCGCCAGCCTGGTCGAGCTCGCGCTCCGCACGGGCTTGTTCACTCCCGAGGACGCGGACCTTCTCCTGCGGTCGACGCTGGACCAGCTCCACGCGGGAACTCTCGGCGAAGGCCACTTCGCGTTCGTGCTCGAGTCGGACGGGCAAGCCCGAGGCTGGGTCTACTTCTCCGACAACCCACGCGCGAACGGCGTGTGGGACCTCTGGTGGATCGGCGTCGATCCGGCGTGCCGAGGCCGCGGCATCGGAGCGCAGCTCATGGCGTTCGTCGAGTCGTACGCGCGAGACCGCGGCGCGCGCTTGCTCCAAGTGGAGACGAGCGACACCGACGCGCTCGCTTCGACGCGCGCGTTCTACGCGCGGCTGGGGTACGCCACGTGCGGCCGGGTCCCCGACTACTACGCAGACGGCGACGGCAAGATCAGTTCGTCCGCCGACTGGCGCCGTGAAGGTGCGCGCCGACGTTCTGGTGCGTCGACCTGCGAGACGCGAACGCAAAAAGCCCCGTCCGTGGACGGGGCTTTTGGCGGAGCGGACGGGACTCGAACCCGCGGCCTCCGGCGTGACAGGCCGGCGTTATAACCGACTTAACTACCGCTCCTCGGCTCCTGGGAGCCGCCACCTGCGCATGCGATTTCCCGAAGGATTTCGGTAGCTTCGGGAACCTGTCGGTCCCGCGGCGGACCGAATAACTAACACGCGCCTCGGAGCTGTCAAACGAGAAAATGTGGGGGGCACGTTTTCGGGGCCGCGGATGGGGACTCCGGCCTGGGACCGCTTGCCGTCCTCCGCTGGCGACGGCGTGGGAAGGATCGCGGCCAGGTCGTCGAACGGCGAGGGGAGCCGAACGACGCGCCGAACGACGCGGCGAACGACGCGCCGAACGACGTGCTGAACGACGCGCCGTCGCTCACCCGCGCCGCGAGCGTCTCGCGGCTTCGATCGCCATCAAGCCCGCGCGCGCTTTGTTCACCGTCTCGTCGAACTCGCTCGCGGGGTCGCTCGCTTCGACGAGGCCGGCGCCGGCTTGGAGGGTGAGCTTCCCGTCGCGCGCAACGCAGGTGCGGATCGCGATCGCGAGGTCGGCGTTTCCGTCGAAGCCCAAGTAGCCGACCGCGCCTCCGTAGAGGCCGCGCGGAACGGGCTCGAGGGCGTCGATGATCTGCATCGCGCGGACCTTGGGCGCGCCGCTGAGTGTGCCCGCGGGGAAGGTCGCGCGCAGGACGTCGAGCGCGCTCATACCGTCGGCGAGCTGCGCGTCGACGCTGGAGACGATGTGCATCACGTGGCTGTAGCGCTCGATCATCATGCGGTCGGCGATGCGCACGGTGCCGGGCTTGGCGATGCGGCCGAGGTCGTTGCGGCCGAGGTCGACGAGCATGACGTGCTCGGCGATCTCCTTCGCGTCCGCGAGGAGCTCGGCTTCGAGGCGCGCGTCTTCGGCTTCCGTCGCGCCGCGGGGGCGCGTGCCGGCGATGGGACGCAAGGTCGCGACGCCGTCCTCGACGCGCACGAGCGTCTCCGGGCTGGCGCCCGCGACGTCCACGCCGGGCATGCGCAGGAAGTACATGTACGGCGAGGGATTCACGACCCGCATCGCGCGGTAGACGTCGAAGAGCGCGACGTCCTCCTGGGGGACCTCGAAGCGCTGCGAGAGGACCACCTGGAAGATGTCGCCCGCGCGGATGTGCTCTTGGCTGGTCCGCACCGCGTCCTCGTAGGCGGCGCGCGAGAACGACGAGCTCGGGAGCTCGCGCACGTCGCGTCGATCGGGGAGCGCGAGGCGCGGGAGGCGCGCGGGAGACGCGAGCTTCACGACCGTCTCGTCGATCACGCGCGTCGCGGCGTCGTACGCCTCGTCGGGATCGTGGCCCACGCGCGCGGGCACCACGACGCGCAGCGTCTGACGGAGGTTGTCGAAGACGAGCACGACGTGGCCGATGCCGAACGCGAAGTCTTCCTGCTGCTCGTCGCGTGCGCCGACCTTCGGCTCGAAGCGCTTCACCGCGTCGTACGGCACGTAGCCGACCGCGCCGCCCCAGAAGCGCGGAAGATCGGGGAGCGCGCTGGCCGGCGGGGTGCGCAGATCCTTCCAGAGCACGCGCGCGAGCTCTTCGAAGGGATCGACGCCTTCGCGCGTGCGGAGGACGGCGCCTTCGCGGACCTCGAGCCAATCACCGCCGCCACGCACGACCACGAAGGGGTCGAAGCCGACGAAGCTGTAGCGCGCTTGTTTCTCGCCGCCGACGACGCTCTCGAGGAGGAAGCCGCCCGCGTCGCGCGCCGACGCGACGGTCGCGAAGGCGGACACCGGCGTGAGATCGTCGGCCACGATCTCGCGCCACACCGGGATGAGGTTCGCGTCGCGCGCCAGGTCCCGAAATCGCTCTCGATCCATCGACGCGCAGGGTGCGCGAACGTGGGAAAGCGTCAAACGAACGGCAGGTCGGACGTCGGGCCTTCGTGACGCCCGATCGCCGCGGCCCCATCGAGGCAGCCCATCGAGGCAGCCCATCGAGGCGGCCCGATCGACACGCGCGCTTCGAGAGAAGTCCCCGCGCCGAAGCGCATCGCGAACCTCGAGGTCCGAATCGACCAGCCCGCCCGAGCGAACCGGGCTCCGCTATCCGGCCGCGCGGTCCGGTGCTACACCCGCGCGCATGTCCGTCCTCGACGCTCCCCTCTCCGAAATCGACTCCGAGATCGCCGCCGCCATCGCCGCCGAAGAGCGCCGCCAGCACGACGTGCTGCGCCTCATCCCGAGCGAGAACTACGCCTACCCCGCCGTGATGGAGGCGTGTGGGTCGGTGCTGAACAACAAGTACAGCGAGGGCTACGCGGGCAAGCGCTACTACGAGGGCCAGCAGTACATCGACGTGGTCGAGAACCTCGCGATCGCGCGACTGAAGTCGCTCTTCGGCGTCGAGCACGTGAACGTGCAGCCCTACTCGGGCAGCCCCGCGAACCTCGCGGTCTACTTCGCGTTCTGCGAGCCGCACGAGAAGGTCATGGGCCTCGCGCTCGCCGCGGGCGGCCACCTCACGCACGGGCACGGCGTGTCGATCACGGGCAAGTACTTCACGTCGGTGCAGTACGGCGTGGACGAGAAGACGCACCGCATCGACTTCGACGGCGTCGCGAAGCTCGCGCGCGAGCACAAGCCGAAGATCCTCTTCTGCGGCACCACCGCGTACCCGCGCGTCGTGGACTTCGATCGTTTCGCGGAGATCGCGCGCGAGGTCGGCGCGGTCCTCGTGGCGGACATCAGCCACATCTCGGGCCTCGTCGCGGGCGGCGCGCATCCGACGCCGGTCGGTCGCGCGGAGATCGTGACGAGCACGACGCACAAGACCTTCCGCGGTCCGCGCGGCGGCATGATCCTCTGCGACGCCAAGCACGCGAAGGCCATCGATCGCGCGGTGTTCCCGGGCCTGCAGGGCGGTCCGCACAACGGCACCACCGCGGGCATCGCGATCGCGGCGAAGAACGCGGCCACGCCGGAGTTCAAGGCCTACGCGAAGGCGGTCGTCGACAACGCGAAGGTGCTCGCGGAGGCGCTGCTCTCGGGCGGCATCGACCTCGTCACCGGAGGCACCGACAACCACCTCATCCTCTGCGATCTCCGCAGCAAGGACGTCCCGGGCAAGATCGCCGCGCAGGCCCTCGATCGCGCGGGCATCGTCTGCAACTACAACTCGGTCCCCTTCGACACGCGCAAGCCCTTCGATCCGAGCGGCATCCGCCTCGGGACGCCGGCGATGACCGCGCGCGGCATGGGCGCGGACGAGATGAAGAAGCTCGGCGCGTGGATGGTCGAGGTCATCGCGCACACCGACGACGCAGCGCGGCTGTCGCGCATCGCGGGCGAGGTGAAGGCGATGTGCGATCACTTCCCGGCGCCAGGCGTCGCGGGCTGAGCACTGGGCTGAGCACTGGGCTGAGCACGCGTGCGGACGAACCTCACTTCGCGATGCGATGCCTGTGACGTGAGGCTCTCCGCGCGCGCGACGTGGTGTCCGTTCTGCGGATGGGGTCCGGTCCCCGCGTTCACGCAGCAGCGCGGGCCGCGCAAGCGACACTGGTCGAACCACGCTGGTCGATGGGTGCGGAAGATCGCGGCGATTCTGCTGTTGATCGCGCTCTTCGTGATCGGCGTCGGTCCCCCGCTCGCGCTCGTGGTCGCGCTCTTCCTCGATCGCCCGATCCTCGCCGTGCTCGCGGTCGGCATGGCGATCGCGGGCGTTTCGCTGGTGCTGCTGCTCTCGATGTTCACCGTGCTGGCTGGGTTGGCCGTCCTCTGGGTCGCGCTGCTTCCGGTCGCGTACTTCCATGGCGCGCGGACGCGCCCGACCCGTGCCGTGAGCGTGCGTTCGGAGCCGCCGCCACGTCGGCTCGCGGTGGGGCATCGACTCGTCCGCGCGGCGAAGGTCCTGCAGTCGCGGTCTGACGAAGGTGCGCTCACCCTGTGGAGCCTCGTGATGCTGAACGGCGCCTTGATCGTGGCGATGCTCGTCACGTGGATCCGCGGCATCCCTTTCGTCGACGGCTGGTCCATCTTCGGCGGGGCGCTGATCCTCTCGTTCGTGATCGCGTTCGGAATGGGGTTCCTCGTGATCGGCGTGCAGTGGGCGGCCAACTGGCTCGTGTCCCCACCGGGCCTCGAGCGACCGCCGGAGGAGCACGCGGACGACGTGGAGGCGGTGCTCGCGGAGCGGCGCCGCGCAGACCGGCTGGAGGGGACGATCCACGCGCGCGGCGAGGCGCTCCGTGCGCCGGTCACCGGAAGCTCGTGCGTCGCGGCACGCGTGCGTGGGACGATCGACGGGAGCCAGATCGACGACGCGCTCGCAGTGGAGCTCGTGCTCGACACCGCGGAGGGTCCGGTCGCGATCGTCGGCGACGATCTGCTCGTGGCGATCGCAGCGTTCGACGCTCCACGCGACGCGCTGGACCACGAACGATGGCTCGAGCCACGTGGGATCGTGCCGCGCGAGGTGTCGGTCACCGAGGCGCGCCTGGAGGACGGCGCGCGGGTGATCGTCTACGGGCGAGCGGAACGCGCGTTGGTCACCGACGACGGCTACCGAGGCGCGCAGCGCGAACGGGTGGTGGCGTTGCACGCGGACGCGGGACCGATCCTGATCGAACGCGCAGCGTCGGTGTGACGACGCTCGCAGGAGTCGCGGGAGGTGCGCGTGGCGAGCCACGTGGATGCGCACGACTCACTGGCGCACACGGCCGACGCTGCCTCGACGTCGGGGATCACGGGGCTCCGGAAAGTTGACCCTTCGGCGCGCGGCCCCGAAAGCTCGCGCGCATGAGGCGCCACCTCGTCCTCGTCGTCGCGCTCGCCCTCGGTCTGTCGGAGGGCGCGCCTTTCGCGCGTGCGAGCGAGACCTCGATCCGCATCACGCTCGCGGGCGACGTCGTGCCGCTCGGAGTCGACGCGGGCGCGCTGGCGGAAGAGCGCGCGCAGGCTTGGCTCGAGGAGCCGATCGAGCTCGAGCTCGTGGGCCGGCGGCTCCGGCGCTCGCGCGAGGCGCTCGGTGCGCGCGTGGACGTCGCGCGGCTTCGGTCGTGGCTCTCCGACGCGCTCGACGAGTCGAGCCCGATGCGGCAGGCCGCCGGTCCGACGTTGCCGCTGCGGATGCCGGCGTCGCTCGATCCGAACGTGCTGCGGCCGTGGCTCGAAGATCAGAAACGTACGATCGATCGCCCGGCGAAGGACGCGACGCTCGATCCGGAGACGGGCGACGTGGTGCCGGAGCGCGAGGGCCGCGTGCTCGACGTGTGGGCCACCCTCGATCGCGTGGCGGACGCGCTGTCGACGAACGCGACGGAGATCGCGGCGGTGATCGAGACGCGCGCCCCGCGGCGCCTGGCCGCGGAGCTCGCGCACGCCGACGTGGCGACCGTGCTGGGTGAGTTCGAGACGCCCTACAACGGCAGCGGCGACGCGGCCGAGCGCACCCACAACCTCCGCGTGGTGGCGTCCAAGATCGACGGGCTCGTGCTCATGCCGGGCGAGGTCTTCGACTTCAACGGCGTGGTCGGCGAGCGCAGCCTCGCGAACGGCTTCAAGCCCGCCACCGTGATCGCGGGCGGCGAGCTCGTGGACGGAGTCGGCGGTGGCGCGTGTCAGATCGCGGGCACCCTGCACGCGGCGGCGTACTTCGCGGGGCTCGAGATCGTGGAGCGCGTGCCGCACTCGCGACCGAGCAGCTACATCAAGCTCGGGCTCGACGCCGCGGTGGCGTGGCCGAACGTCAACTTCCGCTTCCGTAACGACCGCGCGGATCCGGTGTTGGTGCGGCTCACGGTGCGGGGCGGCTGGGTGCGCGCCGAGCTGCGTGGCGCGGAGCGGCGCGAGCTCGTGAGCTTCGTGCGGCGCATCGACGAGGTGCTCCCGTACGACGAGCGCGAGACGAACGATCCCTCGCTGCCGACGGGCGTTCGGGTGCTCTCCCAGCGCGGCGTGCCGGGCTTCGTCGTCTCGACGTGGCGCGTGATCCGGGACGTCGAGCGGAACGTCGCGCGCTCGCAGACGACGCGCGATCGTTACCCGCCGACGCAGCAGATTTGGCGCGTCGGGAGCGGCGGTCCGATCCCCGAGGGTTACGAGGCGCCGGTCGGCGACACGCACGGCGAGTACACCGCGGACGAGTATCTCGTCGCGTCGCAGGGCGTCGGCGTCGAAGGCACGCCGACCACGCGTCGCGCGGGTCGGACAGGCACGAACGGGTGGACTGCGCGCCTCGGGATGCCGCAGCCCCCGAGCGATTGATCGACGCGTCTGGGCACGCGCTTCGACACGATCGACGGGATGCCGCAGCCGGGCGATGGATCGATGCGTTCCGGGTGACGCGCGCCGACGGTGCGACCGACGATCGGCGCGCTCAGGTGCTCGGCGGCTCCGCTTCGGGTCGCGCCGCGTAGCGGCCGGCAAGCACGGTGGAGGCCATGAGCTGGAGCTGGTGGAAGATCATCAGCGGCAAGAGCAATCGCCCCGCGACCTCCGCCGGAAAGAGCACGTTGGCGAACGCGACGCCCGACGCGAGGCTCTTCTTCGAGCCTCCGAACACGATCGTGACCTCGTCTTCCTTCGCGAAGCCGAGCCGTCGGCTCGCGGTGACCGTGAACGCGAGCACGACGAGGAGCAGCACGAGATCGAGCACGACGAGGGCCGCGAAGTCGCGCAGGCCGAGGGTCTCGAAGAGACCGTGCACGACCGCGTCGCTGAACGCGAGGTAGACGAGCAGCACGATCGTGCCCTGGTCGTAGGCCTTGAAGAGCCCGCGATGGCGCGCGACCGTCGCGCCGAGCCAGGGGCGCGCGAGGTGACCGAGCAGCAGCGGCACCACGAGCTGGAGCGTGACGTCCGCGAGGGTCTGCCACGAGACCTCGACGTCGCCGACCCCGAGCGCGCGCAGCAGGAGCGGCGAGACGAGCACGCCGAGCACGCTGGAGAGCGACGCGCTGCACACCGCGGCCGCGACGTTGCCGCGCGCGAGGGCGGTGAAGACGACCGCGGACTGGATGGTCGCGGGGGTCGCGCAGAGCATGAGCACGCCGTCGTAGAGCTCGGCGGCGACGAGAGAGCGTCCGAGCGGCGCGAGCGCGAGGCCGAGGAGCGGGAAGACGACGAAGGTGGTGGCGAAGATCAGCGCGTGCAGGCGCACGTGCGAGATGCCGGCGACGATCGCCTCGCGCGAGAGCCGCGCGCCCTGGAAGAAGAAGAGCAGCGCGACCACGCCCACCGCGACGTGATCGGCGATCTCGCTCGCCCTCCCCGCGATCGGCGCGAACGCCGCGAGCACCACCGCGCCGACGATGAAGAGCGCGAAGGGATCGATGCCGAGGGGGAGGCGCTTCATGGGCTCTTCGCGCGGGGCGAGCCGAGAGCATGCGCCGACCACGGGACGAGGCAACGCATCGCGTGGCGGACGGCTCGACGAACCGAGAGCGGACGCGCCGAACGTGGACGTCGACGCGCCGAACGAGCCGAAGGTTTCGCTTCGCGTCGTTGGGATCGTCGCGCGAGCTTCGTGTCGCGCATGCGGGTCGTTGGCGCGCTCGCGGCGCTTCCCGCATCATCGCGCGCATGCTGAAGGGTCGCCGGATCGTCGTGGGCCTCGGCGGTGGGATCGCCGCGTTCAAGGCGGTCGCGCTGGTGCGCGAGCTCGGACGTCGGGGGGCCGAGGTCCGCGTGGTGATGACGGAGGCGGCGACGCGTTTCGTCGGACCGATGACCTTCGCGGGGCTCACGGGACGGCCCGCGATCACGGATCTCTGGGATCCGAGCTACGCGGGCGAGGTGCACGTCGAGCTCGGCGGGTGGGCGGACGCGCTCGTGATCGCGCCCGCGACGATGAACCTGCTCGCGCGCGCCGCGAACGGGCACGCGGACGACGTGGTGCTCGCGACGATCGCGTGCGCGAAGGGGCCGGTGCTCTACGCGCCCGCCATGCACGAGCGCATGTGGTCGCGCGCGGCCACGCGTCGAAACGTCGCCGCGCTCGCGGACGAAGGCGCGTCGTTCGTGGGTCCGGTCGAAGGTGCGCTCGCGAGCGGCGAGGTCGGACGCGGTCGCATGGTGGAGCCGGAGGCGATCGCGGACGCGCTCGAAGCGATGTTCGTCCCGCGCGATCTCGAAGGCCTGCACGTCGTCGTGAGCGCGGGGCCGACGCACGAGGATCTCGATCCGGTGCGTTTCCTCGGCAACCGATCGACCGGACGCATGGGCTTTGCGATCGCGCAGGTGGCCGCGCAGCGAGGCGCACGCGTGACGCTGGTGGCGGGCCCGGTGACGCTCGCGACGCCGCCGAACGTGACGCGCGTCGACGTGCGCAGCGCGCTGGAACTGGAGGCCGCGGTGAAGGCCGCGGCTTCGAGCGCGGACGCGGTGATCATGGCGGCGGCGGTGGCGGACTACCGGCCGGCAGTGCGCACCGAGCAGAAGCGAAAGAAGGCCGAAGGTCCGCTGGTGCTCGAGCTGGTGCGCAACCCCGACGTGGTCGCGGGCCTCGGCGCGGCGCGCGAAGGCGACACGCCGGTGCTGGTGGGCTTCGCGCTCGAGACGGAGAAGGTGGTCGAGAACGCGCGCAGCAAGCTGGTGCGCAAGAAGGTCGACCTCGTAGTCGCGAACCACGCGAGCGACGGCTTCGGCGGCGACGACAACGTGGTGGTCCTCGTCGACGCGTCGGGCGAGGAGCCGCTGCCGAAGCTCAGCAAGCGTGAGGTCGCGGGGCGAATCCTCGACCGCGTCAAAGCCCTCGCGGGCCGCTGAGGATCCTGCGCGCGCCGAGGGTCTTCTTAGCCTCTCGGCGACCGGCCGGCGTGCCACGATCGCGCGACTCGACCCTCGGGGCATTGACAGCGCGGCCCGCGCGCGCGAGCACAACGCTCGTGCAATCGGGACGACCGACCGTGGCTCGTTTGGTGGGCGCCGTGCTGGACGGGCGCTACCAGATCCTCTCGCTGATCGGCGAAGGCGGCATGGGCGCGGTCTATCGCGCGCGCCAAGCGAC
Organism: uncultured Sandaracinus sp.; assembly: GCA_937982655.1. Taxonomy (GTDB): domain Bacteria; phylum Myxococcota_A; class Polyangia; order Polyangiales; family Houyiibacteriaceae; genus JACKEH01. Next base: position 10,849 of record CALJLK010000533.1, read on the forward strand.
CGGCGGGCCCGACGTGGCCATCAAGGTGCTGCACGACGAGCTCATCGATCAGCCCGATCAACGCGAACGATTCGAGCGCGAGGCGCGCGCGCTCTTCGGGCTCGAGCATCCGAACCTCTTGCACGTGATGGACTTCGGCATTCACGAGCGGATGCCCTACCTCGTGATGGAGCTGCTCGAAGGACAACCGCTCGACGACCTCGTCGGCGAGACGGGCGTACCCTTCGACGAAGCCATGGAGCTCGCGCTGCAGGTCCTGCGCGGCCTCGCGCTCGCGCACCAGAACGGCGTGCTGCACCGCGATCTGAAGACGGAGAACGTCTTCGTCGCGCGCGGCCCGCACGGCCCCGTCTGCAAGCTGCTCGACTTCGGCCTCGTGAAGTTCGTGGACGACGATCGCTGGGGCAGCTCGAAGAAGCTGACGATGCAGGGCGCGGTGTTCGGGACGCCCGCGTACATGGCGCCCGAACAATGCGCGGGCGCGCCGGTGGACGCGCGCGGCGACGTCTACTCGATGGGCGTCATCCTCTTCGAGCTCTTCACCGGCACGTGGCCCTTCGTGGAGGAGACGCGCATGGCGATGTACCAAGCGCACCTCACGCGAAAGCCGCCGCGCCTCGCCGAGGCGGCGGAGGGCAAGGTCTTCCCCGAAGAGCTCGAGCAGCTCGTCGCGCGCGCTCTCGCGAAACAAGCGAAGGATCGTTTTCAGAACGCGGGCGAGATGCTCGCGGCGCTCGAAGCGGTGCCTCGTGCGAAGCCGCGAAGCGCGGTGCCCGCGCGACCCGTCGAGCTCTCGTCCGAGCCCTCGCGCGCGGCGTTCCCGATCGCGCTCGTCGCCGGCATCGCGCTCCTGATCGTCGTGCTGCTGGCGCTCGCCGCGCTCTTCCTGTTCCTGTGACGCACGTCCCGACGATCGTGGCGATCGACGACGTCGACGTCGCGTGCCTGCCCGTCGGCGCGCTGGTCCCGCGGCGCGCGCCGCTCTCGATCGCGACGTTGCGGCAGCGCCTGCGGAGCTGGGAGCAGCTCGATCGCGACTACGAGCTCGCGCCGATCGACGACGAGGCGCGCGAGGCGATGCGCGCGTGGCTGCGGGCGGAGGATCCCGAAGCGGAGCTCTTCCGCGACCACGTCTTCGTCGACGCGCGCGGCGTGGTGCTGGTGCTCGACGACGCGGAGTGGCGCGCGCTCTTCGCGTGATGCGCGAGCCATCGCGCTCGAGCGTCGACGATGGGTCCCGTCGCGCACCTCACGCGCCCCGTGTCGCACGAGGCTCGCGACCCGCGTCGCTCAGACGAGGCCTTCGGTCGGCCCCGCGCCCTGACGCTTCACCACCGGCTCAGGGCCCGTGAGGTCGATGACGGTGGAGGGATCGAGTCCGCCCCACCCCGAGTCGATCACGAGGTCGGCCTGCTTGTAGCGCGCGACGAGATCGTCGGGGTCGTTGAGCTGCTCGCCTTCGAAGGTCGCCGACGTCGACACGATCGGGTTGCCGAGCTCGCGCACGATCTGCAGCGCGACCTCGTGGTGCGGGATGCGGATGCCCACCGTCTTGCGCTTCATCATCAGGATGCGCGGCACCTCGCGCGTCGCTTCGAGGATGAAGGTGTAGGGCCCCGGCAGGAGCCGCCGCATCAAGCGGTACGCGCGATCGTCGACGATCGCGTAACGCGCGATGTCGCCGAGGTCGGGGCACACGAACGCGAGCGGCTGCTCCTTGTCCATGCGCTTGACCTGGTAGACGCGATCGATCGCCTTCTTCTGCGTGATGTCGCAGCCGAGCGCGTAGACGGTATCCGTCGGGTAGACGACGACGCCGCCCTTCCGGAGCGTCTCGACGACGTTCTTGATCTTCCGGGGCTCCGGGTGGGTCGGGTGGATCTCGAGCCGCATGGCGCGCGGCAGTAGCGGCCCCGACGCGGGATTTCAAGCCGACGGGTGTCGCGAGCACGTGGGATCGACGTCGCGCGCTCGCGCTCCGACACCACGCTTCCGCGCGGACGCACGCTCACAGCCGTGCTAGGAAGCGCGCCGATTGGATGGTTCGGTCGCCTCCGGGCGACGCTCTCGTTCCGCGGATCGGCCGAGCGGTCGGCTCCGAGGCGCGGATCGGCCTCCGATCCCACAGAGAAGATCATGGAAGTCACGCTCGTCCATCGCTCCATCTACGCGCTCCCCTCCAACCAGCGCGTGGGATGCATCGTCTACGACGGCGCCGCCGACATGCAGCTCTGGCCGGGTCCGGGTCCGGACCTCGAGCTCACCGAGCACTACGGCGACACCTTGCAGCGCGCGCTCGACACCGAGCTGCGCCAAATCGAAGGGCGCCTCCTGCCGATCCCGTCGATCGTGCGCGTCCATCCGGGTCGCCTTCACTGCAACTTCCTCGCGTGGGCCGCGACGCGTCCGCCCGAGCCGGGCACGGATCGCACGCCGGCGCCGAGCGCGGAGGTGATCCAGCAGACCGTGCTCGAGGCGCTCCGGTTCGCCGCGCAGCGCAGCGTCGAGCGCATCGCGTTCCCCGCGCTCGGCGCAGGACCCGGCGAGCTGCCGCGCGCGGAGCGGCTCGCGATCATCGTGCGCGCTGCGCACGCGTACCAAGACGAGTGCACGAAGGCGGGCCGCGCGCCCGTCGTCGAAGAGGTGCTCGTCTGCGAGGCCGGAGTCGCGTTCCGCGAGGCGAAGCAGAAGGTCGCGCACCTCGCGCGCGCGGAAGAGCGTGAAGCCCGCGCCGCAGCGGCACCTCCGAAGGCGAGCGCGCCGAAGAAGGCCGCGTCGTCGGGCGGCGGTGGCGGTCGGAGCCGCGCGGCGGGCCCCGTGAAGCACCGCGCGCCCGCGCTGACCTCCGACGAGATCGCTCGCGTGAAGGGCAGCGGCGAGCGCTACGACATGCGCCGCACCTACGGCGAAGGCGACTTCTTCGTCCACCCGAAGTTCGGCGTGGGCAAGGTCGTCTCGCTCCCCGAAGCGCACCAGATGAACTGCGTCTTCGAAGACGGAAGCGAGCGCAAGCTCGTTCACGCGCGCGGCTGAGCCCACGTCCGCATCACCCGTCGAGCGTCACGCTCGATCGAACCTCTCGTGCTCGTCGGTCGACGTCGAGCCCCCATCGAGCACCCGAGCTCATCGAGCCGATCGTTCTCGCGCTCACGCTCGACGCTCCGCTGCTGCTAAGGTCCGCGCCCCATGGGAGACACCCCCTACCTCGTCGTCACCGCGCTCCTCGACTCCGGCGCGCGCCCGGCCCAACTCACGCGAAGCCACGGCGACGCCATGGAGCGCGCGTATGTCGCGAGCATGGGCCGCGCGACCGCGGGCCTCGATCTCGTGGAGCTGCAGGTCTCGGCGCCCGCGTTCGACGCGATGCGCAAGGCCCTCGGGCTCGCGCCGTCGACCGTCGCGCTCTACGACCTCTTCCCGCTCGCCTCGCACCTCGACCCCGCGGTGCGCAAGGTCGCGGGGCAGTTCCTCGCCGCCGAAGCGGTGTGGACGCTCGAAGAGCAGGGCCTCCTGGGGGGAGTCGCGCTCAACGTGCGCCTCGATCTGCCGCGCGGCTGGGAGAAGGATCCGAAAGCCGTGCACGCCAAGCTCGTCGAAGCCGGCGCGCTCGACCTCGGCCCCGGCGCCATCGAGACCTTCAAGGTCGTGAAGCAAGCCTGGGACTCGAGCGCGCGCGTGTGAGCACGTCGCAAGGTTCGTCGCGGAGTCGGCGATCCTCTGCGCGCACTGGGAACACGTCGTTCCACTTCGAGCGGTCGACTCACGAAGCTCGATCGGGCAGCGTGCACGCATGAGCGTCGAGATCGAGCACCGCGAAGGCAAGCCCAAGGGCGCGTGGGTCGTCGAGCAGGACGGCGAGCGCCTCGCCGAGATGACCTACTCGTGGGCCGGCGACGACATGTTCATCATCGACCACACGCACGTGGACGACCGACTGCGGGGGCTCGGCGTCGGCGGCAAGCTCGTCGCGGCGGCAGTCGCGTACGCGCGCGAGCACGGCGTCGGCATCCTGCCGCTCTGTCCGTTCGCGAAGTCGGTCTTCGATCGCACGCCCGAGTACGCCGACGTGCGGCGCTGAGCGACGCGAGCGATCAGCGCACGGTGCGTGGCGACGAGCGCGACGCGACGACTCAGCGCACGCGCACCGCGACGCCGTCCACCACCTGCTCGCTCGGGTGCACCACCACCCGCGCGCCTGGCTCGAGGCCTTCGGTGATCTGCGCCTCGAAGCCGTTGCGACGCCCGACCTGCACCACGCGTAGCCGGGCCTGCTCGCCTTCGACGACGTAGACCGCCCAGCCCTCTTCGTGGCGAAAGAGCGCGCTCGACGGGATGCGCACCACGTCGTCCTCGCGCCACACGCGGATGCGCGCCTCGACGCGGAAGCCGTCACCGAGCGCCTCCCACTCCTCGCGTGGGCTCGCGAGCTCGATGACGACGTTGACGCGCTGCTCTTCCACGCCGAGCGCGCTGATCTTCGTGAACGCGCTCGGCTCCACGCGCTGCACGCGCCCCGTCAGCGCCTGCTCGCCGCCCCAGCGCACCAGCTCCACCTGCGCGCCCGGCTGGATCTGCACGGCATCCGCCGTGAGCACGTCGACCACCACCTCGAGCGCGCCCGGGTCGCCGAGCTCGAGCAGCGGCGTGCCCGCCTGCGCGACGCCTTCTTGCTGGTGCAGCACGCGCAGCACGCGTCCGCTGATCGGCGAGGGCACCTCGAGCTGATCTTGCGCTTCGTCGGGCTTGCCGCGCGCGTCCGCCATCCGGCCCGCCGCCGCTTGCGCCATGCGCACCTCGTAGTCGGCCACCCGCACCCCGAATCGCGCGCTCGTGAGCTCCTCTTGGCGCGCCCGCGCCTCGAAACGCGCTTGATCGAGCGTGGTCTGAGGAGCCCCGCCACGCTCCGCGAGCTGGGTCTGACGCTGCTCCATCTGCTGCGCGAGCGAGAGGGCCGCCTCCGCGCGTGCGACCGCGGCTCGTGCCTGACGCTGCGCGGCCTGAGACGCAGCGACGCGCGCTTCGGCCTGGGTTCGCGAGCGTTCGTCGAGGAGCTGCGGCGCCATCGGCTCCACGCGCGCGAGCACGCCACCTTCGGTGACCGCGTCCCCCGCGCGCAGCTCGAGGCGTCCGAGGCTTCCGGTGAGCGGCAGGCTCACCACGTAGCGATCCTTCACCCGCGTGACGCCGTCCTCGTCGATCGTGACCTCGAGCGGACCCCGGGCGACCTCCGCCACGTCGACCGGGACGGGCTTGGGCATCGCGGCGATCACCAAGAGCGCGGCGATGCCACCCAGGAAGAGCACGGTGACCGTGCGCGAGACGATCTTTCGAACGTTCACCTTCTTTCGGGTGCCGTTCTTCGCGCCACTCTTCGAATCGGTGTTTCCGTTTTCCGTCATGTGCGTACCCGAATGAGCGAAGGAGGTCGCCGCGATCAATCGCGGGTCTTGAGCACCCCGATGAGGTCCAACTGGTCGAGCTTGCGGCGCACGAAGAGCGCGGAGGCGAACGCGCTCGCGAGCGTGATGAGCGTCGCGAAGGCGTACGTCCGTGGGCTCACGATCACCGGGAACCGAAAATTCTCCGGGTCCACGCCGGTCGCGAGGGCCTCCGCGAAGAGCCGCCCGAGCACGAGGCCGATCGGGATCGCGACGAAGACCTGGATCGCGAGCTCGCCGAGGAGGATCGTGCTGATCTCGCCGCGCGTGAAGCCGAGCACGCGCAGGCTCGCGAGCTCGCGCTCCCGCATCGAGAGCGCCACGCGCGCGTTGTTGTAGACGACGCCGATCGCGATGGTGGCGCCGAAGATCGTGAGGATCAGCGAGAAGACGCCGATGTTCTTCGCGCTCTGCTCTTCGAATTCCTGAATGATTCTGTCCATGTGCGCGACCCCGATCACGTCGGGGAGCGCCACGAAACGACGATCCAGGCGTTCGGCCTCCGCGGTGTCGATCGCGAGGAGCGCGACGTTCGTGCTCGGCTCCTGACCGAGCCAGCGGTGGAGCGCGTCGGCGCGCGCGTGCGCCTGGAGCCCGAAGAGCTCGTCGGTGGTCCCGGCGACCGGGATCGAGAGGGTGCGACGGTCGCCTTCGAGCAGCTCCACCTCGACGCGATCGCCGATGTGCAGATCGAGCTTCTCCGCGAGGAGCTCGGTCAGCACGAGCCCGTCCTCGGGGAGCGCGACGGGGCGCGCGTCGGCGTCGATCACACGCTGCAGGCTGGTCTCGCCGCTCGGATCACCGAAGTGCCCCATGAGCGAGACGGTTTTCTCGAATTGACCGTGGGAGAGCCTCACCGGAACCGCACGCATGGCTTCCACGCGGAACACGCCGGGCATGGAGCCGAAACTGCGAAGATCGGCGACGGGTCGCGGCTCCACGAAGGTCACCTGCGCGTCCCAGCGCTGCGACTCGTGGAGCTGCACGCCGACGAGGTAGTCCATCGCGTCGCCGAAGAAACGCGCGACCACGAGCAGCCCGACCGCGACGCCGATCCCGAGCGCGCTCAGGATGACGCGGAAGGGGCGGCGCTGGACCTCGCGCAGGATCATCCGCATCGAGGGGCCCACGAGGCGACCGAAGAGCGGACCTTCGAGGAAGCCGCGGCGGTATCGCGCGGGCGCGGGAGGAGCCATCGCCTCCGCGGGCGCGAGCTTCAGCACCGAACGGACGCTGGTGAGCGTGCCGACCACGCCCGCGATCGCGGAGACGAGCACGGCCGCGATCGCGGTCTGCGGGTCGACCCGCGCGACGAGGTCCGGGAAGCGGAAGTAGTCCGCGTACAGACCGACCATCTGCTCGCCGAACCAATCGCCGAAGCCGACCCCGAGGAGCGCACCGAGCACCACGATCACGCTCGCGAGCTCGAGGTAGTGCACGAGGATCTCGCGGTCGTAGTAGCCGAGCGCCTTGAGCGCCGCGATCTGACCGCGCTGGAGCTGCACGAGGCGCGTGAGCACGACGTGGAGCAAGAACGCCGCGACCATCAGGAAGAGCGGCGGGAGCTGCGAGGACATGTTCTCGAGCTGTCCGAGCTCCTGGGAGAGGAAGTAGTGCGAGAGCTGCCGATCGCGGCCGTGCGCGCCGAGCCCGCCGTAGCGCCGCAACACCTCGTCGACTCCGTCGATCACGGCGCGCTCGTCGGTGCCGGGCACGATCGAGAGCACCGCTTGGTTGAAGGAGCCCTCGACGTCGAGCGCAGCCTCCGCGGCGTCGCGACCGACCCAGACCACCGCGCGCTTCTTCGCGTCCATCGCGATCTCGCCCGCGCCGAGCACGATCACGAACTCGGGCGCGAGCCCCACGCCCACCACGCGCACCTCGCGCCGCACGCCGCCGACCACGAGCGGGATACGCGTCCCGCTGCGGAAGCCGTGCGCTTCCGCGAAAGCGTCCGAGAGCACCACCTCGTCGTCGCGGCCATCTTCCGGGAGCCGCCCTTCGCGCAGGAAGATGCGCCCGAGCTGCGTGGGCACGGAGCTCACGGTCGCGCGGACCGGCTCGCTCATGCCCTCGAGCGGGATGGAGCCCATGCCGACCACCCGCGTCTCGACCGCGCGCACGCCGGGCAGATCCGCGAGCGTGCGCGACACCGCCTCCGGCGCGCGACGCAAGCTGACGAAGACGTCCGCGAAGCCGCTCGTCGCGTAGAAACGGGCGCGCGCGTCGCGCAAGGAACGCAGCGCGGACTGCGTGGCCACGAACGCCGCCACCCCGCACGCGACGACGAGCGCGATGGTGACGAGCTGGCCCTTCAGGGTGCCGAGGTCGCGGATCAGCTTGCGTCGCAGCGGGGAAACGAGCGCCATGCGATCACCAACGGATCTCTCCGGCCGCGATCGGATGATCGTTCGTGACCTCGGATTGAATCAGCCCGTCGTGGAGCGAGACCACGCGCTGCGCCATCTGCGCGACCGGCGCGTTGTGCGTGATGATCGCGGTCGAGGTGCCGAGCTCGCGGTTCACCTTCGCGATCACCTCGAGCACCTTCACCCCCGTCTTGTAGTCGAGCGCGCCGGTGGGCTCGTCGCAGAGCAGGAGATCCGGCCGCTTCGCCACCGCGCGCGCGATCGCGACGCGCTGCTGCTCGCCGCCCGAGAGCTGCGCGGGGAAATGATCCTGACGCTCCTTCAAACCGACGAGCTCGAGCGCCTCGCTGGGCGACATCGGATCGTCCGCGAGCTCGGTGACGAGAGCGACGTTCTCGCGCGCCGTCAGCGAAGGAATCAGGTTGTAGAACTGAAACACGAAGCCGACGTGCTCGCGGCGATAACGCGTGAGTGCCTCGTCGCCCGCCTCGGTCAGATCGTGATCTTGGTAGGTCACGCGGCCGCTCGTCGGGGTGTCGAGCCCGCCGAGGATGTTGAGCAACGTCGACTTCCCGCTGCCCGAGGCGCCGAGCAACACGAGGAGCTCGCCCGCGTGCAGCTCCAGCGTCACGCCGCGCAACGCGTGCACGTCGACCTCGCCCATGCGGTAGACCTTCGTGACGTCGCGCGCGGAGAGGACGATCTCGGTCATGAGAGTCTCGAGCTTGGCGCGCCCAGTGGAGCGCACGGGCGGGAGTCGAAGTAGAGGGCCGACCGTTGCGTGGGTCGTCGTCGATCGCTCGGGTGGATGCGGGACGGTCCCTGGCGGAGGTGATGCCCCCACCGCTGGGCGCGCGCAAGGGGCACGCCTCGGAGCGCCGCGAGCTCAGCGGTCCCGTCGGAAGATCCTCGACGACGCGTCGATCGTGGCCGGCTCCAGCGCGCACACCGCGAGGAGCCACACCCACGAGATCTCACAGAAGGGGAACCAAGGATGGCACGTGACGAGCGCGAGTCGGACCACCGCGAACGCGAGCGCGACCGGCGCCAGTCGCTGACGGCTCCACGCCCGCAGCGAGGCCGGAACGGTCGTCGCCACGAGCGCGGCGACCCCGAAACCCAGCAGGTGCGGCCCGAGCAGAAAACGTTGCTCGACGAAGAGAAGCGCGAGCGCAGCAAACGAAGGCAGGAAGGGAGGCAGGGTCGCGGGTCGCGCGGCGCGCTCGAGGCGCTCGAGGTGCGCACGCAGCCTGGGCTCTCGTTCCGCGAGCGCGACCGCGTGGGTGTGGGCGAAGTGTACGCGCCGCTCCATCTCCTCGACCGCGCGACGCCACCCCGCTTCGTCGAGACCCACCGGCACCACTGGCAGCGCGGGAGCGCGCGGCGGCGACGGTCGGCGCAGCGTCGTGTCTTGCCCGAGCAGGCGCGCGCATTCGACCACCGTCGCCGCCACGAGCACGTCGAGCACCAAGACGCCCTCCGGCAAGAGAGTCTGCAGCTCGAAGTGCCCCATCACCCACAGCACGACCGCGCGGATCGTCATGCTCACGGCGGCCGAACGCGTGCGCCCGAGCAGCAGGTAGAGCACGGCCGGTCCCGCGCGAAACAGCGCCGTCGCGAGGCTCCCGAGCACGGATTCCAGCGTCTCTCCCGCCAACGGACGCCAGGGTGAGAGCGCCGGCGTGAGCACGATCGACGCCACCACCACCGTCCAGAGCACGACACGGAACGCGCGCGCGTCCACCGGCTGCTCGCGCGTGTGAATGCTCCGCTCGACGGCGGCCACGCGGGCTTCGACCTCGTACGCGCGAAGCTCCGCGTCGTGCACGTCGTCGCGCAAGGTCTCCCACTTCGCGGCGAGCGCGCTCTCTTGCCCTCGAAAGGCCACCGCGGGATCTTACTCCGCGCGCGGAGGCTCGGGCGGACGCGATCGCCACGCGAGCACCGCGGCGCTGAGCGACGCGAGCGCGGCGCCGAACGCGAAGACGTCGAGCGCACGCGTCGGCCACGCGAGCACCGCGACGCCGGTGACGAGGAACGAGAGCGCCGCCGCGCCGGCCCAGCGAAAGAGCGTGACCGCGGCGACGGAGGCGACCCCGGAGGCCGCGAACGCGTCACGCGAGAGCACGTTCGAAAGCTCGCTCGGGAAGACGAGGTTGATCCCGCGGCTCGCGAGGATGAAGCCGGTCGCGAGCAACATCGTCGCGAGCGCGCGACGCGCGATCTGGTTCGCGAGCAGATGCCGCCGCATCACCACGCCGACGATCGCGACGACGCCGAAGATGGCGAGCGCGTAGAGGAAGAGCGTGAGCGGCTCGGGGGCGCGGTGGACGGTGAGCGTCAGCACCACGAGCACGACACCGACGAGCGCGAGCAAGCCGAGGCCGAGCGCACGCGAGCGCGCGCCGATCGACGGATCGTGCTCGCGCGCGAGGTGCTCCAGCTCCGCGGCGCGCGCGCGTCGCTCGTCGAGGATCGCCTCCAGGCGCGCGAGCCCCAGCTCCGCGTCCGCGAACTCCGGAAACCCTTCGAGCGCACGCTCGAGACCGAAGCGCGCTTCGGCGACCAGCCGGTCGATCGTGCGTTCGCGGTCCGGGTACGCCGCGTCGCGCCACACCCGCTCGAGCTGCTCGAGTGACTCGAGGGCGCGGCGCCCGATGCTCACCGACTCGCGGTGCGCGACGTAGGCGACGATCGCCTCGCGGAACGCCTTTGCGCTCGGCGGCCGCGCGGACGGATCGCGCGCGCAGGCGTGGTTGGCGAGCGTGGCGAGCTCGCGCGGCACCGAATCGTCGTAGTCGAAAGGCTCCGAGAGCGACGCGGCGAGGATCGTCTGGGCCAGCGTGCTCCCGCGGTGTCGCCGCGTCCCCGTGAGCAGCTCGTGCAGCACCGCGCCGAGCAGGTAGACGTCGGTGCGCGCGTCCACCGGGCGGCCGTCGATCATCTCCGGCGCGAGATAGCCCGGCGTCCCACAGAGGTGCGCGCTCGCGTCGCCCACGCGCGCGGCGATGCCCCAGTCGGCCACGTAGACGTCGCCGAAGCGACCGATGAGGACGTTGTCGGGTTTGAGATCGCGGTGCACGAAGCCGCGGCTGTGCGCGAAGTGGAGCGCATTGCAGACGAGCGTGAGGATCTGCAGATGACCGAGCAGGCGCTCGTCGGGATCCGTACTTCGTGGATCCACGCTCCAGTCTTCCCACGCCGGGTGATTCGGATCCGCGACGAGCGCGCTCCACGCGACGCCTTCGATTCGCTTCATCACGATCGCCGGGCGGCCTTCGGCGTCGACCCCGAGCGCGTGCACGGGGACGATCGCGGGGTGCTCCAGGCGACCGGTGACGATGCCTTCGAAGATGAGCGCGTCGCGCGCGGTCGACGACGCGTTCGGGTGCGTGGTCTTCACCGCGACCTCACGCGCGAGCGAGCGTTGTCGCGCGAGGAGCACGCGCCCCATGCCGCCTTCGCCGAGGGTGCCGCGCACTTCGAGGTCGGCGGTCGAGGTCGGATGCGAGGCACCCCGATCTTCGCGCAGATCGATCGTGATCGCGGGCAGCGGTGCGGCCATGGAGTCTTCGAGCGACTCCGCGGACGCGTCGTGTCGGTCGGCGTTCGCGGCACGCGGCGTGGGCGATCCGTTCGGCACGCTCGCGACGGTGTCGTCATGTGCGCCGGCGCCGGCGCGCGCAGCCGTGTCGTCGTGCGCGACGTCGCGCTCGGCTCGCACTGCCACCGACGGGGAGCCGTAGCCCGCGAGGGTGGGTCGTATCGTCGCGCCGAACGCGAGCGAGCGAGGGTCTTCTCCCTGCGCTCGGAGCCGCGCCTCGACCTCGCTCACCGTGGTCACGCGCGCGAGGATACCCGCGCCGAGATCAGAAACGGAGCCTCGGCGCGACCGCGACGTGCGCGAGCCCCGCGAGCCCGCCGAGCGCGGTCGCGGCGGTGATCACTTCGGGACGATCCATCGCGACGGCGACCGGGATCGAGAGCAATGCGAGGCCGATCGTGTAGGCCCAGAAGATCCCGGTGTAGCGGCCGCCCCGGCCGGGCCGCGAGAAGGATCCGTCGAGCGAGCGGGCAAGGCGCGCGAAGAGCAAGCTCGAGATCAACGCGCCGCCGAGCGCGCCGAAGCCGAGCCCACGCGCGAGGTGACGATCGGTGTTCTCTGCCACGAGCCCACCCACGAGCGAGCCGACGAGCAGCCCCGGATAGATGCCCGCGAACGCGTCGCCGAGCCGCGGGTTCCAGTCCTTCCGCTTCGCGAGCGAGCCGAAGAGGAAGGCGCCGCCGCCCGCCAGGATCGCGGTCCCCAGCGCCGCGCCGCCGGCCGCGTCACCGTCGCCCCCGAGCGCCGCGACTGCGACGACCAGCGGCGCGCCGAGGAGGAAGAACGTCTGGCCTCCGAACGCACGCCAGCCGCCCTCGGGATCGGTGCGGCGCTCGAGCAACTCCGACGTGGGCGGCGGCGCGAGCGGCGCAGGCGGCGTGAGCTGACCGGCCACGACTTGTGAAGGTTCGACCGGGCCCGGTGGCGAGACGGCGCCACGCGAAGGGAGGTCTTCGACCACGGGAGTCTGCGCGAGCGCGGGCGCGGCGAGCGAGAGGAGCGAGAGCGCGAGGACCAGGCGAAGCATGCGAAGAGAACGTGAGAGCGCCGCGCGACTTACAGGGTCTCGCGCGCACGTCTCGTGAGCGCGAGCACGTCACCGAGCACACCGCACGTCCTCACGTCGTCGATCACGACCGCGTCGCCGACCACGTCGCCGACGATCGAACGCGGGATCGAGAGTTGGTTCGGGACGACCACGCGCACGAGGTCTCGAGGCTGTCGTTCGCTCAGTCCGAGAGCAGCGCGTCGAAGAGCAAGTAGCCCGCGCCCAGGAAGACGAGATCGAACGCGGCGAGGATCTGCACCCAGCCGAGCACCTCGGAGAGCGGCGCACCCGCGAAGAGCTCACGTGTCGCGACGACGCCACCGAGCAGCGCGGGCGTCACGAGCGGGAAGACCACGATCGAGAGCACGAGATCGCGCGCCCTCGTCTGCACGCTGAGCGCGCCGAAGAGGGTGCCCGCGGAGACGAAGCCGAAGCTGCCCAGCAAGAGCAGCACGCTGGTCGGGAGGAGCGGCTCGAGCTCCAGATGGAAGAGGAGCGCGACGAGCGGCACCAGCACGACCTCGACCGCCAAGAGGAAGACGAGGTTGCCGAAGAGCTTGCCGAAGTAGATCGAGGCGCGCGGGATCGGCGAGAGCAGCAGCCCGCGCAGCGCGTCTTCTTCGCGCTCGCGCCCCCAGCTCCGCGTCACGCTCGTGATGCCCGCGAACACCACCGCGACCCAGAGCACGCCGGGCGCGATCGACTTGGCGGTGTTGCGATCGAGGTAGAACGCGAGCGACGAGAGCACGACCACGAGCACCGCGAAGAACGCGGTCGTCACCGTGATCTCCTTGGTGCGTGCCTCGATGCGCAGGTCCTTGGCGGCCACGAGCCGCGCGCCGCGCCAGAGCTCTTTCAAACCGAGCTCCTTCACGCCTCGACGACCTTTCCGTTGCGGAGCGCGACGCGCCGATCGCCGACCTTGCCCGAGAGCTCTCCGTCGTGCGTGACCAGCACCACGATCGCGCCGCGGTCGCGCTCCGCCTTCACGACCTCGACCAGCCGCTCCACTCCCGCGACGTCGAGCCCCGTGGAGGGCTCGTCGAGCAGGAGCAACGTCGGATCGGCGACCAGCGCGCGAGCCAACGCCACGCGCTGGAGCTGCCCACGCGAGTACGTACGCACCGGACGATCGCCGAAGGGGCCGATGCCGAAACGATCGAAGAGCGCGTCGGCGCGCGCCTTGGGATCGGACACCCCGAAGAGCGCGGCGTACAGCCGCACGTTCTCGCGTCCGCTCAGATCCGGATAGAGCATCGACGCGTGCGCGAGCACGCCGAGGTGCCGACGGATCGCGCGCGCGTCCTTCGTCGCGTCGAGCTTGCCGAAGCGCAGCACGCCATCGGTCGGCTTCGCGGTGAGCGCGAGCAGGTGGAGCAGGGTCGACTTGCCGGATCCGTTCGGGCCCTCGACCACCGTGACCTCGCCCGCCGCGAACGCGACGTCGACGCCCGCGAGCGCGCGCGTGCGTCCGTAGAGCTTCACGAGGCGCTCGCCGTGCACGCGATCGAAGGCCAAGGCCGACACGCGCGCGAGGGTAGCGCGTGCGCGCGAACGGGACAGAGGAACCGGCAGCGCGCGCTTCCGATCCCCGGTCCGAACCGAGAGCGTGCGCGCCCGTGGCATCCGATGTCCCAGTCGAGGACGACGTCGAGGACGACGTCGAGGACGACGTCGAGCCTCCCTCTCCGTGGATTGCCGAACCCGCGCTCCCGCCCCACACAGAGCCCGTGCTCGACCGGCTCCTCGACGCCTCGATCGTCTTCTCCTTCGACCGAACGGGGTATCGACGCCACGCGAAGGGATTCGCGCCCGGCGACCTCGACGTCGACCTCACCGGCCAGACGTGCCTCGTGACCGGCGCGAGCTCCGGGCTCGGGATCGAGATCGCGCGGGGCCTCGCGGAGCGCGGCGCCTCGGTGCACATGCTCTGCCGCGACGTCGCGAAAGGCGAGGCGGTGCGCGAGACGATCGACGGTGCGCGCGCGTGGCAGCTCGTCGTCGCGCCGATCGATCTGAGCGACTTCGGATCGATCCGCCGCTACGTGCAGACCCACGCGCCGTCCACCATCGACGTGCTCGTCCACAACGCGGGCGTGCTCCCAGACGCGCGCACCACCACCGCGGACGGCCTCGAGCTCACCGTCGCGACCAACCTCGTCGGCCCCTTCTTGCTCACGCACCTGCTCTGGGAACGTCTGCGAGCCGACGCGCGCGTGATCCACGTCTCGTCGGGCGGGATGTACTCGCAGAAGCTCGACGTCCCGACGCTCTTCGATCCTCCCGAGCCCTTCGACGGCGTCGCCGCCTACGCGCGCACCAAACGCGCGCAAGTGGTCCTCACCGAGCTGCTGCACGACCGCTCGACGCGGCGCCTGAGCTCGATGCACCCCGGCTGGGCCGACACCCCGGGCGTGCAGACCTCGCTGCCGCGTTTTCGTCGCGTCACCAAGGCGATCCTGCGCACCCCCGCCGAAGGAGCGGACACCGCGCTCTGGCTCGCCGCGTCGCCCGCCGCGTCCTCGCCCGAGGGACGCTTCTACTTCGATCGCGCGCCGCGCACGACGCATCTCTCGCGCCGCACGCACGAGCGCCCCGAAGACCGCACGCAGCTCTGGCGCACGCTCTGCGAGCGCATCGGCGCCGATCCGGACACCGCGTTTCGTTGAGCGGCCGACCGCCAGCACAGGTCACGCAACCCCACCACTCACGACGAACCTTCCATCTCGCACGAGCCGCCACCGCCACGTCGGTGCGCGCGTCCGCTCAGGAGCCTGCCGAATGATTCGCGTCGAAGCCCGTGTCCCGATCCGCGAAGAAGCCGCGCGCGCGCTCGAGTACCTCGCCGACTTCCGCAACCTCCCTCGCTGGGATCCCGGCATCGCGGAGGTGAAGCAGCTCGAAGGCGACGGCCCGGCGGAGGGCGCGCGCTACCACGTCGTCGCGCGTTTCCTCGGTCGGCGCGTGCCGATGGGCTACCGCACGACGCGCTTCGACCGCGGCGCCGGCGTGGCCGAGATCCGCGGCGAGACGCCCACGCTGGTCGCGATCGATCGCATCATCGTTCGCGCGACCGAAAGCGGCGCCGAGGTGCACTGGCAAGCCGACTTCACGATGAAGGGCCCGCTGCGCCTCGCGGAGCCGGCGATGAAGCCGCTCTTCGATCGGCTCGGCCGCAAGGCGATGGACGGCCTGCGCGCGAAGCTCGGCTGAAGCCTGGCCTTGGCGACGCCCGCGCCCCGACCCCACATCCGCGCGATGCTCCGCCGGCGCCTCGTCACGATCCCCGCGCTCTTCCTCGCGTGGTCGTTGCTCGTGGCGCTCTTCCCGCTCGGCTTGGTGCTCACGTTCGTGATCGGGCTCGTGCGACGCCGTCGCTTCGTCGAGCCGCGCATGTTCGTCTTCGTGCTCGTCTACACCACGCTCGAGCTCGTAGGCCTCGCGCGCGCCTTCGCGATCGGCTTGTCGAGCTCCGGTCCGGGCCGCAGCGCGCGCTACGTGGCGCTGCAAGCGTGGTGGGCGAGCACCCTCTTCAGTGTCGCGCGCGCGATGCTCGGTCTGCGCCTCCGCGTCGAAGGCAGCGACGCCGTCGCGCACGGGCCTCTGATCCTCGCGCTGCGACACGCGAGCCTCGCGGACTCGCTGCTGCCCGCGGTGCTCGTCACGCGCCCGCACGGCATCGCGCTCCGCTACGTGCTCAAGAAGGAGCTGCTCGTCGATCCCTGCCTCGACGTGGTCGGCCATCGCCTGCCGAACCACTTCGTCGATCGCGCGCGGCCCACCGAAGCGGATCTCCGCGCGATCGCCGCGCTCGCCACCGACCTCGGCCGTCGCGACGGCACGATCCTCTATCCGGAGGGCACCCGCTTCACGCCGTCGAAGAAGGCGCGCGCGTTGGCCGAGCTGGCCGCGCGGGGCAGCGCGCAGCTCGAGAGCGCGCAGGCCCTGAGACACACGCTGCCGCCTCGCACTGGCGGCCTCTTCGCGATGATCGACGCGGCGCCGGACGTGGACGTGGTCTTCGGATCACACGTCGGCTTCGAAGGATTCGCGACCTTCGCGGATTTGCTCTCGGGCGAGATGGTCGGCCGCGAGCTGCGGGTGGTCTTCTGGCGTGTGCCCGCAGCGGAGATCCCGCGCGAGCGTTCGGAACGCGAGGCGTGGCTCGCGCGCCAGTGGCGGCGGGTGGACGACATCGTCGCGGAGACGTCGTCGGTGGAGCGCGAACAGTCCGCGGCTGCGTGATGGAGATGCTGTCCGTGGCCGTGACGCTCTCGTCGACGTCCGAGTCGCGCGTGGACCCAGACCACGCCGAGCCTACGTGCTAGGTCGTCGCGATGCGCGAGCGACCCATTCGAGGCCTCTGCGGCGCGCGCTGCATCCGCTGCCGCACGCACCTCGACGCGTGCGTCTGCGACGTGATCGCGACCTTGCCGACGCTGCGCTCGCCCTCGCGGATCCATCTGCTCCTGCACCTCTCGGAGGGTCGCAAGAGCACCAACACCGGCTGGCTCGCGACCACCCTCCTCGGCGGGGCGGTGCACGCGGTCGGCCGCGATCTGCCGGAGCCCGCGCTCCCCGACGACGCGCTCCTCCTCACCCCCGACGCCTCACGCACCCTCCGCGAAGACGACGCCGGCCGTCCGCTCCTCGTCCTCGACGCCGCCTGGCGCCCCGCGCGCCGACTGCGCCGCAAGCTCCACACACTGCACACCCGCGACACCGTCGCCCTCCCCGAGTCGCTCGTGCACGAACGCGGCTACGCGCTCCGCCACGACGCGCGCGAGTCCCACCTCGCGACGGCAGAAGCGATCGCGCTCGCCCTCGGCATCCTCGGCGCCCCCGAGACCGAACGCGCCTTGCTCACGCTCTTCGCCGCCTTCGTGGAGCGCGGCCTCCGCGTCCGCGGCCTCCCGCGTACGCCGACGCTCAACCCTTCGACAGCGCGATGAGCTCGGCGACGGCGAGCTTGTCCTTCGCGCGACCGACCTTCGACTTCACGGCGATCAAAGTCGGTAGATCGAGCACGTTCACCGACAGATCCTCGGCCTCGAAGCGGACCGTGTGAGGCAGCAGCTCGTCGTAGCCCTGGCCGAGCTCGAGCTCGCAGAGCGGATCGAGCGGTCCGAGCTGCGTCGACAAGTTGAGCTGCCCGGTCCCAGCGAGCTGCTCACGCGTCGGAGCGAGGCGACGCTTCGCGAGATCGTAGCGGTGAAACGCATCGAGCTCTCGGAGGACCTCCAGCAAACGCTCGACGTTTTCGGGAGTCCGCCGATGGACGATGTCGAGGTCCAACGTCGCCAGGGACGAGCCGTGAAACTGGGCAGCGGTCCCACCGACGACGATCAGCTCGACCCCCGCTTCCAGAAGCCGCCGCAGGAGCGCGAGGGTGTCCACTTCGTTCGGGTGGTTGGGCTTCATCGACGCGGCGGAAGCGACGAGTCACGCGAAGCCGCTTCATCGACGCGCCGGAAGCGGCGGATCGCCCGCAATCGCTCGTTCGCAACTCGAACGCGATCGAACGGCGACAAGCTCGCCGTCCATGCGAGCAGCGAGCGGTCCACCTCCGCGACCAACCGAACCATCTCGGGATCGCGGAGTACTTCGTCGATGGCGGCCTGCAGACGCTCGTCCACGAGGCGAAGCGTAGCACGGGTCCGAGTTTCACCCGCACGCGCCGCCGATCGGCTCACCCGACACGAAAAAGCCCGACACGGAGCCGGGCTTCTTCTCGATGGATCCGCTCGCGATCAGAACCGGTACTGCACCTCGAGGCGGAGCTGGCGCTCGGTCTCGGGGGTGTTCACGCGGCCGTCGTCTTCGAGGTGGGCCTCGTCGTAGACGAGCGAGAGCAGGCCGATGTTGCGGTACCACCAGAAGTGGAGCGCGGCGCGGACGCGGAACTCGTCGCGGATGATCTGCGGGCGAAGGTCCGAGTCGGCCGGGAGATCCGAGTACTCCTCCGCGATGAACTGACCGACGTCGGCCGCGAGGAACAAACGCTTGGACCAGAGGAGGAGCGACATCTGCGCGTTCCACGCGAGCTGCATCGAGCCGCCGAAGTCGAGCACGTACTTGCCGTACGCCTCGCCGCGGAGGAGGAAGCGGCCGTAGCGGAACCAAGTCGAGACGTTCGCGGCCGGGTAACGCTCGGTCGCGCGCTGATCGAACTTCGCGCCCGCCCAGAAGCCGAGGCCGAGCGGCACCGGCGTGTAGAGGAGCGGCGAGTCGAAGCGGCTGAAGTGGCCGATGACGTTGAACTGGAGCTGCGCGCCCGCGACGTAGGTGAAGTTCTCGTTGTTCTGACGGAAGAAGCGGCCGCCGACGTTGCCGTTCGAGAAGCCCGCGCCACCGCCCGCGAACACGCGGTAGTTCACGCGACCGCTCGCGACGAGCGGACCGCCGACCTCGAGCACCGCGCCGTTGCCCTGCTCGAAGGCGTTCACGAGGTAGAACGCGGGATCGAGGAGCGGCTGCTTGGCCGCGCTGATGATGAGCGCGTTCGAGAGGGTGCCGGAGCCGCTGTTCAACGCGACGAAGTGGCCGCGATCGCCGATCGGGACCTGGAAGGTCGCGAAGGTCATGCGGAACGACTTCTCACCGCGGAAGTTGATGAGGAAGAAGCTGTTCTCGATGAAGGGGATCTGACCGAGGACACGCATCTGGAGGCGCGTGAAGTTCACGTCGCCGGCGGTGCGGATGTCGCGATCGGCCTCGAAGTCGTAGGTGAAGCCGACGCCCGCGACGACGCCGAAGCGGTAACCGGGGCTGGAGGTGCAGACGGTGACCTGCGGGTCGAAGCGGCACCCGAAGTCCTGACAGTCGACGCGGCCGTCGGCGTCGTTGTCGATGCCGTCCGAGCAGGTGTAGTCGTCCCGCTCGCCGTGGTTGTCGCCGTAGTTCCCGATCAGATCCTCGGCGGACATGTTGCCGGTGAGCTGCGGCAGATCTTCGGCGTGGTCGTCGGCCTGGTGCTCGGGGCGAACCTCGCGCGCGGAGCCGTGGCAGACGGTGACCGGATCGTGCGTGCAGTCCGAGTCTTCGCAGTCGACGAGGCCGTCGCCGTCGTTGTCGATCCAGTCGCTGCAGCGCTCGTCGTTGCGCTCCGCGTTGCCGCCTGCGAGGCAGTTCGGCGCCTCGAAGCAGTCCGCGTCGGCGCAATCGATCATCTCGTCGCCGTCGTCGTCGCGACCGTCGCTGCAGTTCGACTCGGTCGACGCGGCGGGCGGCGGCGGAGGCGGCGGCTCGCTGACGGGCGCGCTCGTGGGAGCGACGCCGGGCGCGGCGGTCTCGCCCGTCGCGTCGGGCTCGCCCGTTTGGGCCGTCGCGGTCGCGCTCGTGAGCGCCAGCGCGAGGGCCAGCAGTGCATGGAAACGTCCCATCCTCATCGTCGTCGTCCTCACCACATCGGCGGTCGGGAAGCGGCTCGCGCCTCCGAAATCACGTTTCTCGAATCAGCGACAGCTTCGAAGTCAGCGGCAGAGCAGCGGCTCGGGCGCCACGTCACCGCGGGTCGGTCGCTCGTCATCCACGGGGGCGCGCCAGTAGCCCGGCACCGCGAGGTCGAGGCGGCCGTTCTGGCAGAGCCCCGGCGGCGGAGCCTCTCCCGCCGGCCGACGTCGCGCCGACGGATTCAGCAGCGGATGCCACTGGCAGTCCCAGTCTTCGCAGTCGACGAAGCCGTCGAGGTCTCCGTCGAAGCCGTCCGTGCAGCGGCGCGCGGCTTCGCGCAGCGCGGCGATCTCTTCGTCGCCCGTCTCGAAGTCGCTCGCCTCCGCCACCGTCTCGGTGCAGGGGCTGAACGGCTCGCACACGCAGCGGTTGCCTTCCTCCGCGCACGCCGGGTCGGGGGCGCCGCACGCCTCGCCTGGCGGGAGGATGCGGTGGGTGATCTCGCCCGCGATCAACTGGAACACCACGTTCTGCCGCACGTCCTGGCAGGAGAAGTCGGCGCAATCTGCGAAGCCGTTCTCGTCCTCGTCGACGCCGTTGGTGCACGCCTCGAAGGTGCGCTCGCCGAAGGTGAGGCAGTAGGCGTCGATCGCGGGGTCGATGCACACGCCATCGCGGCAGCAGGAGAACTCGTCGCAGTCGCGGAAGCCGTTGCCGTCGTTGTCGACCCCATCGGTGCAGCGCTCGGCGGAGTTCTCGAGCACCGAAGCGCAGTAGTCGAGGACCGTCGGATCCGACGACCGCGAGCAACTGAAGTCGGCACAGTCGGTGAACCCGTTGTTGTCGTTGTCCTCGCCGTCCATGCAGTCGGCGAGCGAGGTCTCGGTCGGTCGGTTGTCGCAGAACTCCTGCACGACGGGAGTGATGCAGACACCGTCACGATTGCAGCAGCCGAAGTCGCTGCAGTCGGTGAAGCCGTTGTCGTCGTTGTCGACGCCGTCGACGCAGACGGCTTCGTTCGTCTCCGGCTCCGGCGTCGGCGGCACGAACCCACAGACCTCGAGCATCTCGCAGTCGTCGTCGTCGCAGTCCGTCCGGCCGTCGTTGTCGTTGTCGAAGCCGTCCTCGCAGTCGCTCTCCGCGCCGCAGACCGTCACGAACGGGTTGTTGCGGCAGGAGAAGTCCTGGCAGTCGGCGAAGCCGTTGCCGTCGTTGTCGATGCGGTCGCTGCACGAGACGTCGTCGAATTCGCTCACGCAGCAGAGCTCGCGAATGGCCTGGCAGCCGCGGTCACCGCAGTCGAACTGCCCGTCGAGGTCGTTGTCGACGCCGTCCGTGCACTCCTCGAGCGTCGTCTCACTCCCGCTCGGGGGAAGGAGCGGGACGATCTCGCCGCAGAAGTTCCGCCGAATGCAGTCGGGATCGAGACAGTCGACGAGGCCGTCGTTGTCGTCGTCGTAGCCGTTGCTGCACTTGATCGGATCGGTCTCGTAGCCGAGCGGCGGACCGCCCGTCACACGATCCACGTCGAAGCAGCCGGTCGCGAGGACCGACAACACAGCCAATACCGAGAGCCTCATTCCAATCCTCGAAGCGCCCGGAGCTGGGGCGGGATCTCGCCGCGGCCGCGCATGCAGACCGCGCGGTTCAGGCCGTAACGGCGGCGGAAGTCGACGTAGATGGCGCAGGCGCCGATGCGTTCGGTCGCTTGGCCGAGGCGGCCTTCGCGCTTGGCCGCTTCCAGGCGCGGCTCGACGAGCGCGCGGACCTCGGGGGTCGTGTACTCCGGCACCGTGCCGAGGCGCGCGTAGCGATCGACGAGCTCGATGAGCAGCAGGTTCGAGGTGTCGGCGAGCGCGGGCGCGACCTCGCGGTCCGCACGCAGCGCGCGCGCGAAGTCTCGCACCGCCGCTTCGTCGGCCACGATCTCGTTCGCGCAGACCCACTCGCACTCCGCGTAGCGGTCGTCGTGGATCCACGGCTCGGAGTGTCCGTCGCGCACCGAGACCATGCGGTTCTTGTGCTGGTCCTTCGTCGGATCCTCGTCGCGGCTGTGCAGCGACGTGAGCACGAAGCTCGGCACGCCATGGGCCCACATGCCGCGCCGGGCCGCGATCGCCTCTTGCTGCGCGCGCAGGTACTCGGGGCGCGCCGGCGTGTCGTCGATGTTCATCGCGTGCGCGTAGCCACGCCGGATCTGATCGATCGCGAGGTCGGGGCAGTCGAGGAGCACGCGGCCGTACGTGTCGGTGCCGCCGTCCGTCGTGCAGTGCCAGATCCCGCGGCGGCCGTTGTAGGTCGCGAGCTTCGCGTTGATCCAGAGCTCGTACGGATGCCAGTTCCCCCACGCGTGCGCGGGGCCGAAGCTCTCGAGCGTGTTGAACCCGCCGAGGCGCGAGCCGCGACCGGTGTAGGGCCCGTTGAGCTGTCGGAAGCTGTCGCCGTCGTTGAAATAGACGCGGGTCGGACGACCGTTGACGTAAACGAGGCTGTGAACCTCGGCGGCGCCGGCATCGACGAGCGAGAGGCCCGCGAGGAGAACGGCGAAGACGGCGATCGAAGCGCGGCGCATGGAAAAACTCGCCGACCCTAGAAGCCGTCCCGGAGACTGTCAACGCGCGCGACCCGTTTTCACCGCGCGTTCACCGTGGTGTCGCGCGAGGCGTCGCAGAGGCGAGTCGAAGTGCATCGACACGTGCACGATGGCGGACGCGGTCGGGTCGCCCCTCGGACGCACGGTGCTACGCCGCGCGCGCCCATGAAGCTCTACGTCGGCACCAAGAACCTCTCCTCGTGGTCGATGCGCGCTTGGCTCGCGCTGCGCGAGGCGGATCTCCCGTTCGAGGAAGAGGTCATCCCGCTCGACACCCAAGCCGCGACGACGCGGTTGCCGGAGGTGAGCCCGAGCGGTCGCGTGCCCGCGCTCGAGGTCGACGAGACGTTGACCATCTGGGACTCGCTCGCGATCGCGGAGTGGGTGACGGAGACGACCGACGTCGGTTGGCCGCGCGATCCGACCCGGCGCGCGATCGCGCGCAGCGCGTGTGCCGAGATGCACTCGGGTTTCTCGGCGCTGCGCCGCGCGATGCCGATGGACCTGCACGGCCGGCATCCCACCCCGCCGATCGAAGGTGAGCTGTCGCGCGACATCCGTCGTGTCCTCTCGCTCTGGGAGAGCCTGCGCGCACGCGCCGCGTCCGGCCCCTACCTGCTCGGCGAGTGGACCCACGTCGACAGCTTCTTCGCCCCGGTCGTCACGCGCTTCGTCACCTACGGCGTCGACCTGCCCGACTTCGCGCGCGCCTACTCCGACCTCGTCCTCGCGCGTCCGAGCGTGCAGGTCTGGTTCGCCGACGCGAAGGCCGATCCCTGGCGCCTCTGATCGCGACGGTCGTCGTGTGCCTGGTCGCGATCGGGGTCGTGACAGAGCGTGGTCGTGAGCGTGAACGGCAACGGCAACGGCAACGGCGACGATGCGCTCCGATCGTCGCGTCGAACTGTTCTCGTGCACTTCGTCGCCACGTCGCCGACCACGTCGACGACCACGTCAACGTTTGTCGCGCACGAGCACCGCACTTCGATACCCTCGCCGCGATGCGCCTCTCGTCGCTCGTGCTCGTCGTCGTCGCCTCTCTCTTCGCCTGCGGGCCCACGCTGCCGCCACGCTACGTCGTCGAGCGCGACGTCGGAGAGCTCGCGTACCGGCGCTACCAGCACGTGCTCGACGTCGAGATGCCGCTCGAAGGCAATGCCGCCGAAGGGCACACCGCGACCTACCTGCGTCGGCGCGAAGGCGAGCAGGTCGGGCTCGCGACCGCGTTCGTCACCGTCTACGCGCAGGCTCCGTCGCTGGCCGAAGAGATCTTCGATCGCCTCGAAGAGCTCGCGAGCTACGAGCTGTCGACGGTGAAGGTCGAAGGCGAGTGGGTCTGGCGCCTCGCCGGCGACGAAGCGACGTGGTTCCTCTGGGTCAGCGGGCGGCACCTCGTGAAGCTCGGCGTGCCGGCCCTGCGCGAGCTGCCGGAGGAGCTCGCGGAGACCTACCTCGACCTCTACCCGAGCGACCTCGGAGAGAACGGGCGGGCGCGCGAAGGGACCGCGAGCGCGGGCGCGAGCGCGACGCGTCGCGAAGAAGAGTCGAGCGAGACGGAGATGCCGTCGAGCCTGCGCGAGGGCGCCCCGCGCTGAGTCGACGCCGTCGCGCTTCCCTGCGCTCGAAGCTCACGCTGCACGATCTCCGCGCTCCGTGCTTGCGCCCGCCACGCACCGATCTCTCGCTCGCTTCGTGTGAACGACATACGCCGAGGCCCACGCACGAGCAGCACGCCGAGCGCAGAAGCGCTGCGCACCGACGAACGACTCAACCCGCGCGATGCGTCGTCATCCAGCGCGCGTAGTCGCCGTCGTAGCCGACCGCCGCCCAGCGCTCCCGCACGAGCGCGTCGATCGACGTGAGGTCGGCGTGACCCGCCCCCGCGAGCGCGGCGTCGAGCACCCGCTCCGCATTCTCGTGCGCCTCGTGATGCGCGTCGTCCGCCACCTTCGAGAGCGCGGGATCGTCACGCTCGCGCGTGCCGACGAGCCGCTCGGCCACCAGCTTCGCGTTCTCTCGGCTGTCGCGGATGTTCCCGCGCCCCGTGAGCACGTTGCCGAGCCCGTACACGCGGTCGAGCCCCCGCAGCGCGCCCGTCTCGAAGTCCGCGAAGTCGTAGAGCTCACCCCGCATCGGCACGCCCGCGATCGGCTCCGGGATGCTCCCGATGCTGCTCACCACGAGCTCGCTCGCGACGACGTGGTCGCTACCCGGCTTCTCGCGCACGCGTCCCTCCACGAGCTCCGTCTCGCGCAGCACGAGCCCGCGCAGCCGATCGTCCACGACCTCCATGCCCACCGGCGCGCGCTTCGGGAGGAACGCCACGTGGTAGCGCTCCATCACGCGCTCCAGGATCCTCCGTCGCGCGACGCGTGTCTTCGCGCGTTGCTCTTCCGTCGCGCCCTCCGCGAAGTCCGCCAGCGGCATGTCCTCCGCATCGCGTCGGTACACCAGCGTCGGCGGACGGATCGGCATCGTTCGCGGATCGACACCGTTCGCCTCGCAGAAGGCGGGAATCCCGCGATGTTCGAGCGAGACCACGTCCGCGTCGATCCCTCGCGCGCGCAGCGCCTTCGACCACGCCTCGAGCGAGAGCAGCTTCACCACGTCGATCGACGCGAGCCCTCCGCCCACCACGAGCGCCCCCTCCGCGAGCTCGAGCTGCGGCCCCGCGTAGCCCGGCTCCTCGTGGTGGTTGAACCAGTGCACGAGCGGGTTCTGGTAGTAGAGCCCGCGGCCCACGAACGCGTCGATGCCCTCGATCGGCAACGAACGATCGCGCCACGCACCGTTGGCCAGGATCGCCGCGGAGAAGCCACACGACCGCAGCCGCTCGAAGCTCAAGTCCTCGCCGATCGCGGTGCGCGGCACGAAGCGCACCTCCGGTCGATTCAAGCTCGCGTCGATGCGCGCGTACTCCTTGTCGCGTAGCTTCGCGTGCCAGCGCGGCAGACCGTCTTCGATCTTTCCGTAGGGCCGCGCGCCCCGTTCGAAGACCACCGCGTGCACACCGCGCTCGGCACAGACCAACGCGGCCTCCGACCCCGCCACCGCTCCCCCGACGATCGCCACGAGCATCATGTCGGAACCCTACCCCGTCGCGCTTCCAGCCGCGACGCTTCACGACGTACGCTGCCGCGCATGAGCGACGCCAAGAAGAACGTGTACCTCGCGCTGGCCGCGGTCGGCTGGGCGGACGGGAACCTCGACGCGGACGAAGCGGACGCGATCGCGAAGCTCGCCCTCGAGGACGGCCTCGATCTCGAAGAGGTCGGCGCGCTCGAGAACGTGATCGGCAAGCCGATCGCCATCGACGCGATCGATCTCTCGACCCTCGCGGCGAAGGATCGTCGCTTCGTCTACGCGGTGGCGGCGTGGCTCGCGACCCTCGACGGCGAGCTCGCCGACGAAGAGAGCGCGACCCTCGCGGTGATCGCGCAGCAGCTCGAGCTCGACGAGGACCACACGAACGATCTGCAGATCCTCGTGCGGCAGGTCGCGTACGAGAGCGGGAGCGACAAGCCCTTCGAATACGACCTCGCGACGCTCCGCGCGAAGGCGGAGACGGTCGCGTGAACCCCACGAACGCCCCCACGAAGGCTCGGTCGTGAAGGTCCTCGTCGCTGGCTGTGGCTGGCTCGGCACCGCGCTCGGCGAGCGTCTCGCCGCCGAAGGACACGAGGTGCTGGGGCTGCGCCGCGATCCCTCGAAGCTGCCCAGCGCGATCGTGCCGATCGCGGCGGACCTCGGCGACGCCGCGTCGATCGCGCGCGCGCTCGCACCCCACGCATCCACGATCGACACCCTCGTGTACGCCGCCGGCTCGAACGGTCGCGACGACGCGAGCTACGCGCTGGCCTACGACGACGGAGTCGCGCGCACGATCGACGCGCTGCGCGACGCCCCGATCACGCGCGCGCTCTTCACGTCGAGCACCGCGGTCTACGCCGAGAGCGACGGTGAAGTCGACGAAGACACGCCGCCAACCGAAGAAGGCCACGCACGTTTCCTCCTCGCGGGCGAACGTCGGGTCCGCGCATTGCCCCGCGGCGTCGCGTTCCGGCTCGCGGGCCTGTACGGCCCCGGCCGCAACCGGCTCGTGCAGAGCGTGCACGAAGGCACCCTCGGTCGCGATGGGCGCGCGGCACATCAGGCGGGCGCCCCCGGAGGCCGCGATCGTTTCACCAACCGCATCCACCGCGACGACGCCGCACGCGCGATCGAACATGTGCTCGCGCTCGACGCGCCGCCGCCCGTCGTGGTCGGCGTCGACGAAGACGTCGCGCCGCTCTCCGAGGTCGCGGCCTTCCTCGCCGCCCAGCTCGGCGTCGACGCCCCGAAGCTCGAAGGCCCCCCGCGCGGCAAACGCTGCACGAGCCGTCGCCTGCGCGAGTCCGGCTTCGCGTTCACCTACCCGAGCTTTCGCGACGCGTACCCCACGATCGTCGAGGAGTACCTCGCGACACGCTGACCGCGTCTCGAACGCGTTCCGTCGCCACCGAGTCCGCGATGCGCCGCGAGCCCGCCCTGCTCCACTTTCTGCTCTTCGTCGGTCTCGCTCCCCTCGCGTGGCCGGCGACCGTCGTCGCCGCGATCGTCGCGACGAAGCAGCAGTCCGAGCACCGACGACGCTTCGTCGCGCTCGCGATCGTCGACGGCTTCGTTCTGCTCTCGCTCGTCGCGCTCTTCTTCGGCGCCCGCGCGCCCGAGCTCGGCGCCGCGCCGCCCGAACGTCCGCCCGTGATCGGTGTGCGCCTCGACGACGCGCCCGGAGGCGGCGCGGTGGTCGAACCGGTCGAAGGAAGCCCCGCCGATCGCGCGGGGGTGCGCGCAGGCGACGTCGTGATCGCGGTCGACGACGATCCGATCCGCGACGGAGACGCGCTCGGAGAAGCGATCCGTCAGGGCCCGCTCGCGCCACGCCGACTCTCGATCCGACGCGACGACACCACGATCACGATCGAGGTCACGCCCGAGCGCGGCACCCTCCGCGGCACGCTGCGCCCCGGTCGCACCGGCTTGTTCGCGCCGACTCACCCACGCGCCGAGCCTCGTTGTTTCGAGGTCGAGCTCGCGGCGCCCGCCTTCGCGTCGAGCGCGCTCTTCGCGATCGCGTTCGGCCTCGCGCTCGGTCTGCTCTTCGCGGCGCGCCGCGCCGGTGTCCCCGCGCTCGGCTTCTGGCTCGCATTCGGCGGCGCCTTCGTGCTCGCGACCCTCGCCGCCCAGCTCACGCGCAGCGCCGCGTGCACCGCGTTCGGCGGTCACGGCCCCGGCGGCTTGCTCCTCGGCCTCGTCGCCCAAGGCCTCGTGCTCGCCGGCCTCGGTCGGCTGCTGCTCGCTCGACAACCGAAGGTCGGTCCGATCCTCACGCCGCTCCCACGCAGCCGCGTGTACGCGCAGTCGATGTTCTACGCGCTCGTCGGTCTCCCGCGCGCGGCCGTGATCGCCTTCGCGCTCCAGGGCGCGTCGCTCGCGCTCGGACGCCTGCAGACCGGCACGCCGATCGACACCTTCGCCGACGCCGAGCTCGGCTTGCTCGGGAGCGCGTTGCTCCTCTTCGCGGGCGCGGTGCTCGCGCCCTACGCCGAAGAGGTCCTCTTTCGCGGCGCGCTCTTCTCGCACCTGGCGAAGGTCCTGAGCCCCTGGGGCACCATCCTCGCGAGCGCTGCCCTCTTCGGCGCGATGCACGTGCACCACGGCGTCTCCGTCGTCGGCCCGCTCGTGATGGGCGTGGTGCTCGGCTGGGCCCGCGCGCGCACCGGAGGCCTGCTCGTCCCCATCGCGCTCCACGCGACCTTCAACGCGGCGAGCCTGATCGCGGGGGTGATCCTGCGTTGACCGCCATCGCGCTCCACGCGACCTTCGACGCCGCGAGCCGGATCGCCGGTGTGATCCTGCGGTGACGCCGACTCTTGCAGTCGCCGCGCGGCTCGCCGAACCTTTCGCGCAGCCGCGTGCCCGCGGCGTCGAAGGAGTGGGAATCGTGCGTACCCGTCGTCTCGCGTCGTGCCTCGTCCTGTGCCTCGTCGTCGCGCTCGGCGCGTGCGGTCAGGATGGACCGCCGCCGCCGCCGCCCGCGACCAACGCGCCGGTCACCGCGGTGCCGCAGCCGGTCGGGGTCGCGGTCCCGCAGCCGGTCGGCGTCGGTGTTCCCCAACCGGTCGGCGTCCCGAACGCGGGCGGCAGCAACTTCGGCACGATCTCGCTCGCGCCCGGCTTCGTCCCCGACCCCCACACCGCGCGCGGCACCTCGGGCGGCGCGATCGACGCCAGCACGCTCAACGCGACCTGCCGCGGCTGGATCAGCCAGCAGCCCGATCACCTCTTCGTCGCGCAGGGCCCCTTCGCGAACGTGCGACTGATGGTCAACGGCGCGGGCCAAGACACCACGCTCGTCGTCCAGCGCGCCGATGGAAGCTACGTCTGCGACGATGACACCGAAGGTCGCGATCCGGTCGTGGCAGGCGGCTTCGCGCCCGGCATCTACAAGATCTGGGTCGGCTCCTATTCGCGTGGCCAGAGCATCCCCTACACGCTCGGGGTCAGCGAGCTCTCGACCGCGATGCCGTCGACGCTCGGTGGTGGCGCGGGCGCGATGGTCGCGGGCGCGGGAGCCGCTGCGCTCGACACCACGGGCGGCGAAGCGAACTTCGGCACCGTGTCGCTGCAGCCCGGCTTCACCCCCGACCCGAGCATCCACAGCGGAACCTCGGGCGGCGCGGTCGCCGCCAACGGCGTGAACCCCGCGTGCGCCGGCTACGTCTCGGCGCGCCCCGATCACCTCTTCAACGCCGCGGGCGCGTTCACGAACCTCCGCATCCTCGTCAACAGCAGCGCCGACACGACCCTCGTCGTGCGCCGCCCCGACGGCACGTTCATGTGCAACGACGACACCGACGGCACCAACCCCGCCGTCGCGGGTGTCTTCCCGCCCGGCCAGTACCGCATCTGGGTCGGCTCGTATCAGCAGGGCCAGAACGCGCCCTACAAGCTCGGCTTCACCGAGCTCGGCTCGGTGACGTCCGCGCAGCTCGGTCTTTGATCGAAGAAGGGTCGCTCTTGCCGCGTTTCGAGCGGATCGCGCGCGCAAGCGCGTGGACGTCGTCGTTGACGTGGTCGTGGTCGTGGTCGTAGACGTGAACGGCGACGGCGACGTGAACGACGAAGTCGTGGCCTGAGACTCTCGAGATCTCGCCGCTCACGACGACCACCCCGACGACGGCGACGTGAACGACGAAGTCGTGGCCTTCGATTCTCGAGGTCTCGCCGTCCACGACCGACCACGACCACGACGCCCGCTCCACCGATCGCTTGCGCTCCTTCCGCCGCAGCCCCACGCCTTCGCCGATGGACGTGCACGTCGTGATGGGCCTCTCGGACGTCGACCCACACGAGTGGGACGCCCTCACCGGCGACGACGATCCCTTCGCCGAGCACGCGTTCCTCCACACGCTCGAGCAGAGCGGAAGCGTCGGCGAAGACTCCGGCTGGATCCCGCTGCACCTGCTCGTGCGCGAGGAAGGCCGTTTGATCGGCGCGCTGCCGCTCTACCTGAAGGAGCACAGCTACGGCGAGTACGTGTTCGACTGGGGCTGGGCCGACGGCGCCGCGCGCCTGCGCATCCCGTACTATCCGAAGCTCGTCTCGATGGCGCCGCTCACGCCCGCGACCGGACGTCGCGTGCTGATCCATCCGAGCGCCGACGCCGAACGCGTCACCTCCGCGCTGGTCGGCGGTCTGCACGCGGTCGCGGATCGAACCGAGGCTTCGTCGATTCACCTGCTCTACCTCGCCCCCGAAGAGCGCGACGCGTTGATGCGCGCGTCACGCGAGCTCGGCGACGACACCGCGTTCGAGCCACGCGTGTCGATGCAGTACCACTGGCACACGCAGGGCGACGCGAGCTTCGACGCCTTCCTCGCGCGCTTCCGATCGAGCGAGCGCAAGAAGGTCCGCAAGGAGCGCCGCGCGGTGCAGGAGTCCGGCCTCACGATCCGCACGCGTCCCGGCGCCGAGCTCGACGCGCGCGACTGGGCTCACCTCCGCCGCTTCTACCACGACACCTGCGCGAAGAAAGGAAGCCACCCGTACCTCACGGACCGCTTCTTCGATCTCGCCGCCACGAACCTGTCGCCGCGCGCGCTCGCGGTCTTCGCCTACCGCGACGACGTGCCCGTCGCGGCCACCCTGAGCTTCGAGAAGGGCGCGCACCTCTACGGCCGCTACTGGGGCTGCCGCGAGGACTACGAGATGCTGCACTTCGAGCTCTGCTACTACCGCCTCATCGAGCGCGCGATCGAGCGCGGCGTGACGCGTTTCGAAGCAGGCGCCCAAGGTGGTCACAAGCTCAAGCGCGGCTTGTTGCCCGCGGAGGTCCACTCGCTCCACTGGATCCGCGATCCGCGCCTACGCCTCGCGGTGTCCGACTTCCTCCAACGCGAAGCTTCGACGACGCGTCGGCACATCGCCCAGCTCGCGGAGCACGGGCCGTTTCACCGCGAGTGAGCCGCTACTCCGAGCCACGCAGGATGCTCGACAGCTTCTTCCCGCGCGCGAGCTCGTCGACCAACTTGTCGAGGTAGCGGATCTTCTGCATCAGCGGATCCTCCACGTCCTCCACGCGCACGCCACACACGACACCCGTGATTTGCCCGACGTTCGGGTTCAACCGCGGCGCCTGAGCGAAGAAGGTCTCGAAGTCCACGCGGTCCTCGAGCGCGCGACCGAGCCCGGCGTCGTCGTAGCCCGTGAGCCACGCGACGATCGCGTCCACCTCGGCCTTCGTGCGCCCCTTCTTCTCCGCCTTCTGCACGTAGAGCGGGTACACGCTCGCGAACGTGGTCGTGAAGATTCGGTGCTTCTTCGTGGCCATCGGGGACGACTACCACCGCGCGTCGACCGACGCACGAAGCGGAAGCGCACACGCTCGATCCGCGCGACGGAAAGCGCGAGGGCGCACCCCGACCGAGCGCGCCCTCGAGCGATCGCGAGCTCCGATCAGCCGCCGCAGCTCGCCGGCTGATATCCCGCGCACATCCGCGCCGCGTCGGTGCTGTCGTTCAGACAGCCCATCCCCGGGCACCAACCGCAGAAGCCGTTGCGCACGCAGGTGTCGCAC
>CALJLK010000534.1 GCA_937982655.1 uncultured Sandaracinus sp.
ACGCTCACGTGACGTCGGGTCGCTCGGCCTGGCGGCCGGCTCCAGAAACGTCAATCCTCGTCGTCGACGATCACCACGGGCGGTCGCTTCTCGCGCTTCTGACGCTTCTGCTCCACCGCGAGGCGTCGGCGCAGCTTCGTCTTCTCGCTCGGCTTG
The DNA here is from genome assembly GCA_937982655.1 of uncultured Sandaracinus sp. Taxonomy (GTDB): domain Bacteria; phylum Myxococcota_A; class Polyangia; order Polyangiales; family Houyiibacteriaceae; genus JACKEH01. The sequence continues at coordinate 157 of CALJLK010000534.1, forward strand.
CGGCCCGGCAGCGCGATCTGCTCGGCGAGCGGCTCCTCGAACGAGCCGGGCGCGTGACCGAGCTCGAAGATCGTGACCTCGCGCCGCGAACGCTCGCCGACGCGTAGCGGCACCACCGCCGCACCCACCCCCGCGCCGACGTAGACCGCACCTTGCGGATCGTCCGGCTGCGGCGCGCGTTTGCCGTAGAGCCCGTGCACGTAGCGGTGGCCGGCGAGCTTGCCCACCGCGAGCTCGTGCAGCTTCGCGAGCGTGATCTGCCCCGCGTGGGTATGCCCCGCGAGCACGAGCGGCACGCCCTGCGTCCAGAGCTTGTCGGCCTCTTCGGCGATGTGGCTGAGCCCGAGCGTCGCGACGTCACGTCGCAGACCCTTGCTCGCGCCGCGCCAGTCCGAGTGCCGCGTGTAGGCGTCGTCGAGGCCGAGCACCTGGAGCTGCTGGTGCCGCAGCGTGATCGTCGTCCAGGCGTTGTCGAGCAGCTCCACGTTCGGTGCGCGCCGCAGCGCCCACCGCACCTCCTTGGCGCCGCTCCAATGATCGTGGTTGCCGAGCACCGCGAAGACCGGCGCCTCGATCGCGTTCATCACGAAGGTGAGCTCGTCGAGGTAGAGGTGGCTGTGGCAGACGAAGTCGCCCGTGATCACCACCGCGTCGGGCTTCGCTTCGTTCGCGATGCGGGCCGCCTCGAGCTGTGCCTCCATCGGCGTGACGCGTCCGACGTGCAGGTCCGTCAGGTGCACGATGCGCAAATGCTCGAGCTGCTCGGCGTGCGCGAGCGGGCCCGCGAAGCGACGGATCCGGAACTGCTTACGGAAGTCCTTCTTGCTCGGCTTGCGCCCGAAGCGGCGGACGAGGTCCTCGACCTCCGTCTCGGGGTGACCCGGAGGCATCGAGTCGCGCGCGTCGCCCTCTGGCTTGCCGGTCGGCCCTTCGCCTGCGTGCGACCCATCGCTGTCGTCGCTCGCGCCACGACGCCCGGAGGAGATCTTCAGCACGGCGCGAAGCATAAGGCAGGTGTCGACCTCGGGGGAGTCGACGTCGGGAGATGCCGAGGCGCGGCGGCGACGTGGAGCCGTCCGTGCCCACGTTCACGTTCACGTTCACGTTTTCACGTTCACGTTCACGTTCACGTTCACGATGCGCGCACGATGCGCGCACGAAAACGAGTCGATCCTCGCGGACCGACTCGTTCCCGTCACACGTCGAAGCTCAGCGGTTGCGACGCTCCATCCGCCAGCGCCGCACCACGTCGACCCGCCCGATCGCGGCACGCTCGCCCGTGAGCTCGAACGGGATCGTCTGCCGCTCGCCGAGCACGTTCACCACCACGCTGCCGCGCACCGGCGATCGATCCTCGTCCGCGCGCACGACCTCCACGTAGTAGCTCCCGTTCGTCGCGCGTCGCAGGCCGAGCCGCTCGGCGCCACGCCGCGTCGCGTCTTCGCCCACCACCGAAGTGCGCCCGCCCATCCACGACAGGCGCGTGCCCTCCGGCGTCACGAGCGTGAGGTCCACGTCCGGTCCCGACCACGTCGCGTCGAGCATCAGCTCGCCCGTGACGCGGCTCGGGGTGGGCGCGCGATCCGCCGCGCTCGTGATGCGCGACCGCACCTCGCTCGGCGCAAGCTCGACCAGACGTTCCGCGGACGCGCTCCGACCGAGCCCACGCTCGCAACGCATCGCGGCCGCCACACGCTCGACCTCGTCGGGCTTGCCCTCCGCGAGCGCCACGCGGTGCGCGCACGCGCGCATCGAATCGCCCGCGCGCTCGAAGGCCGCCGCGAGCCGCTCCTGCACGCGCGCCTCGTCCGGATCGAGATCCACGGTGCCGCTCAAGAGCCGCAGCGCCTCCGCGCGACGCCCCTGTCGACCGACCACGTCCGAGAGGTACGTGAGCGCCTCCACGTCGAGCCGATCGCGCGCCATCCACTGCCGCGCGATCTCCTCCGCGCGCGCGAGGTTCCCCGCGCGGCTCAGCGCCCGCACGAGCTCACGATGGCGGTCGCGGCTGTTCGGCTCCGCGCGCAGGCGCTCCTCCGCCACGCTCACCGCGGAGAGATCACGCTCGCGGATCTCGCTCGAGCGCGCGACGGTGCCTTCGCGGAACCAGACCTTCTGCATCCAGAAGCCGCCCGGGCGCGTGGTCGGCATCGGTCGACGACGGACCTCTTCGACCGACACGCGATCGTCCATCAGCGCGTCCGACGCCTCCAAGCGACGGGGAGCGCTCGGCGCGGGCGCAGCTTCGGCCGCGGGAGCGTTCGTCGAGGCGCCGCTCGCCGCGCGCATGGCGCCTCCCCCCGCGCGCCCGTAGCCCGACCCGGAGCCCGAACCAACGGCGAGCCCACCGAGCCCCTCCGCGCCGCCGACGTCGAGCAGTCCTTCGGACTCGCCGTACTCCATCGCCTCTTCGCCGGTCCACTGCACCGCCGGCCGCGCGCGATCCACGCCGAACGCGCGGAACATCGCCTCGCTCTCGAGCACCAGCAGCGACGTGTGGCGCGACATCACGCCGAAGCCCTTCGAGAGCGCGACGATCCGCGGCACGTCCGCGCCGCGCCCCGCGAGCTCGAGCGCCTCGATGGTCTTGCTCGCCCACTGACGCGGCACGAACGCGTTGCCCGCGCTGCGCGAGATCGCGAGCTGCACCGGGTAACGCTGCTCGAACGCCTGCCCCGCGACCACGCCGCGCAGCACGACCTCGCCGCGCACGTCCTCACGCTCGAGCCGCGCCGCCACGAGCAGCTCTTGGCCCGCGCGAACGGAGGGAAGCTCACGCGGCGCCACCTCGACCACCCCGCTCGGCAGCTCGAGCTGCACCTTCTCGAGGCGCACGCCGTACGTCGCTTCGAGCACCGCGAGGGCGGCCTGCCCCGTCGACTGTCCCGGCACGAAGGGCACGTACGCACCGCCGCCGACCCGAGCGAGCGCCGCCAGCACCACCGCATCCGCGTCCTGTCCGATGCCCACCGTGGTCAGCGTCGCGCGCCCGCTCACGATCGCGCTCACCTCGGCGGAGAGCGTCGACGCGCGCCGCGGGCCCACGCTCGCAATGCCGTCGCCCACGTACACGAGCTCCAGCTCACGCTCGCCGCCCGCGCGCAGCCGCTCCGCGTGCGAGATCGCCTCGCGCATCGCGAACGCCAGATCGCTCGCGCCCGCCGGGGGCTCCTTCTCGAGCAGCTCCACGATCTGTTCGGCCGCGTGCGCGCCCGGCGTCTGCATCTCGCCCGCGAGCGGACGACAGCCCATCGCGTCGCACGCCAGCGCCGTCACGCGATCGCGTCGATCCATCTCCGCGACCATCCCGCGCACGAGCCGGGTCGCGCGCTCGTAGCGCTCGCCGAACATGCTCTGGCTCGCGTCCACCACGACCACGTAGTCGCGCGGTCGCGCTTCGGTCGCACCCGGCAGCTCGGGCCGCAGCGCGAAGAGCGCGTAGGGCCGCGAGTCCGCCGCGATCGTGCGGTGCTCGCGCAGCACCTCTTCGGCCTCGCGCGTCTGCTCGGGCGCCGGCGCCACCGCGGGGCCCGCGTAGGTCCAGTGCCGCAGCTCGCCGCGATCCATCGCGCTCGCGTAGTCGATCACGAGGTCACCGCTCGGCTGGAAGTCCTCGCGCACGTAGCGCAGCCGCTGCGCGCCTTCTTCCTGCTCACGCACCAGCTCGTAGCCGCGCGTCTTGGCCTCGGCCTCGCCAGCGATGCGCACGTCGACCTCGAAGTGGCCCACGCGCGTCGAGTCGTCGTTGCCGTGCGCGAGCGGGTACACGTAGCGGCGCCCTTCCCCGTGCGGCGCGAGCGTCTGCTCGTACGCGATGCGCACGCGGCGCTCGCTGCGCGCGTCGATGGGGAAGATGCGCAGCTCGAAGCGTCCACCCTGCTGCCACTCGAGCAGCGCGGGATCGCGCCACGGCCCGGACACCCAGATCCACTCCTCCTGCTGCTGACGCTGGCTCTCCGGCGTCGCGTTGCGGATCACGCCGCGCCAGATCGCGGCCGCGCGATCCTTCGCCACGAACGCGCCCTCTTCCCACTGCCCCTCGACCTCGAGCGAGAGGCTCGCGATGCGCGCGTCGGGCGGCATGGGGAAGCGGTAGACACCTTCGAGGGTCTCGTCGCTCTCGTTGCGGAAGGTCTCTTCGATCTCAGTGCGCGCGACGTTGCCGACGATGCGCACCGTGACCCGGTGATCCGCGAGCGTGAGCGGGCGCTCCTGCTCCTGACGCTCACCCGGACGGTGCGCGCGCAGCTCGCCGAGGCCCGGGATTGGAAGATCGTCCTCCGCGTCGCCGCCGAGCTCGCTCCACGCGACCGAGCCCGCGAGATCGACCGCGTTGACCACGTGCGCGCCGTCCGCCCGCACGAGCGCTTCTTGGCCCGCTTTGAGATTCGCGGCCGCGCCCGCGGTCGGGCTCACGCGCACCTCACCGCGCAAGACGCGCACGCTGCCCTGCGCACCGTCGACCGTGACGAGGAACTTCGTGCCGAGCACCTCGACGCGACCCATCGGGCTGTTCACCTCGAAGCGCGGACCGCTCGGCTGGTGCGCGACATCGAAGAGCGCCTCTCCACGCGCGAGCTGCACGGTGCGGCCCGCGGCGAAGGAGAGCTCGCTGTCCTGCTGCACCGTGACGATCGAGCCGTCGCCCATCACGAGCCGCGCGCGCGTCCGCGCGTCCGTTCGCAGCAACGAGCCCTCGATCGACTCCCCGACCGTCAGCGCGCGCTCGCCCTGCGGCGACACGAGCACGAGCCCCGCGCCCGCGAGCGCGTCGACGCGTACCGTCGACGCCGCGACCGGCACGTCCACGCCGCCGACGTCGCCGACGCCCTGACGCATCTTCCACACGAGCCCACCCGCGCCGACCGCGAGCACCGCGACCGCTGCGGCTGCGAAGAGCCCGGCGCGCGAACGCGTGGGCTTCACGGGCGTGGCCGCGACGGCGCCACTCGAACCGGCGTGCGACGCAGCGGACGTGTGCGAGCTCGGGCCGCTCGCTCCGCTCGAGCGGCCGGCGGTAGCGGTCGAAGGCGCGCTCGACGACGCAGACGCGCTCGAGGATGTAGACGCGCTCGAGGACGAAGGCGCGCTCGGCGCCATCGGTGAAGCCTCCACCCGCGTCTCGGGCAGCGGGGCGAGACCAGGCGCCCAACGCGCGTCGCTCGCGGGGACGGCGGGCGAGGCGGAGGTGCTCGACGCGCTCGCCGGGCTCGACGTGCTCGACGTCCCACTCGGAGCGTTCGGGAGCTGCGGCGCCATCGTCCCGAGCGGCAGCGTGCTCACCGAGGGCGCGACGTCGATCTGCGCGAGCACCCGCGCCTCGAGATCGGCGGGCACCACGAAGCCCGCCCCCGCGTCGTGCGCCTGCTGCGCGGTCCGCCGCGCTTCGTGCAACACGTCGCGCGCGTCGTCGTCGTCCGCGAGCACGTCGGCCCACTTCGCGAGCGTGGCCGCGTCGCCGTCCACCAAGAGCGCGAGGTCGTCGAGAAAGGCTTCGTTCTGTTCGGGAGTCATCGGTCCACCTCGGAGAGGAGCGTGCGGAGTCGGGCGAGGGCGCGGCTCGTGCGCTTGCGCGCGGCCGCTTCGTCGACGCTCTGAAGAAGCGCGATCTCGGCGAAGGAGAGGCCGCTCTCGTAGCGGAGCAGCAACGCCTCGCGGTCGGAGGGCTTGAGCTCCTCGAGCGCTTCGCGGACACGCTCGCCGCGCCGTCGACGCTCGAGCTCTTCGTCCGGCAGCGGCGCCCCCGCGCTCGCGTCGTGCACGAGCCGCAGCCGCCGCTCGCGACGCACGCGGGTCGCGGTTCGACGCGCGCATTGGCGCCGCACGATGCCCAGCAACCACGCGCGCACGCTGCCCTCGCCGCGGTACCCGCTCATGGCGTGGTAGGCGGCGACGAGGCTCTCTTGGAGCACCTCCTCCGCCTCCGCCGCGTCGCCCAGGAGCGCCATGCACAGGCGCCCCATCGATCCCGCGTGTGTGCGCGTGCAGTGCACGAGCGCGTCGCGGTATCGCCCCTCCCCGATGAGCGCCGCGATCGGGTCGGCATCGCCAACCCCACCCGGCACGAGCTCCGTCTGGATCGCCATCACGTCCCCCTGTGCTCGCGTCGCGCGAGTTCGTGACCGAGTTTTTTCGATTCACGCTCGCGCACGTCCGAAGCCTCCGCCCCGCAGCGGCCCTCGGTCCCTCGACGACCGTGAAGATCGCACGAACTGCGGGCAATCCGAAGCGTGACCGCCCGAACGAGCCCCTCGGCCGGCGTGGGTCTGACGCAGCGCGTTGAACGGGCGGCGTCCGGGTGGTACCTCACGCGCGCCATGACCCTCGATCTCGCGAAGCGCCTCGACGTCGTCCAACCCTCCGCCACCGTCGCGATCGCCCAGAAGGCACGCGAGCTCCAGGCCAAGGGCATCGACGTCCTCTCCTTCAGCGTCGGTGAGCCCGACTTCGACACCCCGCTCGCGATCCGCGACGCGGCGAAGAAGGCGATGGACGCGGGCGCGACGCGCTACACCGCGAGCGGCGGCATCGTGGAGCTGCGCCAAGCGATCGCCGAGCGCTCGGCCGCGCGACGCGGCGGCGTGAAGCACTCGCCCAACGAGGTGATCGTCTCGGTGGGCGCCAAACACACGCTCTTCAACCTCGCGCTCGCGCTCTTCGAGGAGGGCGACGAGGTCGTCATCCCCGCGCCCTATTGGGTCAGCTACCCCGAACACGCGCGCATGTTCGGTGCCGAGCCAGTCTTCATCGAGACCACCGCGCAGGACGGCTACCGCGTCTCGCCCGCGCAGCTCGAGGCAGCGATCTCGCCGCGCACGAAGGCCGTCGTGCTCTGCTCGCCCTCGAACCCCACCGGCGCCGCGTACTCCGGCCCGCAGCTCCGCGCGCTCGCGGACGTGCTCGCCAAACACCGCTGCTGGATCATCGTCGACGAGATCTACGGCGAGCTCGTGTACGGAGGCTTCGAGCAGAAGTCGATCCTCGAGGTCGCGCCCGAGCTCCGCGATCGCATCGTGATCGTCGACGGCGTCAGCAAGACCTACGCGATGACCGGCTGGCGCATCGGCTGGATGCTCGCGCCCAAGCACCTCGTCGACGCCTGCAACACCGTGCAGGGCCAGGCCACCACGAACCCGACCACCATCGCGCAGTGGGCCACCGTCGCCGCGCTCACCGGCTCGCAAGATCCCGTGGTCGAGATGCGCACGGCGTTCGAGAAGCGTCGTCAGCTCGTGGTCGAAGGCATCAACGGCACCACCGGCCTGAGCTGCCCGACGCCGGAGGGCGCGTTCTACGCGTTCGTCGACGCGAGCCCGCTGATCGGCAGGAAGACCCCGAGCGGCGTGGTGCTCGCCGACGACCTGCAGCTCTGCGCTTACCTCCTCGAAGAGGCGCGCTGCGCGATGGTGCCCGGCAGCGCGTTCGGCGCGCCCGGCTGTTTCCGCATGAGCTACGCGTGCAGCGAGGCGCAGATCACCGAGGGCATCGAGCGTCTGCGCGGCGCGATCGCGAAGTTGGGTTGATCCCGCCGTTCGATCCGGTGTGACCGCTCGAGGTCGGTCACGTCGGATCGCGCGCGTTCGTTCGCACGCGTTCGTTCGCACGCGTTCGTTCGCACGCGTTCGTTCGCGCGCCTTCGTTCGCACGAGCACGTCAGCGGCGACGGCTGCCCGGCGCAGTCTCGTCTTCGAAGGGCGCGTCGCCCACCCGCGTCTCGTCGTCGAAGTCGAGCTCGTAGGGCTGCGCGCCTGGGGTCGTCTCCAGCGTGTACGGCGTCGCGCCGGGTGTCGTCTCGATCGGCGTCGACGTCTCCCCCGACGCCCTGGTCGTCGGATCCACGTACGCCGCGGAGCCCGCCGAGGTGTCGGCGTCGAGCTCGTCCAGATCGCGCACCTCGGGCGTTCGAATCGCCACGCTCGTCGCCACCGCCTGCGCGAGCAGCGAGTCCAGACCCGCGCCCGCGAACGGCGCCGTGGTGTCGTCGAAGCCGAGCCCTTCGTCGCGGTCGGGAAAGGTCGTGTCTTCGAAGCGCACGGGTCGAGGCGGCTCGCGGGAGGGCGGTCGCGGCTCACGGCGCGGGTCGCTCGCGGAGCGGTCGGCGGCTGACCCCGCCGACTTGGTGGAGCCGTCGGCGGCTGACCCCGCCGTGGTGTCCTCGAACGGCTCGATCATCCGCGGACCGCTCCGCGCCTTCGGGGTGCGCGTGGTCGGCGGCGTCGGCTCGGCCGGCGGCGTCGCCTCCACCGGAGGGACCATCACGACCTCCGGCGTCACGAACGAATCGACGGCGAACGTCGACTCGGACTCGAACGTCTCTGGAACCGCCGCGTGCTCTGGAACGAACGCGTGCGGCATCGGGACGCTCGATTCCCCGTGTGCGCCTTCGCTCGCGAGCAACTCGGCCACGCGTGAGCCGTCGAACGCGAAGGTCGACTCCGATTCGAAGGGATCCTCGACCGACGCGTGTGCCTCGAACGATGAAGCGGCCCCATACGAAGCAGAACCGAACGGGTGGGTCCCGAACGGATGGGACGCGGAGTGCGCGAGCGGCCCTTCCTCCGACGCTGGCTCGAGCTCGTCGTCCATCACCTCGTCGCCCATCACCTCGTCGTCCAGGTCCTCGATCGGATCACCGAAGTCGTCCTCCTCGTCGAGCACGTCCTCGGGGTCGAGCGGCATCGGCGCCTCGCTCTCGAGCAGCGCCATCGCGTCGTCGATCGCGTAGGTCTCGTCGTCGAACACGGGCGCGTCACCGAGCGCGGGCCCCGCGTCGAAGACGGGCCCCGCATCGAAGACGGGCCCCGCATCGAAGACCGGCGCAGGGTCGAACGCAGGGGCCGGTTGGCGGCGAGCTTCCTCGATCGCGCGCGCGGGCCGCGTGTCACGCGGAACGTCGTCGTCCATCGGCACCGGCTCGTCGAGCACCGCGTCCGGAAAGAGCGCGCGCACGTACTCGCCGACCGCCTTGCGCTTCATCGTCAGGCGCGTGTCGTACGCGAACGAGAGCAACGCGTCGTGCATCTCCTGCGCGGACTGGAAGCGTCGATCCGGATCGGGCGCGAGCGCATGCAGCACGATCTGTTGCAGCACCGGCGGCACGTCGCCTCGAATCGCGCGCAGCGGCGGCACCGCCGCTTTCTGCACCGCCATCACCGTCTCGATGTCGTTGCGCCGCGCGAAGAGCCGCTGGCCCGTGAGCCACTCGAACATGCACACGCCGAGGCTGAAGAGATCGCTGCGCGAGTCGATCTCGAGCCCGCGCGCCTGCTCCGAAGAGAGGTACGCGAGCTTGCCCTTCACCACACCCGCCTGGGTCGTGACGAGCCGTCCCGCGGCCTTCGCGAGCCCGAAGTCGATCACCTTCACGCCGCCTTCGAACGAGACGAGCACGTTCGAGGGCGAGACGTCGCGGTGGATCAGGTTCAGCGGTCGACCCCCCGCGCCGTGGGCCTCGTGCGCGTGCGCGAGCGCCTCGCAGACCTTGGTCGCGACGTAGAGCACGAAGGGGATCGGCAACGGCGTCGCGGCCTGGACCTGACGATCGACGACCGCGCCCATGTCGCGCCCGTGCACGTACTCCTGCGCGATGAAGAACGTGTCGCCCTCGCGCCCGAGGTCGTAGATCTGCGCGATGTTCGGGTGCGAGAGCTGCACCGCGATCTTCGCTTCGTCGACGAACATGCGGACGAAGTCGTCGTCCTCCGCGACCTGCGGGAGGATACGTTTGATCGCGACGAGCCGCTCGAAGCCCTCCTCGCCGCGCTGCCGTGCGAGGAAGACCTCCGCCATCCCGCCCATCCCGATCCGTTCGAGCAGCTCGTAGGGTCCGAACGATCGGGACGCGGGGAACACGAGCTGCAGGATCGGGGGCCCACGGGCCGCGGTCAACCTCGACCACGCGGCGTCATCCGGACATCACGGTCCACGGGCCGGCGTCAGGTCCCGAAACGATCCCAATACAAGAGCAGCGCGAGGCTCTTGCCGTCCACGAGCCCACCGTCACGGATCGCGCGCATCACCTCGTCCCACGTGCGCACGGCCACCGCGATCTCCTCCGTGGGATCGAGCTCCTGCGTGCCCGCGACCAAGCCCCGCGCGACGAAGCCGTGCATCCGCTCGTCGCAGATCCCTGGGCTCGCGTAGAAGCTCAGGAGCGGCTCGATCGCGCTCGCGACGTACCCCGTCTCCTCGCGTAGCTCACGCGCCGCTTGGTCGATCGGCGCTTCGTCGCCTTCGAGCGTGCCCGCCGGCAGCTCCAGCAAGGTCGCGCCGAGCGCGACGCGTCGGTTCTCGATCAACACCACGCGCCCGTCGTCGAGCAGCGGCAAGATCACCACCGCGCCCGGATGCCGCAGCACCGCCTTCGTCTTCGTCGAGCCATCGCGCCCGACGAGCTCCAGCACCTCGAGCGCCACGCGAGAGTCGCGATAGACGACCTTCCCGCTCACTCGCGCACCGCCTCGACCACGTGCGTGCCTCCTCCGACGCACGCGACCTCGTGGCGCCCGTCGCGCAGCGTGACCGACGCCGCCGCGCCGTCGCACGTGATCGCCCAGTCTCCCTCGGGGAGCCGAAGCACCGTCGGCGCGGTGATCGCGTCGTCACCGTCGTACGTGAGCACGAGCCGATCGTCGGCCCACGACCAGCCGCGCGGCCAACCGGCGATGCGCTCCGGGAAGCCGCGATCGAAGAGCGCCACCATGGCCTCGCGCTGCACCCACACACCATCCTCGCCCTCGCCTTCGAAGTCGTGGAAGCCCCAGCTCCCCTGGCTGTCTTCCTTCCAGAGCCAGACCGCGGAGCTCGCGCCGACCTCGTCCTGCAGATCGAGCTGCATGCGGTAGTAGTCGGCCGCGCGAATGCCGGCCGGGTCGTAGCCGAACTCGCCGATGAAGAGCGGCGTGCCCCAGCGCGCCGCCTCGTCCGCCGCGGTGCGGTTCCCTCGCCGCAACGTCGCGATCGTGAAGCTCTCGCGTTGCGCGTCGGTGCCGATGAAGGAGAGCGTGTAGACGTGTGGCGCGTACACCGCGCCCTCGACCGGAAACGGCGCGCCCGGCGTGCCCGACGCGTCGGCGAGGTTCCGCTGCAGCGCGGGCGGCTCGAAGAACACGAGCTGTCGCGTCACCGCGCGGATCGCCTCCGCGACCGAGACGTTCAAGCGACGCGTCTGATCGTCGTCCGCGACCGGCTCGTTGAAGACGTCGTAGCCGATCACCGCCGGATGATCCGCGAAACGCGTCGCGACGTGCGCCGCCATCGCCGCGTAGCGCGCTCGGAGTCGCTCGCCGTCCTCGGAGTCGCCGAAGAACGTCTCGAACGCGCGCAGCACCTGCCCGCTCGCGCGCCGCTCCGCGAGGTCGGTGAGCGGGCCCTCCAAGATCGTGTCGGGCGGCGGCACGATCGCCCAGAGCGGAGCACCGTCCTCCCCGATCCACTTCGAGTACGCGTCCTGATGCAGATCGACGAGCACGAAGACGCCCGCGTCCTCGCACGCATCGAGCACCGCCTGCACGCGGTCGAGGTAATCCTCCTCGTACGTCGGGGGAGTCGTGTCCTCCGGCTCCACGCCCGACCACTGCATCGGCAGGCGCAGCACGTTGAAGCCGAGCGCGCGCATCTGCGTGGCGTCGCTCGCATCGAAGCTCGGAATCGGCTGGAGCGGCACGCGCCCCGGTCCGAGGTCGACGTCGAAGACTCCGTCGATGCGTGCATTGACCCCGCGCAGGATCACCACGCGTCCTTCGGCGTCGACGAAGTGTTGGCAACGCGTCGAGAGCGGCCCGAAGTCCCCCGCCGCGCGATCGCAGGTCGGCATCGTCATCTCGGCGTCCGCGCCCGAGTCGGCGGGTGCGTCGATGGAGGCATCGACCGTGGCGTCGAGTCCCCCGTCGCGTGGCGCGTCGTCGTCGCCGCAGGCGAGCCCCGCCGCGAGGAGCCCGAGCAGCGCGACGCGTGGGCCGTGGTGAGCGAAGAGAACGGAGAAAAGAACGGAGAAACGAACGGCGAAGAAGCGAAGCATCGACGAACGATAGCCGCTCTCCCCGCGAGAGAAAGCCGCACGAGGCGTGAGAACGCAGTCACGCCTGCGAGCGACGCTCGCCTACACGCGACGTACGCCCATCACTCCGCGAGCTCGCGCCAGACGGCGAGCGCCCGCGCCCAACGCGCGTGTCGAGCCGCGTCGTCGAGCCGCGCATCGACGTGCAGCCACGCGCCGTCGCGCTCGAGCAGACGCGCCGCGAGCTTCGCGCCGTGCATCCACGACACGCGCTCGCCTTCGCGCGCGCCCTCGATCAACGTCGTCGGCCACGCGCCTTCGCCGTTCACGCGGTGGTAGGGCGAGAGCAGCCGCAGCCACGCCCACGCGGTCGGATCGCTCGGATCGCCGTACTCCGCGCGCCACAACGCCGCGTTCGGCAAGCGGTCGAAGCGCAAGAGATCCGTGACGGGTCCGTGGAGCACCGCACCCACCACGAGCTCCGGCTCGCGCGTGAGCAGACCGCTCGCGGTGAGGCCGCCGTGGCCCGCGCCGTAGAGCGCGACGCGCGCCCCTTCGTCTCGCAACGCCGCGACCGCCGCGCGCAGATCCGCGACGGCCCCCGACTCGCCCGCGCCGCGTCCGTCCTCGTGCCACGCGCTCGCGTGACCACCACCACCCCGCACGTCCACGAACGCCCAGCGCCCGCCGTCCTCCAAGTGCGCCGCCACGCCCGCCCGGAACGCCGGCGTCGCGCTCACCCCGAAGGCCCCGAGCGCCTCGACCACGACGAGCGGCGACGTGCTCGCTGCCGCGTCCGCGTCGCTCGTCGCGCTCCACACCTCCGCGACCTCGAAGGTCACCGCACGCTCGCCGACCGTGCTCCGCAGCGTACGACGGCGCACCTCGAGCCGCGGCGCCTCGTCGAGCCACGTGACCTCGCCTTCCACCGACACCCGCGCGCGCGCGCTCGGCGTCCGCGGATCCATCCACACCAACGTCGCGCCGCGCGCATCGCCGTCGATCGCCGTCACGAGCCCGAGCCCGAGCGCGTCGAGCTCCCTCACCTCACCCGTGGGCGACACCAAGACGAGCGCGTCACCGAGCCCGCGCCGCACCACCGCGAGCACCCGCTCGCCGCACGCGGCGAGCGCGAGCACCCCCGGCATCGGCACCGACGTCCAGCCCGACGCGCGAATCGCCCGCGCGGACCGAGCGATTCGGAGCACCCCCGCTGCGGGATCCGCGACCACCACGTGATCGGCGACGACGATCGCCGGCGGCCCCGCAGGAAGCTCCGCCAGCTTTCGAAAGAGCACGGGCCCCGTCCGCAGCCACACCGTGCGCTCTTCGCCCCGCTGCGCCTCGATCCACGCGGGCCCGTTCGGGATCGCGTCCATCCGAACTGCGTCTCCGTCGCGCAGCTCCGTCAGCACCACCGGATCGTCGACCGCGCCCGCTCCGACGAAGCGACGCCGCACCGTCACGCGCCCGCGCCCTTCGAGCGCGTAGAGCAGGACGTCGTCGCCTTCCCATGCAGGCGGCACGGGGACGACCGCCGGCACCGGTCCGTCGACCACCGCGCCGGTCCAGTCGTGGATCTGCAGATGCGGCGAGGGCACGGCTTCGGTCGGGCCGAGCACGAGCGCCACGAGCTTGCCGTCGGGTGACGCCGAGAACGCGAGCGCGCCGGTCAGCGGCAGCGTGGCCTGGGCGTCCTCCGCCTCGAGCTGCGCGATGCGCCCGCGCTCACGCACGACCTCGATCACGTGTCCGCGCGTCAGCGTGGCGATCGAGCGAGCGCGCGGCGCCGCGTCGAGGCGCGCGATGCGATCCACCGACGTCGGATCGACCGGCCAACGCTCCGCCGTCCGCGCGCGCGCGTGCTCGAGGAACCGCGCGACGAGCTCCGAGTCGCGCTCGAGCGCGCGGTACGGATCCGCGATCAGCTCCTCGCCGCGACGCTCGAACACCGCGTGGTCTTGCAGCTCCGCGAGCAACGCGAGCCCCTCGGGCGCCGGGGGCGGCGCGGGCGGCGGCGGCGGCGGCGGCAACGGCGGCGGCGGCGGCGCCGTCCGACAGGCCACCACGCCGCAGGCGAGCGATAGCGCGAGAAGGACTCGGTGGCAGCGGGAGATCACGAGGGACCTGGAGGAGGAAGAGAGGAAGTCGGCCTCGACATCGGGAGTGCTCACGACGGCGGCCCGAGCTCGCCGCTCTCGTCGACGAGCACCGGAATCCCACGACGCGGCGCGCGCGAGACGTCGCCGAGCACCCGACCGGGCAGCACGCGCACCGGCACCGGGCGCTCGAGCTGGAAGACGTAGCCGCCGTAGTCGATGTCGAAGCGGAAGGTCTCCTCGCCCACCTCCACCACGCGGTGGAAGTCGATGCGCGAGTGCCCGATCCGTCGGTGCGCGCGGTGCGCGAGGATGAAGCTGAAGAGCGCGAGCGCGCGGTGGTTGTGCAGGCGATGGCAGCCGTGCGACGCGCGTCGCCACACGCTCGTGTAGTCGACCGAGCCGTGCGTGCGGATCCCTTGATCGCGTCCGAGCTGAAGCCGATCGCCGTCGCGTCCGACGACCGGCCGGTGCATGCCGGCCACGAGCCCGTACGCGCTCGCGTAGCCCGGGCCGAGGAGCGTGTCCTTCGTCTCCGTCACGAGGTGCCCCGTCTCGTCGATGCGCGACTGCGTCACCAGATCGCTCGCAGGCGTGTTGATCGGCGGCAGCCACACCGGCGCCCCCACCACCTGCGCCCACGCGAACTCTCCCGCGGGAGACTCTTTGTACTGCCACTCCAGCCGACGACCACGGCGCTCGAGGTTCCACCCGCCGACCGTGGTCGGCCACTGCACGAGCGGGATCCGAGCCCCTTCGAAGCGCACGTAGAGCGTGAGCGTCGGGCGATGCTCGACCGGCAGCGAGCGCGGCTCGCCCTCTTCGTCGAAGGGCGGCTCGTACCATTGGTCGCCGCGATCGATCTCCGCTTCGATCTCCAGCTCGCGCTGCGCGTACCACACCGGCAGCGGCATCGGATCGATCGCGGCGTTCTCGTGATCGCCCGGCACGAGCGCGAGGCCTTCGAGGAAGGCGAGCGCGCGATCGAAGGTCTCGAGCCCGAAGGCGCGCTCCACGTGCGCGCGCAGCCGCGACTCCAGATCCGGCACGTCGACGCCGTCGATCGCGGGCGCCGAGCCATCCTCCAAGATGCCGAAGTCGAGCCGAACCCGCTCCGCGATCACGCGCACGAGGTCGCGACGCGCCAGCTCGGTCGGCGAGAGCCGCAACGCGTCGAGCGTGGGCCCCGCGAGGCTGCCGCGGCTGTAGATGCGGTGGCGTCGCTCGAAGCCTTCGAGCGCGCGACGCGTGCGCGCGTCGAGGTCGCGCCCCACCGGCAGCGGCTCGTCGCCGAAGAAGCCTTCGCACTGCAGGCGTCGGCGCGTGGCGTCGAGCCCGCGTCGCCAATGCAGCTCC
>CALJLK010000535.1 GCA_937982655.1 uncultured Sandaracinus sp.
CACGCCAAAGGCGCGCACTCGTCACACCTCGCTGCGCCAAGAGGGCTACGACGGTCGATGCGACGCCACTCGCCAGCGCGGGTGTTTGCGCTTCCTCGAGCCAGACGCGGACAAGTTTGCTCACCTCGGAGTCGGGACCCGGGATGGACACTCCGAAGTCATCGATGACGGCGGTAAGCGCTCCGCCTGCTCTCAACTGTCCGCGATGTATCTCACCCAGCGCTTGGGAGGCAGCTTCACCGTCCACGACACTCATCAAGACCGCGGTTGCGTCCGTGAACGAGCTTTGAACGAAGGCGCGATACGACTGGGTAAGGCGAGTCAGGCTGGTGCCATACGCGTCGCGGCGCGATGTGGACATGCTGAAGATCGTGCTGTCGCCGAGGGCGACCTGATCGTCGGCTCGGACGTACGCTTTGGACTGCGCGAACGCAGCGATGTACACGTCGCGAACCAGGGCCGGAGCGAAGAGAAGTGCCTCGATCGGGCCCGCGATACGGTAGAGAGTCTCGTGACCTTCACGCTGGAGCGCGGCCGGTTCGATCAGCGTTCGGATGCGGGCGCTAGTCGCGGTCACGTCAGTGGAGGCCGTCGCACAAAGGCTGCCGATCGAGTCCAACCAGAGCCGCCGCACCTTCGGTTCGTCTTTCCATGCGTCGAAGAGAAGTCGCGCAGTCTCCCCAACAGCTGGATCCGAACCGCGACCACGCCCAATGAGCGTGGACACCATCAGGCGCGCCAAGTCTTGTGCCTCCAGCGATGGGAGCCGTGCGGTCTCGAGCGCAAGCAAGTCCCACGCGCCTCGCAGCGGCTCCGCTATGGGCGCTCCGCGCAACGCGAGCTCGACGTGACGCAGCGCGCGTTGCCCCTCGGTCGTTCCGGCCCGAACGGCGGCCAAGAGGGGTGCGACGTCTGCGGCGGTGATCGGATGGTGCGCACACACGCCGGGTCCGATCGCCGCGGCCACCTCGGGTATCCGCGGATTCGCACACAACCCGAGCACGGTTTCCCAGAACCGCGTGCGCTGCGGATCTCGATGCCACAGCCGCTCAAAGTAGAGGTCGAGGCTCGGCCGTGCGAAGAGAACGAGCTCCGGTTGCTCGGCGAGCAGCGCGCCGAGGTCATCCGTTTCAGGCGGGAGCCACACTCTGGCGAGTGCGTAGTCGAACATGACGTGGTGGGAGAACTCGACCCTGCGGTCGTCGCGTATGCCTTCGTCAAGCGCGGGCTCCACGAGGAGTCCGATCGAGCGCACGGGGTCGAGCTCCTGTGACTGCGGCAACGGTGGGTGCACCGACGCGAACATGCGCCGTCGCTCCACCATCCGTTTGCAGACTTCGTACAGCAGCGCCTCCCTTGCGGCCTGCACGCGGGGGTGCTCGATTCGGCAACGCCAGTACTCGTCGAGCAGCTGCGCTCTCGTCGTCACGTGTGCCAGATCTTCGGCACATACACCTTGGTCAATCAGCGTGCACACGAGCTCGAGATGAAACGGGACCCGCAGCAGTGTCGCGAGATCACGGGGAGCGTCGTCCAGAAACGAACCGAGTTCGGGGAGGCGCGAGGCGAGAATGTCGAGATCCCTGTCGGTGAGCACGTCAATCTCGATGCACGCCACGTTCGGGTGGTGTCGACTCTTCGGCGACGTCTCACTGCTCGCAAAGGCCGCGCGGAAGCCACGATGGTGGTCGAGGTCGAACCGACGCACACTTGCGACGACGTTCCAGCGACCGTGTTTGCCAACGAGGCTCGAGACGACTCGCTCGAGTGCGTCGGCCTCTGTGCCGTCCCGCACCGCGTCGAGCGCATCGAGCAGCAGCACACCGGTCTGCTCCCCCGGCCACTCTTCCAGCGCTTCGAGGACGAGCGACTCCTCCGACACGAGCTGACTGGCCTCGAGGATGACCGTGTCGACACCCGCTGCCACGAGGGCCACGTATACATCGTGTAGAGCGGCAGATTTGCCAACGCCCGGGACTCCGACAACGAGCAGCGACCCCGCGCGCGCCCGGGTCGCGATCGTATCTGTGACGCTGCGCTCAAGGTGCGCGCTCGCGGCACGTATCCGCAGCTCGGCGCGTCTTGCGAGATGCTCACACACACGCTCGGACATTCGACGAACACGCTCGAACGGCCGCCACTGTGCAATCTCGGTCTTGGGCGTGTCGACATCGGTCTCAAGCGCCTCGAGTCGCGTCAACCAGGCGTCGAGACCTGACGCGTGATGGGTGGCGCTCCATTCTTCGAGCGACTCTCTCGTCGTGGACGCGAGTTCGTCGAGCATGCTGCGTGTCAGCTGTCGCGCGTGCGCATCAGGCGGAATACTCGCATGCAGTACTGCCACCGTCAGCCGTTGCGCAAGTAGCGTGCATGGTAGTGCCGCTGTGCGCGGGTCGGCGGAAAGCCGACGCACGAGTTCATCGTTCGCCTCGGTCAGCGAAGGCGCTCCGAACTCCCACCGCACCGCACCGAGAAATGTCGCCCACCGCGCGCCATCGGCATCGAGGAACGTTAGTGCCTCGCGCAGCGCAGCCGCGTGCTTCGGGGCCGCCCCGTCGAGCCTGTCCAACCGCGCGGCCTCGGCGTTGATGATCCGCTTCACGTCCGTGCGTAGAACTGCGACCGCGACGTCGTGCTCGGCCGTCGACGCAGGGGGCAGCGACGCCCAGTTGGAAAGCACGTCGACACTGAGCGTGAGCGCCCCTTTGGACACGAGTCGCTGCTTCGCGCGTGCTGCGGTCGTGGTGAACACGAACCGCGTCGGCCGACCGGCGCGCGTGTGATGCTCGAACTCGACCAAGAAGTTCCCAATCACTTCGACGACGCTGCCGTTGCGCGCACTGACGCTCCCGGCGAGGTCCTTCATCTGGCCGAGCCTCAGATCGACCACGCGCCCCTGGTCGTCGATGAGGTAGCGGTCGTAGTCTTCGTCGCCCTCGCAGACGAGAACCGCTCCGTCGGGCAGGTCGAGCCACTCGAGCGCGATGCCGATCGTCTGACGCAGGTATCCTCGGATCGCATCGCCGGCAACGCGATCCGGACGAATAGGATCTGGGAGAACCGGCACACGCACGACCGATTCGTCGCCCGACATAGGATGAGCGTACGCGACAGCCGATGCGCATTCGAGGTGTTCCGTTGAGCGCGCACCGCTCACCGCTTCTTCCCGCGCCTCTTCCTCGGACTCGCACCCTTCCGCGTCGGTTTCTTCTCGACGCTCGCAGGAGTCGTCGGCACCACCGGCGCGATCGGACGCGACTTCTTCGCGAGCCTGCGCGCGGTGTCCTTCCGCCAACGCCACCACGCCCGGGCCGCGCCGAACGCGCACGCGCCCGCGACCGCGAAGTGGGCGATCGCGCTGCCACGGTTGCCTTGCTCGAGCACCACGAACGCGTTGCGCGCGAGGGTGACGCACGCGACGGAGAGCAGGAGGCCCGCGATCATGTGGATCATGCGATCACCGCTCGTTCAGCCGAGGAGTGCTTTGATCTGACGCTCCGCGCTGCGCGGGAGCTCGCCCACCACCGCGACGAACGCGGGCTCCGCGAAGACCCGCTCGGCTGCGGCGCGTGCGCTCTCGGCGTCCACGTCGACGAACGACTCGCCCGCGCTCGCGAGGGTCTCGTCGAGGCCGAGCAGGCGGCCGCTGCCGTAGAAGCTCGCGAGATCGCGCGGCACGTCGAGGAGCGCACGCTGCGACCACAGGTAGCGGCGCCGCACGCGATCGAGCTCCGCGCTCGGGGCCGCTTCGCTGCCGAGCTCGCGCGCGATCTGCATCGCCTCGCGGACCATCGTCGGCGTCTTGTCGTGCGCGACGCTCGCTTGGACGTCGAACGCGCCGACGTCCTCGAAGAGGTCCGCGCCCGCCGACACGTGGTAGGCGAGGCCCTTCTCGTCGACCACCCGCTTCTGAAGGCGCGCGGCGAGGCCGTCGTCGAGCAGACGTTCCACCACCTGCAATGCGCGCGCGTCCGGCGCGTGGGCGCCCGCGGTGCGCCACGCGACGCGCAGATCGGATTGCGCGCCGCCCGGATCGTCGAGGCTCGCGTAGGTCTTCTTCGCCGGCTCGCGCGGTGTCTCCACCACCACCGGCTCGCCACGCTGCCAATCGCCGAGCGCGCGCGTGGCCGCCGCGATCACCTCGTCGATCGACAGATCCCCCGCGACCGCGAGCACCGCGTTCGACGCGACGTAGAAGCGACGCAGGTGCCGCTCGAGATCCGCGATCGAGAAACGCGCGACGTTGTTGAGCGTGCCGCTCACCGAGAAGCCGAGCGGATGCCCGGGAAAGAGCTGCTTTCGTGAGAGATCCGAGACGTCGTACGAACGTCCGTGCTCGTCGAGCTCTTCTTCGATCTCGGCGCGGAGCACACGCTTCTCGACCTCGAAGCCCTCGAAGCACGGCGCGCGGAAGACCTCCGCGAAGGTCTGCAGCGCCTCGAGCACCGTCTCGCGCGGCGCGAGCACCTCGTAGCTCGTCAGATCGACGCTGGTGGTCGCCTCGACGTGCGCGCCGAGCTCTTCGATCGCGAGGTTGAGCGCGGCGCTCGTCGGGTGTCGCTCGCTGCCGCGAAAGACCATGTGCTCGACCACGTGCGAGAGGCCGTTCGTGGTGGCCTCCTCGAAGCGCGAGCCGCACTTCACGTAGAGCGACGCGGACGCGGACACGCGACCCGGCGTCGGGAGCACGATCACGCGCAGGCCGTTGTCGAGCACGAGCTCTTCGCGTGGGTGGACGAGGTCGCGGGGAGAGAGCGACTTCATCGACGGAGCCTCCGATGGACGATGTCGCGCGCGAGGTCGAGGGGAGAGAGCGACTTCATCGGCGGAGCCTCCACCGGACGCCGTCCGGGTGCGCGAGGTCGCGGGGAGAGAGCGACTTCATCGAGCCTCCAACGGACGATGCCGCCCGTCTTCACGAGCGGCATCGCGGTCTCGAAGGGAAGGAGTGCGATCACTCGCCTTCCGCGGCCTCCATCGAAGCGCCCATCGACGACGACATCTCGGACGCGCCCATCGACGACGCGCCCATCGACGACTCGGAGTCCATCGACGAGCTCATCGAGCTCGCGGTCGCCGCTTCGCCGCCACGGAACCGCGCCGTGACCTGACGGAGCTCGTCGAGCGAGACGAGGCAGGTCGGCTCGGTGCCACCGCACGCGCCGTCCCAGCCCGTGAAGCGCGCGCCGCCGGTCGGACGCGCGGTGAGCTGCACCATCTCCCCGAACTCGAACGCGCCCGAGCAGTCGGTGCCGCAGTCGATGCCGGCCGGCTCGGAGACCACCTCGCCGTTCCCGCTCACGGTGACCTCGAGGTCGATCGTCTTGATGCGGATGCGGCCATCGCGCGCCGCCGCCTCGCGCAGGCCCGTCACGTAGAGGTGAAGCGCCTCTTCGCGCTTCGCGCGCAGCATTCCGTCGCGCAGACGCTGGCGCACCTCGTCGGTGTACTCCTCGCGCGTCGCCTCCGAACGCTCCACCAAGCGGTAGATCACGAAGTCGCTGCCGAGCTCGATCGGCGCGCTCGGGATCGCGTCCTCCATGGTGCGACCGAAGACGTCGCGGACGAGCGGACCGGAGTCGAAGGGACCCTGGATCGGGTTGTCGGTGCGACCGAAGCTGCGCGACTCCTGCATGCGGGGCGCGAGCGGATCGTCGTCCTCTTCTTCCGCGGGGACTTCCGCGGGTGCGGCCCCTTCGGCCGGCGGCGTCGGCACGGCCTCACCACGCTCGCGCGCGCGCAGCCACGCGTTCAGCTCGTCCGCCGTCTTCCCCGTCTGCAGCTCCGCGAGCGCCGCCACCGCAGCTTCGCGCGCGAGCGTCTTGGCGCGGTCCTCGCGGTAGAGACGATCCGCGAGCTCACGCTTCGCCTCGTCGACCGGCACGTCACCTTCGCGCTTGCCCTCGACCTTGATCACGTGGAAGCCGAAGCGCGTCTCCACGAGGTCGCTGATGCCGCCGACCTCGAGCGCGAACTGCGCCTCGTCGAAGGGACCGACCATGCGACCGCGCGGGTTGTAGCCGAGGTCACCGCCGCGACGCGCGCTGCCGGTGTCCTCCGAGAGCGTGCTCGCGAGCGTCGCGAAGTCCTCGCCCGCACGCGCGCGACGAAGCACGTCCTCCGCACGCCGACGCGCGGCCGCCTTCTCGTCCTCGCTCGCGTCCTCCGCGGCCTTGATGAGCACGTGGCGCGCACGCACCTGCGGCTCGAGCCCCGTGTAGCGGTGGCGGTTCTGCTCGTACTCGCGCTCGATCTCCTCGGGGTGCGCGGCGATCCACGCGTCGAGGTCGGCCGTCGTCGGCTCGAGCTGCTCGCGGTAGAAGCCCGGCGCGAAGCGGACGTACTCGATGCGCGCGCGATCACGCTCGCGCACGTACGCGTCCCACACCTCGGCCTCGCTCACCTCGACGCCCGCGAGCACCGTCTGGCGCATGCGCTCCGCGAGCGCTTCTTCGATCTGCGCCTGCGTGAACTCGCCGACGCTGCGGCGAAGGTCGTGCTGGATGAAGTTGCGCGCGCGCTCGAGATCGAAGTTGTCGTCGCGGTCGCGGACCTGCGCCGACACGTCGAGCTCGCCGCCCGGATAGGGCGCGTCGACGCCGAGCGAGACGCGCATCTTCCCGTCCTCGGCGAGGGCGCGCATCACGTCCTCTTCGGTCACCGTGTAACCGAGGCGACGGGCTTCTTGCGCGAGGAGCGTGCGCTCGATGAGGCCGTCGAGCACCGCGCGCCAAAGCCGATCGCTGCGCTGCTGCTCGAGCGGCGCGCGGTTGAAGCCGAGCGTCATGTAGACGCTGCGCACCTCGCCCGCGCTCAGGGTCTCTCCGTCCACCTTCGCGGCGTACGTGCTGCCGCCGGCGGTGCAGCCCTGCGCCTGCGGTCCACCGAACTGGAGGATGAACACGGCGGAGAGCAACGAGACGAGCCCGACGAGGACGATGGTCTGGAAGCGATTGGCGATCTTTTCGAGCATGAAACGCCCTTTGGCGTCCCCACGCGCCTCGCCGCTCGTGCACGAGCTCGGACGATTCGCGAGGGATGGTCGGGACGGATCGCCCCGACTCGAGAGGGCGCGAACCATAGATGACGCGCCAAAGCCCCGCAAACCTGCGGAGCGAAGGAACGAAGATCGCTTTAAACACCCGGAACCAATGGCGATTTCGCCAAACGAACGAGCGTTGCGCGATCCGAGTTACCTTCGCGCTCGTCGATGTTCGGGACTTGGCGACGGTTCGGCGCGCTCTGCGGGGTGGCGCTCGGGCTCACGAGCGGGCTCGCGATCGGTGGCGCGAGCAGCGCTTCCGCGCAGGTCGTGCACCGTGTCGTCGGCGAGGGAGCCGACGCGTGGCGCGCGGAGCTCGAAGCCCACGGGGCCGCGCCGATGCGACCGAGCGCACCCGCGCCCGCGCACACCTCGCGCGCTCGGCTGGCCGCGCTCGTGCGGGTCGAAGCTCTGATCGCGGAGGCGCGTGCGCACGCGGGTCGTTTGGACGAAGGGGCCGCGCTCGCGACGCTCGAGCGCGCGCGTCGGATCGCGGAGGAGCATGCGGACGTGCCCGGCGCCTCGCGGTGGCTCGCCGAGGTGGAACTCACGTCCGCGCTCGTCGCCGAGCAGGCCGATCGTCCCGCGCTCGCCGATCAAGGCTTTCGTCGTGCGGCCTCGCTCGATCCCGCACGCGTCGTCCGCGCCGCCGAAGCGGCACCGAACACCACGAACCGCGCGCGAGAGCTCGCGCTCGCGGGCGCCACCGCGCCGGCGTCCCTCTTCGTGGTCGAGGTCGACGCGCCGGGCGCGACGGTCGAGCTCGCGGGGCGCGGGATCGGCGAGGCCCCGGTCGAAGTGCGCGCGCCCGCCGGTCGGCACGTGCTCCGCGTGTCCGCGCCGGGTCACCTCGCGTGGGGTCGCACGATCGATCTGATCGAGGGACGACGCGCGCCGATGCGCGTGCACCTCGGGCCGACCGAGGCCGAACGCGCGCGGCGCGCGTGGGAGAGCGCGGACACCTTCGAACGTGCGCGCGCGTCGCGACCCGAGGGCACGGAGCTCTGGTGGGTCGAGGCGCGAGGAGAGCGCGCGCTGCTCGTGCGTTGTGACGACGCGGGGTGTGCGGCGCCGATGCGGCTTCGGATCGGCGAGTGGCCCGAGCTGTCGCCGATCGAGCGCGCGCTCGATCGTTCGGCGCTCGCGGACGCGCGCGATTGGATCGCGGCGACCCCCGAACCCGACGTCGTGCCGCCGCCCCCGCCGCCGCGTCCTTGGTACCGACGTTGGCCGGTGTGGACCGCCGTGGCCGCGGGGGTCATCGCGGGCGCGGTGGGGCTCGGCGTGGGGCTGCGACCGGAGCCCGAGCAGCGCCTGCGGGTGCGGATCGATCCGAGCGATCTGACGATGCCTTGAGGCGGCGCCAACGCCAGTCACGTCGCTCCATTGCACGTCGCCGACTCCGTCGCCGGTCACGTCGCCGTCGACGACCACGACCACGACCACGAAGTCGCTCTGCTCGCTCGACGAATCCCCGATGCAGCCTCGCGCGGGGGCTCCCATACTCCGCGCCCGTGCCTCCGAGCTCCTCCGTCACCCGTCGCGCCGCGCTCCGCTGGTCGGTGGTCGACGGAGCGCTGCACGCGGTGATGCTCGGCGCGAGCGAGACCTACCTCGGGGCGCTCGCGGTCGAGCTCGGACACCGCGACGTCGCGCTCTCGCTCCTGGGCACCGTCCCGCTCCTCTGCGGCGCGCTCGCGCAGCTCGCGAGCCCGCGCCTCGTGCGCGCGATCGGGAGCGAGAAACGTTTCGTCGTCACCTGCGTGGTCCTGCAGGCGCTCGCGCACGTCGGCTTCCTCGCGATCGCGCTCTCCGGCTCCACCAGCCTCCCCGCGCTGCTCGCCACCAAGACCGTCTATTGGACGAGCGGCATGGTCATCGGCCCCGCGTGGAATACGTGGATGTCGCGCCTCGTGCCCGCGAAGCTGCGCGCGCCCTACTTCGCGCGCCGCAACATGACGACGCACGCCGCGATGCTCGTGGCGTTCTTCGGATCCGGCTTCGTGCTCGAGCACGCACGCACGTCCACCGGCTCACCGCTCTCGGGCTTCGCCGCGCTCTACGGCGTCGCGCTCACCGCCCGCCTCGGCAGCGCGGTCGCTCTCGCGCGCAAGTCCGCCTTCGTGGTGCCCGGGCCCGCGAAGCCCCGCCCTCGCCTTCGCGTCGTGATCCGCGAAGGCCGCTGGCGCGTCGCGCTGTACGCGGGCGCGATGCTCTTCGGGGCGCAGCTCGCGATCCCCTTCTTCACGCCGTACATGCTGAACGAGCTCGGGCTCGATCTGCGCGAGTACGCGATGCTCTCGAGCTGCTCGATTCTCTCCAAGGCGATCGCGTTCCGCCTCTGGAAACGTGCGCGCCTCGGGCCGATCGCGATGCTCGCGGTCTCCGGCGCGCTCATCGCGGCGACGCCCTTCGTCTGGTACCTGACGCCCGACCTGCGCGTGATCGTGCTCGCGCAAATCGTCGGCGGGATCGCCTGGGCCGGCTACGACCTCGCGAGCCTCGAGCTCCTGATGGGCGACGCGCCGAAGGAAGGTCAGGTCGAGTTCTTCGCGCTCGCGGCGAGCCTCTCCGCGGTCTTGCAGGTCGGCGGCGCGCTCGTCGGCGGTTGGGCCCTGCGCAGCGGCGCGTTCGACTACGAGACCATCTTCCTCGCGTCGTCGATCGGGCGCGCGAGCGCGCTCCTCTTCGTCTTGCCGCTCTTGCCCGTCCGCTCGACGCTACGCCGCGTGCGGATGGCGATCCGCGTGGTCGGCGTGCGGCCGAGCACCGGCGCGATCGCGGTGGCCGCGGTCCCCGAAGAAGACTCCGACGACGAGGGAGATGCGTTCGATTCTTCTTCGGGCGACGACGACCGAAGGGACGCGGCCCGTGCGCGTTGACCACGTCTCTCCTCACGCGGTCGTGCTGCTACGCTGCGCGCCGATGGGTCGGACTCTCGCGACGTCGCTCCGCCGGGGCGTGTGCCTCGTGGCGCTCGCGATCGTCTCGATCTCTTCGACCACCGCGGCGCAATCGACCGACGCAGGAGGCGAGCCGAGCACGGCTCCGAGCAGCTCCGCGAGCGAAGTCCCCGAGAGCGAAGTTGCCGCCGAAGAGCCCTTCTTCGACGAGGACCGCGCCGATGTCGCGGACGGCGAAGAGGCCGCGGGGGATGACGGCGACGAGATCGAAACCCCCGAAGGGGACGCGCTCGACGCGGAGAGCGACTTCTTCGATCCCGACGACGCGGAGCCCGACTCGAGCCAGGACGTCCGCGTCCAATACGTCGTCGAGTCGGTGGTCATCCGCGGCAACACCCGCACCCGCACCTCGGTGATTCGCCGCTACGTGCCCTACCGGCGCGGCGACGTGCTCGATCCGGAAGACGCAGCGCTCGAGTCGCTCACCTGGCGCCTGCGCGGCACCGGCTGGTTCGACGACGTCTCGCTCCACCTCGAGCCCGGGACGCGACGCGGATCCGTCGTGCTCGTGGTGCGCGTGCAAGAGCGCAACACCCTCGCGGTCGGCGGGCTCACCTTCGGCATCAGCGAAGGCATCAGCGCGACCCGCGACACCTCCGTCGACCTCGCGCCCTACGTCGGCTTCACGCTGACCGACTCCAACTTCTTCGGCTCCGGCTCCGCGCTCTCCGCGTCCGTGCTCTTCTCCGCGCGCGCCAACGGCTTCCGCCTCGACCACGATCACCCGCGCCTCTTCAAACGCGATTGGTCACTGCGCTCGTCGTTCTTCTATCACCGAGCCCGCCAATACTTCGGCAACGATCCGCTCATCGACGCCGGCGAATGCCCCGCCGACGACGAGGACTGCCTCGAAGAGATCGCGGCGCGCAACGCGGTCGTCTTCTACCAGCGCGGCGGGATCGTGCTCGGCACCGGCCACGATCTGGGCGCCAGCACCCGCTTCACCCTCGACTGGCAGGGCGAGATGGTCGACCTGCGCTCACGCCCCGACGCCGCGAGCGAGCGCTTCGGCACCAGCATCCGCCCGATCGACTTCGCGATCGAGGACGGCGTCTCGTTCGTCAGCCTCGTGCGCTTCGCCCTCGTGTACGACCGACGCGACGATCCGGTGATCCCCACGCGCGGTCTGCACGTGCGCTTCACGGGCGAGCTCAGCCACCCCGTGCTCGGCAGCGACTACGACTTCGTGCGCACGCAGCTCTCGGTGCGTGGATGGATCCCGCTCCCGTGGCGTCACACCGTGCGCCTCTCGCTCTTCGCGGGCGGCGTGATCGGACAAGCACCCTTCTTCCATCAGTTCCACATCGCGGATCTCACCGACCTCGTCCCGGGCCGCATGCTCGAGATGCAGCTCGATCGCCGCCGCGCGCCGAACCTCTTCGGGAGCGCGATCGAGCCGATGCGCGTCGAGGAGGTCGCCGCGCGCGTGGACGTCCAATACGAGCTGCCGCTCTACCGCAGCCGAAAGGGCCTGCGTGCCCTCGACCTCTACGTGAACGGTGGCCTGCTCTTGCTCGCGGACTGGCGTGACCTCCGCGTCGCGGTGCCCGGCTACGAAGGCGCGGCTCGCATCCCGCTCGACTTCACGTTCGACGTCGGCCTCCGCATGGACACCAAGATCGGCACCTTCCAGCTCGGCTTCTCCACCTTGCTCGGTTTCCTCGCCCTTTGACCGCCCCGTGATCGCCCCTTGATCGACCTCTGATCGACGTGAACGGACCACTGACCGCCCCGTGACGCATCGAGCCACGCGCGTTCGCGAGAGACGACGAAGCCCACGAGCGACGTGGCGTGCCGTCGCGCGTGCCGTCGCCCTGCGCGCGTGCGCGATCCTGCTCGCGTTCGTCACGCTGAGCTCGCACGCCGACGCACAGAACCGTTTCCCCGTTCGGGCGATCGGCGTCGAGCTCGGCGCGGACGGAGTGCCGGTGCTGCACTTCAGCGTCGCGGATCTCGCGGAGTCGGACGCCGTGCGCGAGCGCCTGCGCAGCGGCATCGCGCAGCACCTGAGCGTCACCGTGCAGGCCTACCGCGTGGGCTCGACCGAGCCGCTGCTCACGCGCCAAGCGACCTGCGCGGTCTCCTACGACATCTTCGCGCGCCAATACGTCGTGCGACGCGGACGACGCGCGGTCGTGATGGAGCGCTACGAGGAGGTCGTCGACCAATGCCTCGTGCTCCGTCGCGTGCCCATCGGTCGCGCGGACGAGTGGCGCGGGCACGCCGGCCGCGAGGTCTTCTTCGCGATCCGCGCGGAGCTCAACCCGATCAGCGGACGACGCTGCCGCGAGCTCCTGCGCGGCGGGCGCGAGTCCGAAGGCCCGATCGGCCCGATCGTGGTGAACATCGTGCGCCGCGAGATCTGCGAAGCGGATCGGGTGGTGGAGTTCCGCTCGGAGAGCTTCCGCGTACCCCGCGTCGGGGGCGCGCGATGAAGGTCTTCTCGCGCTTCGAGCGCCGCATCCTCGGTGCGATGACGTTCGCGGCGCTCGCGACGCTGGTCGGCGCGCTGATGCTCGGGCGCGCCGCGCTCTACGACGCCTACCGCGTCGGCGTGAACGGCAACGTGCGCGATCGCCTGGAGGCCGGCGTCGAGTCGCACCGCGCGCACCTCGAAGCGCTGCGCGACGACGCGGAGACGATCGCGGACGCGATCGCGTTCCACCACGGGTTCCCGGGCCGCGCCTTCGACGAACCGTCCGCGCCGGATTCCTCCGACTCCTCCGCGGGCGATCCCTTCGCGCGCACGGCGCCGACGGACGACGAGCTCCCGGATTCGCTGGGCGGCTTCGACGAGCCGACGGACGACGACGCCTCCGACGGATTCGACGATCCGCTCGATGCGCAGGGCGATCCGCTCGCCGACGACCCCGCGACCACCCGCGCCGACGAGGACGAAGCGCTGGTACGTTTCTTTCGCGCCGCCCTCGCACGCTATCCGAGCGTGGGCGCGCTCGCGCTGCACGAGGACGGTGTCGAGCGCGTGCGCGTCGACGACCCCGAGCGCCTCGATCCCACCCACGCGCGACCCGTCACCCTCTTCCGCGCGGTCGACGACCGACGCCGCCTCGAGCTCGTGGCGACCGCGCCGGTCGAGCTCTTCACCGCGCTCCAAGCGGCCGGCGAAGAAGCCGAGCTCTTCGCGCGCCTCGACGAGCGCGCCGAGCTCGTCAGCGACGTCTACGTCTGGGTCTACCTCGGTTTCCTCGCGCTCGTGATCGGTGCCGCCCTCGTGCTCGCGGCCGTGCTCGCGCGCCGCGTGACCGGCCGCGTCACCACCCTCGCGGTGGCGGTGCGAAAGGTCGGCCGCGGCGACCTCACGGTGCACGTGCCGACCGAAGGCAACGACGAGATCCGCGAGCTCACGAAGGCCTTCAACGGCATGGTGCGCGACCTCCGCGAGAGCCGCGCGCGCATCGACTACCTCCAGCGCATCGGCGCCTGGCAGGAGTTCGCGCGCCGTCTCGCGCACGAGATCAAGAACCCGCTCACGCCGATCCAGCTCGCCGCCCAAGAGATGCACCGGAGCTACACCGGCGACGACGCGCGTTACCGCCGCAAGCTCGAGGACGCCTGCGCGATCGTCGAAGAAGAGGTCGACACGCTGCGCCGTCTGGTGAGCGAGTTCAGCAACTTCGCCAAGCTTCCCCGCGCGGATCTCGCGCCCGCCGATCTGAGCGAGTTCGTGCGCGACCTGAAGCGCTCGGTCCCCGCGATCGTGGAGGACGTCGGGCCCACCGTGCGCGCCGAGGTCACGGTCGACGCATCCGAGCACGCGATGCCGGTTCGAATCGACGCGATGATGCTCAAGCGCTGCACCGACAACCTCGTTCGCAACGCGCTCCAAGCGCTCCGCGGCCGCGAGCGCGGCGGTAAAGTGCGCGTGAGCGCGCGCGAGGTCGACGCGACCTCCGGGTCGGCGGGGTCAGCCGCCGTCGGCTCGGGGTCGGCCGGGGCAGCCGCCGTCGGTGCCTTCGAGCTGCGCGTGGAGGACGACGGTCCGGGCGTCCCCGAAAAGGACCGCGACGCGATCTTCGATCCCTACTTCACGACCAAGAGCGACGGCACCGGCCTCGGGCTCGCGATCGTGAAGAAGGTCGTGCTCGAGCACGGCGGCGAGATCCGCTGCGAAGCGAGCGAGCTCGGCGGCGCGGCGTTCGTGATCACGCTGCCACGCGCGGAGTGAACGAGCCGCGCGCCTTCGATCGTTGCGTCGACGGCGATCGGATCGTCGGCGACGTGATCGACGGCGACCTGCTCGTCACTCCGGGATCGCGGTTTGCGACCCGGTCGCTCGCCGCGGACCCACCACCAGCACGCCCGCCGCGATCACGAGCGCGCCGCCGACCACGACACTCCACCCGAGCGGCTCGTCCCACACGAGAAAGCCGACGAGGCACGCGACGAGCGGCTCCACGAACGCGAGGATCGACGCGCGCGCGGCGCCGATGAGCGTGAGCGCGCGGAGGAACGCGAGGCCCGCGAGCAGACCCGGACCGAGACAGCCGATCGCGAGGTACGGAACGTCGACGAGCTCGATCTCGAAGAGGCGCGACCCCGCGAGCGGCAAGAGCAAGAGCGCCGCGATCACCGAGTGCAGCCCGAGGGTGCGGCTCGCACCGAGGTCTTCGGTGAGCCGCCGCGCGAGGAAGACGTTGCTCGCGTACGCGCACGCGCTCACGAGCCCGAGGATCGCGCCGAGCACGACGTCGGCGGCTGACCCCGCCGACCCGGCAACGACGTCGGCGGCTGACCCCGCCGACCCGGCAACGACGTCGGCGGTCGACCCCGCCGACCCGGCGACGACGTCGGCGGTCGACCCCGCCGACGCTGTAGCGACGTCACCTTCGAGCTCGCGCCACGGCTGCAGCACGATCGTCAGCCCCACGAGCGCGAGCAACGCCGCGAGCTTCGCGTGCGGCACGTGCACCCCGTCGATGCGCGGCGCGAGGAGCGCGACGATCACGGGCGCCGCGTAGTGGGTGAGCACTGCGATCGCGACCGTGGTCACGCTCATCGCGGCGAAGAAGGTCCCGACGTTGATCGCGTCCGAGACCCCGAACGCGATCAGCAGCAGCACCGCGCGCTTCGACCAGCGCGGCGCGCGCTCGCGCAGCATCAGCGGCCATGCGCCGAGCGCCATCGCGAGGAAGAGGATCGGCGTCGTGACCTCGCTCGGCAGTCCGGTCGGTCGCAACCACAAGCTCCACGTGCCCCACGAGATCGCGGCCGCGAGGATGAGCGCGGTGCCGAACAGGCGATCGTTCGAGGCGACCATGGGAGCTGCGGCATAGCACCGCTCGCGGCGTCGAGGGATCGGCAGCCACCGCGTGGTTCGACCGAGCGCGCTCACGAGTCGACGGCGCTCGCCAAGGCTCGATGGGGCACGCGCGATCGTGGCCGATCGTCACCGCGCGATCGTCGACGATCGTCACCGCGCGATCCGTCACCACGCGATCGTCACTTCGCGCCCATCACCTCACGCCACCAGGGATCGATCCCCTCCACCCGCTCCGGCTCGAACGGCCGACCGAGCCGCGGCGTGATCACCCGCGCCTGTCGATCGTTCGCGAGCTCCGCGAGGGTCTCCGCCGGCTCTTCCCACGGATGCAGACCGAGATCGAAGGTGCTCCAATGCACCGGAAAGAGCGCGTCTCCCCCGAGCATCTCGAACGCTTTCAGCGCGTTCTCCGGCCCGAGGTGGATGCTCCCCCACGCCGGATGCCACGCGCCGATCTCCAGCATCACGACGTCGAACTTCCCGAAGCGCTGCCCGATCTCTCGAAATTCTTCGGTCAGTCCCGTGTCGCCCGAGAAGAAGATCTTGCGCCGATCGCTCTCGATCACCCACGAAGACCAGAGCGTACGATCGCGATCGACCAGCGAACGACCCGAGAAATGCTGCGCGGGGGTCGACGTGAAACGCAGCCGACCGCCGGGCAGCGTGTGGCGTTCCCACCAATCGAGCTCGACGATGACCTCCGGATCGACGCCCATGCGCTCGAGCCGCGCGCCGACTCCGAGCGACGTGATCACGGGAACCCGCAGCTTCGCGAGCTCGCGCATGCTCGTCGCGCAGAGGTGGTCGTAGTGATCGTGCGAGAGCAGGATCGCGTCGATCGGCGGGAGCTGCGCGATCGTCGCGGGCACCGCGTGGAAACGACGCACCCCCGTGAAGCTCACCGGCGACACCCGCTCGCCGAACACCGGGTCGGTCAGCACACGCAGCCCGTCCATCTCGATCAGCACCGTGCTGTGCCCGAGCCAGGTCAGACGTAACCCCGTGTCGCTCCGCTTCGTCCACGCCTCCAGCGGGCTCTCGACGGCGATGGGCCCCGGAGGCTTCCGCTTGCCGCGACCGAACAAGAACTCCCGCATCACCGGCCACGAAGGCCCTTCGAGATCGGGGCGCGCGCCGCTCGGGTTGCGGAAGCGGCCGTTGTCGCCGAACTGCGACGAAGCGCGCGCGCGTTCGAGACGAAGGCCGGAGAAGAACGGGTGGGTCGCGGTACTCTGGGGCATGCGTCGCCGATCACGGTCGCACGAGGGGGCGCGAGCGTGACCCACGAATCGAGCGTCGAGCCCGAAGACGCCGACCGCGACGCGAGCCTGACCGACGCGCTCGACCTCGCGCCCGACGCCAAGCCCACCCCCGACGCGACACCCGCCTCCGACGCCACCGACGCCGACGCGACACCCGCCTCCGACGCCACCGACGCCGACGCGAAGCCCGCCTCCGACGCCACCGACGCCGACGCGAAGCCCGCCTCCGGAGTCGACGCCAAGCCCGCCTCCGACGCCGAGCCTGCACACGTCGCGAAACGGCGCGGGGCGAAGCTCGCGCTCGTCACCGCCACCGCCGCGATGCTGATCACCGCGTGGCGGCTCGGCGCCTTCGAGATCCTCGCCGAGCCCGAACGTCTGCGCACCTGGATCGTCGACCGCGGCGCGTGGGGTCAGCTCGTCTTCGTCCTCGCCTACACCTTCCTGCAGCCCTTCGGCGTCCCCGGCACCGTGTTCCTCCTCGTCGCGCCGCTGCTGTGGCCGTGGCCCGAGGCCTACGCGCTCACGATGATCGGCACGATGACCGCGAGCGTGGTCGGCTTCTCGTTCGCGCGCTTCGTCGCGCGCGATTTCGTCGAGCGTCGCATCCCCGCCCGCTTCCGCGCCTACGAAGACGCCCTCGAGCGCCGCGCCTTCGTCACCGTCGTCACGCTGCGCTTCGTCCTCTGGATGCCCCCCGCGCTCCACGCCTTCTTCGGCGTCTCCCGCGTCTCCTTCGCCACCCACTTCTGGGGCTCGCTCGTCGGCTACGCGCTCCCGCTCCTCGCGATGGCCTACTTCGGCGAGCGCCTCTTCGCGTGGCTCTCCGAGATCCCCGCGTTCGCGTGGGCGATCGCCGGCGCGGTGCTCGTCGCGATCGCGCTCGTCGCGCTCGCGCTCTGGCTCCGCCGCCGCACGCGTTGATTCGCGCAACCGTTCAGAACGACGTCCCGACCTGTCCGCCGAGTCGAACGTCGCCCGACCCACCGCCCTCGGGCAGGAGGAACGTCGAGAAGACCCCGAGCGTGAATCGTTTCCAGGCGAGGCCCGCCGCGACACGCAGCGTGCCGATGCGCGCGTCGATCGTCGTTTTGCATTCGTCCGGGCATGCCTTGGTGACGGCCATCGTCGGTGCCCACACGAAGGTGCCGAGGAACGCGAGGTCGCCCCCGACGCGCAGCGACGCCCCGAGCGGCAAGCTCAGCCCGAGCTCGGACACCGTCACGCCGGACGCCGACGCCCGCAGCCAGTCGACCCCGAGCCCCACCCCGAGCGCGACGCGCACGAAGCCTTCCGTCCGCCACACGGGCGCGAGCCCACCGAGCGAGAAGCCGTACGCGGTCACGTTTCCCGGCGACGCCGCGAAGCCGGCCCAGAGCACGGGGTACCAACCCGACGCGTCACTGTCGTCGTCTTCGGGCGAGCTTTCGATCGGCGTGAAGCCGCCCGACGGCGGCGGCGGTGCGTGACGTCCCGAGATCGCGAGGAGCGCACGCGAGCGCGAGTGCAAGCTCCACGATTGATCGGCCACGCGACGTGCGAAGCGCACCGAGGTCGTTCGACACTGTTCGACGACCGCCTCCGCTGGTGCGTCACGCACCCCGCGGCCCTCGCGCGTCAACCACGCGACGTTCCACAGATAGCCCGCCGCCAACGCGAGCACGAAAGGGTCGTTCGAAGCGCCGGCGTCCCGCGCGAGCGCGACCACGTCCGCCGCGACCGGGCTCGCGTCGATCGCACGCGCGCCGAGCAGCGATCGAACACGCGCGTAGAACGGGACCCACTCGCGCTCCAACGCACGCTGAGCCTGCGCGAGCTGCGCGGTCGAACGCGAGACGAGCGCGCGGGCTTCCGACACGGAGGCGAGCCGAAGCGCCGCCTCGCGCGGCCCGTGGGTCGTCCACCCGAGCACCGCTCCGTCGACGCGACGCACCAACGCGCCCGCATGCTCCGGCGCGTCGATGCCGAATCGTGGGCGACCGTCACCCCCCACGCGCGGCGAGACGCGGTGCGCTCCTCCGTCCGCGTCGACGAGCACGACCTCGCTCGGAGCCGGCCCGGTCGCGCTCGCCTCCACCTCCGCTTCCACGAACGGCGTCGTCGTGTCGACGATCAGGAGCGACGTGAACGACGCCGCGTCGAACGTCGCCTGCCGCGCCGCGCGCCACTCGCCACCGATCTCGACCGCGAAGCGCGCCTCGGAGGAGTGCGTCACGAGCGGGATCGCCACGACTCCACGTCGGTCGACCACGATCCCGCTCATCACGCGCCCGTCCGCCGTGAGGGTGAAGCGACGCTCGCCGACCCGCACCGCCTCGATGTCGAGCCCTCCGTCGGGGAACACGACCACCCGCACGACACCGGAGCCGAGCGCTTCGGCGTCCTGCGCCTCGACCCCCGGGACCGCCGAGAGAATCGCGCACATCAGCGCACCCCACGAAGCTCGAATCATCGAAGCCCGTTACACCGAATCGACCGTTCGCGCGATTGAGATCGAAGGCATCTACCTCGTATGCGCTACCTCAAACGAAGTAGAACCGCCTCGCCGTGCTCACGCGTGCGAGGGCCGAAGCGCGCTCGGCGCCGGCCTCGACGCCCGCGTCGCCATCGCCACCGCGAGCACCACGCCGATCGCCACCGGCCAGGTGTCGCGCGGCGCCTGCTCGCCGAGGAGCCACACCGACCAGAGGAGCGTGAGCAGCGGCTGCAGGAGCTGGAGCTGGCTCGCCCGCGCGATGCCCGCGCCCGCGAGGCCCGCGTACCAGAGCGCGAAGCCGCCGAGGCTGCTGATCGCGCCGAGGTAGAGCAGCCCGATCGAGGCCTCCCACGAGACGGTCGTCGGCACCTCCCCGAACGCGAGCAGGCCGATGAGCGCGACCGGTGCGCCGAGCAGGTTGGCCCACGCGATGACCTCCAGGGCCGGCATCCGCGCGGTGAGCCGCGCACCCTCCGCGTAACCCACGGCACCCGCGAGGATCGCGAGCGCGAGCCACAGATCGGGCACGCCGACGTTCGGATCGCGGATCACGAAGCCCAGCACGAGGAGCGCCCCTGCGCTGGCCGCGAGCCAGAAGCGTGGGTGCGGCCGCTCGCCGTTGCGCCACACCGCGAGGAGAGACGTCGCGAGCGGCAGCAGCGCGATCACCACCGCGGCGTGCGATGCGTCGACGCGCGCGAGCGCCGCGCTCGAGAGCAGCGGGAACGCGAGCACCACCCCGAGCGTCACGAGCCCGAGACCGAGCCACGCCTCCCGCGGGGGACGACGCGCGCGACGCGCCGCGAGCACGAGCGCCGAGAGCGTAGCCGCGAGGAGCGCGCGGCCGAACGCGACCTCCGTCGCGCCGAAGCCCTCCACCGCGACGCGGGTCGCCGGAAAGCTGCCGGAGAAGCCCACGACGCCCAGGCCGGCCAGGAGTAGCGCTCGCGCGATCGTTCGAGTAGCGTTATCGTGAACCTTCATGAAAACGAGTAACACAGAAACAGGCCACGGTCGAGGGCTCGACGAGGTGCTCACCGAGCTCCGCGCCCACCTGGCCCGCGCGACGCCGGGCGATCGCCTGCCGTCGGTGCGCCACTGGGTGAGCGAGCTGCGCGTGAGCCCGGTGACGGTGTCGCGCGCGCTCGCGCAGCTTCGCGACGAAGGCCTCGTCGATCCGCGCCCCGGCGCGGGCACCTTCGTCGCGCGTCGACCGGAGCGTCCGCGCGTCGACCACGCGTGGCAATCGCTCGTGCTCGGCAGCGCACCCGACGTCGGCGACGCGCTCCACGACAACGTCGCCGAGCCGGCCGCGGGGATGTTGCCGCTCGCGTCGGGCTACCCCGATCCGACGCTCCAGCCGACGGCGGAGCTCGCGAAGGTCGCTGCGCGCGTGATGCGCACCGGGCGCGCTTGGACTCGCGCGCCCGTGGAGGGATTGCCCGAGCTCCGCGCGTGGTTCGCGCGTGGGATCGGGCCCGAGCTCGATCCGGACGACGTGCTCATCGTGCCGGGCGGCCAAGCCGGCATCACGACCACGCTCGCCGCGCTCACGCGACCGGGGCAGCCGCTGCTCGTCGAGTCACCGACGTACCTCGGCGCGATCAGCGCGGCGCGCGCGCTCGGTCTGCAGCTCGTGCCGGTGCCCTGCGACGAGCACGGCCTCCGCGTGGATCTCCTCGCCGACGCCTTCGAGACCTCCGGCGCGCGCGTGCTCTACGTGCAGCCGACCTTCGCGAACCCGACCGGCGCCACGCTCTCCCCCGAACGTCGAGCCGCCGTGCTCGCGCTCGCAAGGAAGCACGGCGCGTTCGTGGTGGAAGACGACTACGCGCGCGACCTCGCCTACGACGGCCGCCCCCCGCCGTGTCTCGCGTCCGAAGACGACGGCCACGTGGTGCACCTGCGCTCGTTGACGAAGTCGACCACCCCGAGCGTTCGCGTCGCGGCGCTCGCGGCGCGCGGCCCCGTGATGTACCGGCTCCGCGCGCGGCGCGTGGTCGAGGACTTCTTCGTGTCGCGCGCTCTCCAAGAGGTCGCCCTCGAGCTCGTGACGGCGAGAGCGTTCGAACGACACCTGGCCCGCCTCCGCGAAGGGCTCGCGGAGCGGATGCACGTGTTGGTCGCCGCGCTCGGTCACCACCTGCCGGACGCGCGCATCGTGCACGTGCCGCGCGGCGGGTTCTCGTTGCTCGTCGAGCTGCCGGTCGACGATCGCCTCGCGGTGCGGCTCGCGGGCGAGGTGGGCGTGACGACGAGCCCCGGTCGCCATTGGTTCCCCGCCGAGCCGCCGGGCTCGTTCCTGCGGCTCGCGGTCGCGGCCGCGCCGGTGCCGGCGCTCCAAGAAGGCGTGCGCCGCCTCGCGAAGGCGCTGCGCGCGGAGCTGCGCGCGCGGTGAGGCGACCGAAGTCGGCCCCCCGACGTCGACTCGCGCCGCCCGCTCACGTCACTCGTGAATCACCCGAAACGGCTTCGCGCCCTCTTCGGGACCCCAGTAGAGCTCGTCCTCGGGGTCTCCGAAGTCTTCGTCGAAGTCTTCGTCGAAGTCTTCGCCGAGCTCTTCGTCGGAGTCCGCGCCATCGTCTTCGCCGAGGTGATCGGTGTCTGCGTCGTGCGTCGCCGCCTCCACGAGCTCGCCTGGTCGAACCTCGAAGACCTTCGCGAGCTCGAGCCCTGCGGCCTCCAAGATCGCGTCGACCTCGTCGTCGCTCGCGTGCTTCGGGATGAGGAGGTCGTAGAGCTCGTCGCTCTCCAGATCTCCGTGCGCTTCGGGCCAACTTGCGCGGAAGAGCGCGACCACCTTCGCGATCGCGGCGCCGTCGTCGAAGAGGAAGTCACCCAGCGGGTGCTGACGAATCCAGCTCCGGACGTAGGCCTTTCGTGCTTCTTCGGCGGCTTCATGGCTCGTGAAAGTGCGTTTGACGATCTGTTTGTACTCGCCCACCGGAGCGAAGTACTCGTCGGTGTAGAAGAAGCCTTGGTTGCGAATCACGAAGATGCTCACGAGTACCTCTCGGTGGGGATCGGCGCGGGGGACGACGTGGGGGCGAGATCGGGAGTCGACACCAGCGCGAGATCCAGGCGCGCGGGATCGGTGGTGCGGGTGGGGCGGTCGCTCGGGTCGGCGCTCTCACGCGACTGGATGCTGCGCGGCGCGCTCGGAGGGGGCGCCGCGCCGTTGTCCATCCAGAGCTCGAAGCGCATGCGCGCGAAGAGCTCGCTCGGCGCGACGCCACGCGGCGTGGGGTGCCGGACGTGCGGGAAGAGCCGCGGCAGCACCTCGGCGAGAAACCACGTGTTGTGCGTCACGAGCAGCGCCTGAGGGTGGCCGGTCACCGCGTACGGCGAGAGCAGCAGGCGCACGACGTCGTCGTCGCCGAGGTAGGGACGACGAAGCGCCTCGAAGCGCGCGAGCTCGTTCGGCTCCTCGGCGATCGCGCCCGTGAAGTCGGCCAGGGTCGGCAGGTAGAGCCCGCGGAAGTCGAGGAGCACGTGGTCGTGCTCGCAGACGTCCTTGGTGCGCGCGCGCCCGCCGCCCGTGAGCGCCACGTGAGGTCCGAAGAGCGGGATCACGAGGCGGCGGATGCCCCAGAGGTTGTGGAGCAGGCGGTGTCGGTTGTCGGAGCAGAGCTCCTTGGTCACGTCGAAGAACGCGTGCAGCGCGTAGAAGTCGTCCGGCTCTCCGCCGTGCCGACGGGCCGAACGTTGGGCGTGCCGATCGGGATCCACGCGGCGAGCCTACGTCGGAGCGCGCCGCAGTGTTCCTTCGATCGTTCGTGTTCCCTTCGCTCGTCGATCGCGCGTCATCGCGCACGCGGCGTGTCGCGACGTCGGTACGTGCGTCGAGCGCGTGGCCCGCGGCGAGCTCACCGCCCGATGGGCAGCTCGCTCGTCTCCGCGTCCGTGATGCGCCGCATCAGCTCCGCGAACGGCGCGTACTGCGCGGCCGGCACGATGGTCGGCGAGAGCCGAAGCCGCCGCTCCAGCACCACCGCGTCGCCGTCACGCCGCGTCCGCCGCGCGTACTGCACGTCGTCGTTGCCGAGCTGCACGTCCGGCAGCGTCGCCACGTCGCCCTGCACACCCCGCACGCGGATCGTCACGTCCTGCGCGTTGCCACCCACGCCCTGCGTGGTCGTGCGCGACGGCAGCGACGCGTAGCCGCGCGAGCATCGTCGGGAAGAGCGGCGGCACCAGACGCTGCCCGCCCGCCACGCGCCCCAGCCCTCGCACCCGCGCCACGTAGCGCAGCTCGAACGGCGCCTCGTAGTCCTCGCGCCCGATGACCTCCATGCCGACGACCTCCGCGCCCGGGAGCACGCGCGGCACGTAGGCCTCCGCGAACACGCGCTGCAGCTCCGCCGCCGGCACCTGCTCGAGCTCGTTGCGCCACACGAACGCGCCGAGCCCCTCGAAGATCTCCTGCACCGCGACGGTCGCCACGTCGCCCTCGAACGCGAGCTCGACGTTCGCCACGTGCCGATCCGATTCCACGCCCGGATCGGGGA
>CALJLK010000536.1 GCA_937982655.1 uncultured Sandaracinus sp.
TGGCGCTCCCGTCCTCGTGGCGGTCCTCGCGTCCTTCCTCGCCTTCGTGGGCGCGGCGGACGTCGCGCGCGCGCAGAACGGGCAGACCCGCGCGACCGTCACGCTCACCGTCGATCGCACCGAGGTCGACGTGGGCGAGATGGTGCGCGTGCAGGCGCGCGCCGACGTGACGGGCGCGGAGGTCGGCTCGTTCGAGGAGCCCGACCTGCGCGGTTTCGCCCTGCGCAGCCGGCAGATCTCACGTCCGCTGCAGTTCCGCTTCGGCTTCGGCAACCAACAACAGCTCGTGCAGTCGTCGACCGTGCAGGCGTACGTGCTGCAGGCCGAGACGCCCGGCACCTACACCTTCGGGCCGCTCGAGGTGCGCACCGCGGACGGACGCACGTTCCAGAGCAACGAGGTGCAGGTCGTCGTGCGCGGCGCGGCGGGGACCGACCCGGGGACGAGCGCGAGTGATCCGACGCCGCCCACCAGCGGGCCCGCGGTCGACGGGTACAGCCCCGACCCCGAAGCCTTCGTGCGCACCACCGCCGACGTCGCAGAGCCCTACGTCGGACAACAGGTCACGATCAGCGTCTTCCTCTACACGCGCACCGCGATCCGCGGCGGTCTGCAGCTCCCACGGTCGCCGACCACCGACGGCTTCTGGACGGTGGACCTCCTCGACGGCGGCCCGCTCGACGGCGAGACCCAATACGTCAACGGCGCGCTCTACCGCGTGTACCGCATCCTCCACATGGCGGCGTTTCCGCTGCGCGAGGGCGAGCTCGTGATCGGCGAGCCGGAGGTCTCGTTCCAAGCGGGCGCGAGCTTCGATCTCTTCGCGCCGCCGCAAGAGGTGCGACGAACGGGCGTGCCGATCCGCGTGAACGCCAAGCCGGTCCCGACCGCGGGCGCGGTGGTCGGTCGGTACGAGCTGCAAGCGACGGTCGATCGACAGAACGTCCGCACCGGCGACGCCATCACGCTGAGCGCGATCGTTCGCGGCGAAGGCAACGTGCGCGACGTGCGGCTCGAGCTGCCGCCGATCGACGGTCTGCAGGTGCTTCAGCCGCGGGTCGACGACGAGGTCGTGCACCCGAACGATCGGGTGGGAGGCCAGCGCCGCTTCGAGTGGCTCGTCGTGCCGCAGCGCGCGGGGACCTTCGAGATCCCATCGCTGACGTTCACCACCTTCGACGTCGCGAGCGCCACCACGAGCGTCGTGCGTTCGGAGCCGATCACCGTCATCGCGGTCGGCGCGACGATCACGACCGACGCCGCCGACGCAGGCGCGGCGCCGGTCGCGCCGACGACGAACGACGACGAGCCGCCGCCGACCTTCGGGCCGCTGCGCACCGAGAGCGCGCTCCTTCGCGCGACCACGCCGGTGTCGTCGACGCCGCTCTTCTTCGGTGTCTTGCTCGGACTGCCCACGCTCGGCGCCGCCACCTTGCTCGTGCGCGCGCTGCGCCGTCGCAAGCCGAGCGCGGCCAAGGAAGCGCGCAAGGAGACCCGCAAACGCCTGGACGACGCGGAGCGCCACGCGCGCGAAGGCGACGCGCGCGCGTTCTATTCCGCGATCGCGACCAGCCTGCTCGGAGCGATCGCCGCGCGGCTCGGAGAGCCGGTCGGTGGTCTCACGCACGACGAGCTGCGCAAGCTGCTGCGCTCGCGCGGCTTCGACGAGGATCTGGTGCGGCGCACCCTCGACGAGCTCGAGGTCTGCGACTTCGCGCGCTTCTCGAGCGCGGGCAGCGCGGAGGCGGAGATCCGCGATTGTCTGGAGCGCACGCGGCGCGTCCTCGGCGAGCTCGAAGCGAGCCCGCTCGCGAAGGAGGCGACGTGATGCCGTCGCTGCGCCAAGCGATCGTCGATCGCACCGCCGTCGCGCGCACGCTCGGTCGTCGAGACGCGTGCTCGTTCGGTGTGCGCCGTCCTCGACGCCCCGCGCTCCACTTGGGAGCCGGCGATGCTCGCGAGCGCCGTCCTCGACGCTCGGCCGCGGCGCTCCTCGCGCTCGCCGCGTTCGGTCTCCTCGTCGGGCTCGGTTCGCCCGCGAGCGCGCAGAGCCTCGACGCGATCTTCACTCAGGGGCGCGAGGCCTACGTCGCGGGACGCTACGACGACGCCGTCGCGGCCTGGGAGCGCCTGCGTGAGGCGGGCGTGCGTGATCCCGACGTCGAGTACGACCTCGGCCTCGCAGAGGTCCAGCGCGGCCGCTACGGCGCGGCGATGCTCGCCTTCGAACGCGCGCTCCGCGTGGAGCCAGGCGACGAAGAGGCGGCGGCGGCGCTGGAGAGCGCGCGGCGTGTCCTCGCCGAGCGACGAGCGGCGCGCGAGGGTGCGGCGAGCCTCGGCAGCGACGCGGGCTTCGCGGAGGTGCTCGTGCGGCCGTTCTCGGAGCCGCTGCTCGCGTGGCTCCTGCTCGCGCTCGAAGGGCTGCTCTTCGTGCTGGTGGTGCTGCTCTTTCGTTTGCCGAGGCTGCGGGCGGCTTTGGCGATCGCGACCGCGCTCGCGGCGGTGCTCTTCGTCGCGACCGGCGCGGGCCTGCTCGTGAAGCGGCGCACCTTCCAGGAGGGACGGCGCGCGCTGGTGTTGGTGGCCGACGCGGCGCTCCGAGAAGGCCCCGACGTCCGCACCGCCCAGCGCGGCGAGGCGCACGAGGGCGACGGCCTGCGCGTGCTCGACGAAGAGGAGCAGTGGGTCCTCGTGGAAGCCGAAGGGCGTCGCGGGTGGATGGAGCGCGAGCACGTCGGCTTCGTGGACTGACGCTCGGGCGTGCGATCGATCGACGGACGCGCGGCCATCGACGATCTTCGCTGGGGAGCGTGACCGTCCCGATGCCCGTCTTCGACGCGTGGGAAGACGTCACGGCTCGGCACCCACCCACTCGGGACTCCGTGATCGACCGGCCGTTTCCTGTCACCCGCTCGAAAGGATTGACACGAGCGGACCCGCTCCACGAGGATTCGCGGCCGGAGCTTTCGATGGCTGACCTGGCTGGCAAGACGGTCCTTTGTGCGGACGACGACCTGGAGATTCTCCGGCTCGTCTCACGGCACGTGAAGTCGCGTGGCGCGACCGTCCTCGAAGCGAGCGACGGCGAAGAGGCCCTGCGCGTGGCGCGGCGCGAGAAGCCCGACCTCGTCATCCTCGAC
This sequence comes from uncultured Sandaracinus sp., assembly GCA_937982655.1. Taxonomy (GTDB): domain Bacteria; phylum Myxococcota_A; class Polyangia; order Polyangiales; family Houyiibacteriaceae; genus JACKEH01. The sequence continues at coordinate 3,141 of CALJLK010000536.1, forward strand.
GTGATGATGCCCGGGATGAGCGGCTGGGAAGTCTGCCGCGCAATCCGCGAGGACGACGGCCTCGGCGCGACGGGCGTCCTCATGCTGACCGGCATCGGCGAGCGCCTGAACGAGCTCACCTCGCCGCTCTACGGCGCGGACGACTTCCTCGACAAGCCCTTCGACCTCGACGATCTCGACGAGAAGATCACCGAGGTGCTGGAGAAGCGCGCGTCGGAGTGAGGTCTCGGGCTGAGGCGACTTGCTCGCGTCGCTCGATGTGCTCACATCGGCCCGCCGCACCGCCCTGTCGTCTCGAGCGTCACGCCCCACCGCTCCGTCGTCGCGTCACGCCGCGACGGCACCGCCCGGCGCGTACATCCCCTCCGGCCACTCGACTCGCTCGCCGATCTTCGCGAGCGCTCGCACCGCGTCGTAGGCCGCGTATCGGAGTCGGCTCACCTCACGGTACGCGTCGACGCTCTCCGGCCTCCCGAACGCGTACGGACGACGCGAACGCTTCGGCTTCTTCGGTCGCTGATTCACGTCGGCGTCGAGCACGCCCTCCACCCCGAGGCACCGCTCCACTGGGCGCGAGTCGCACCAGCTCTTCACCGTCGCGAGGTATGCCGCGCGCGAGAGCGACTCCATCCCCGGAAGCCGACTCAGTTTCAATCGCGACTTCCGCCAGTACCCTGCTCGCTCTTTCGGTCGCTTCGCGAGCTGCCAACCCGTCCGATCGAAGTGCTTCGTCTCGAGCTCCTCGCCCTCGTGCAGCCCCGCGACCGCCACAAACCCCGGCCACTCCGTGAAGCAGCGCACGAGCCCGGCCTTCTTCGGGTTCTCGAGCACGTACTTGATGCGGCCTGCTGCCGCCTCTTCGTCGAGGATGGGCTGCGCGTCGTAGCGGCGCGGGAAGACCGGACCCACGCGACCGAGCAAGAGGTTCAGGGTCTGCGCGACCCGCGCGAGGAAGTAGCTCATGAACGCCGCGAGGTTCTTGCCCGGCGCGCGGACGACCAGGTGCAGGTGGTTGCTCATCACCACCACCGCGAACACCTCCACCGGCGGAAGCCCGCTCTCCGCGCAATGCGCTTGAGCCCGCGCGAGCGCCGAGCTCACGCAGTCCTCCGCGAGCTTCTCCGCTTCCTCCACCGTCAGCTTCGGCTGGTTCTCCGGCCGGCGACGGTTCGCACTCGCCACGATACGCTCCAGCTTCGTGCGCAACCGGGACCGCTTCGCCTCCACCACGCGACGCGCCTCCCGGTTCACCGGCGCGAGCCGCGAGCAGAGCAGCGTGACCCATCAGCGACGCCGGGGTGACCGCTCACACCGACCCACGCAGCCTCGTCGCGGAGACGAACGATGGCGGCAGGTCGGAAGATCGAGGATGAGCGCGAAGCTCGCGCGTGCTTGAAGGCGGCGAAGGGAGAGAACCTCGGGCGCTGGGCGCGTGCGCATGGGATCGACGGCCGCTCGCTGAACGCGTGGCGCATCAACTTGGAGGCGCGCGCGAAGTCGACGTCGCGTCGGCCACCGCGGACGAAGGCGGCGCTCGCGAAGGCCGCGCTCGCGAAGGCCGCGCCCGCGAAGTCGACGCAGCTCGTGGAGGTCGTGCCTCGCTCGCGGGTCGAGCTCGTGGTCCCGACCTCGGCGCGCTACGTGGTGCGGCTCGAAGGCTCCGAGCTCGAGGTCGGCGACGACTTCGACGCGGAGACGGTCGCGCGGCTCGTGCGGGTGCTGCGCTCGTGCTGACGCTGCCGCCGACGGTGCGCGTGTTCGTGGCGGTCGAGCCACTCGACATGCGCGGCTCGTTCGACTCGCTCGCCGGTGCCGTCCGTCGGCTCGGGCTCGACCCGGTCGACGGCCACCTCTACCTCTTCCTCAACAAGCGTCGACGGATCGCCAAGGCGCTCTGGTTCGACGGCTCGGGGTGGTGCGTGCTCGCGAAGCGCCTCGAGACCGGCAGCTTCCAACTTCCGCGCCTCGAAGACGGGCAAACGCGAGTGACGATCGATGGTGCGACGTTCGCGTCACTGCTCGCGGGGATCGACTTCACCGCCGCGCGACGTGGCTGGTATCGACGCCTCGGCGCGAAGGAATCGCGGTAGGGGATCGACACCGATCGCGGCGCGTGATCTTCTGCGCGCGTGGTCGACGTCGAGGCGCTGCTTCGTGAGAACGCTGCCCAGCGGCGAGCACTCGAAGCGCAGCAGCTCGATCTCGCGAGCCAGCGCGATCAGATCGCGAAGCTCGTCGAGCAGGTCGCCAAGCTGAACGACCGCATCGGCGAGCTGCTCGCGATCGCGCAGCGCAAGCAGCGCAAGCCTTCGGTCGCGAAGCCGCCCGAGTCGCCGGTCGTCGACGAAGCCACGAAGACCGCCTTCGAGAAGCGGCCGAAGCCGCCCGAGATTCCTCCGAAGGTGAAGGAGGAGAAGCCGCGCCCGCCACCGACCGGGCGCAAGGCCCTGCCGACGCACCTCGAGGACGAAGCGCACACGCTGCGCGCGGCGTGTTGCGAGCACTGCGGCGGGACGGATCTCGAGGTGGTCGATCGGCTCGAGGAAGAGAAGCTGCACGTGGTGCGCGAGCAGCAGCGTCGACGCGTGGTGACGCGCGTGACCTCGCGATGTCGCACGTGCCGTCGGCGCACGACGCCGCGCTCGCTGCCTGCGCCGTACCTGCGGTCGAAGATCACGTGCGAGTGGCTCGCGTGGTTCATCCATCAGAAGTTCGGGCTCCTCGTGCCGCTCGATCGACTTCGTCGCGACCTCGCAGAGCGCGGCATCCCGCTCGCGATGGGCACGCTCGTGAGCTTCGTGGAGCGAGCGGCAGACCTACTCGCGGCGATCGACGGCCTGCACTGGAAGTGGCTCCTCGCGAGCTCGTGGATGGCGACCGACGGGACGGGCTTGAAGGTGCTCATCCCCGGATTGCCCGCGGCGCACGACGGATACATCGAGCTCTACCGCAACCGCGAGTGCGCGGTCTTTCAGTACTCCCCGACCAAGCACGGCGACGACGTCGTCGCGAAGCTGCGTCCCTTCGAGGGCACGCTCACCGCCGACGCCGAGAGTCGCTTCAACGGCGTCTTCACGTCGGGTCGCGTGATCGAAGCGGGCTGCAACGCGCACGGCCGCCGCAAGTTTCGCGACGCCGAGGCCACGCAGCCCGTCCTCGCCAAGGAAGGAGGCGCGTTCATCACGGCGATGTACGTCGCCGAAGAAGAAGCACAGAAGCTCGGCCTCGTCGGCGACGCACTCCTCGCGCACCGACAGTCGCGCATCCGACCGATCTGCGAGGAGTTCGACAAGTGGCGCGCCGCGGTCTTGCCGACGCTCTTGCCCTCCGAGCCGCTCGCCGCGGCGGTCGGCTACTACGAGCGAAACGACAAAGCGCTCTACCGCTTCGTCGACGACCCCGAGGTCCCGATCGACAACTCGCCCACCGAGCGTGAGTTCCAGAACGTCGCGAAGCTCCGACTGAACATGCTCTTCGCGGGCAGCACCGAGGTGTTGAAGGCCGGCTACCGATCGTAGGTCCGCACGATCACCCGCCGAGAATGACCTCGTAGTGTCCTGCTCCGCGCGCCGCTGGATCTCGGCCGCGCGGACGCCCGCGGGATTGTTGGCCGCGGCCGACGGTCACCGTAGGTTCGCCCGGTGGTTCGTCGCGGACGAAGCCGAGCTGGCCGGCGCGCTGTGGGGCGCGAAGCTCCGCGCGTGTGAGCACTGCCGGCGCGTGGGCTGGCTGGTGGGCCACGGGCGGGTGCTCGGCTACGCGGAGCGTTCGAGCGAACGCGTCGTCCGGGGTCGGCGCCTGTTCTGCTCCGATCGCGG
>CALJLK010000537.1 GCA_937982655.1 uncultured Sandaracinus sp.
GACGGTGTCGGAGACGGTGTCGGAGACGGTGTCGGCTGCGGGCCAGAGTCGCGCGCGGGCTCGCTCGGCCCACACCGTCGTGCGGTCGGCGTGGCAGCTCGTGCAGGCGTCGGGGCGGCCGAGCTCGGCGTCGCGCGTGGGGCGCGGGCTCTCGATGCGGTGGGTTCGGTGGGCGTCGAGCACGCCGTAGACGACGCGCGGCATGTGGCAGTCGACACAGCGCACCTCGTCGGTCTCGTCGTGACCCGTGTGACTGCGACCTTCGTGATCCGCGTGGCAGCTCGTGCACGCGCCGTCGCCTTCGGCGCTCGGACGGAGCTGCCCAGCGGGATCGCCGTCGTGCATCGAATGACAGCTCGCGCAGCCGAAGCTCGAATCGCGCGCGCAGGGCGACTGGAGCCACCCTTGGTATTCGTACGCGGTCAGACGCGGCGTTCCGTCCTCCCAGAAGCGCGCGGCGAAGATCGCTTCTCCGTTCAGCGTGGTGTCCATCCAGAGCGGCTCGCTGTGACGCGCGAGATCTTCGCCCGGCACGAAGGAATCGCCTTCGGTGAGCAGGGTCTCGAGGTCGTCGGTCTTGCGCTGGCCGTGACAGCGGCCGCACACGTCGCTCGCGCGCGTCGCGTCGAGCGCGCCCGGATCGACGAGCGTCGGATCGTCGTCCTCCACGTAGTGCAACCAGTAGCGGCGCAGCGGATTCGCGTTGCGCGCGACGTGCTCGCCGCCCGGTCCGTGGCAGGCCTCGCACGCGACGCCGAGCTCCGCGACCTCCGTCTCGAAGCGCCCACTCGCGTCGAGCCCCGGATTCGGCGCCACGTTGTGGCAAAAGACGCAGTTGTCGTTCCAGCGGGTGACGTGACGTTCGACGTCCTCCGTCGAGGCGGGAAATTGCTCCGGATCCGGGGTGAGGAACGCGCCGTTCATCGGAAAGAAACGCGCCTCTTCGACGTGCCACGCGACCGGGAGGCGCCAGAAGGTGTCGCCGTCGAGGGCGAGGTATTGTTGGTAGCGGTGCGAGCCCACCGTGCGGTCGACCGTCCACGCGCGGGTCTGCCCGTTCGGACCCTCGGCGTCGATGCGGTGCGTGTCGCCTTCACGCGCGAACCGAAAGCGCCACCCGAAATAGTCGAGCGTTCGCCCGTCGAACGCGCCCAGCACGGCCCCCTCGCGGGCCTCCTGCGTCATCGTCCGGTGGAACGTGCGATGCCAGCTCGCGTGGTGGTCTTCGTGGCAGCGTCGGCACGCGTCGGAGCCGACGTAGTCGACGTCACGAAGATCGATTGCGGTCGCGATCTCGTCACGGGTTTCGATCGCGAGCCAACCGAACATACCCGCGGCCAAGACACCCGCGATCAAACGTGCACGCACGTCACGCGCCGAGCTCGTTCAACGTGCGATCCACCTCGAGCGCATCGTCCGTGAGCCCGAGCCGACGGAAGGTCGCGCGAGCTTCGCGCAGGCGCTCCTTCGCGGCTTCGAGCTCCCCACGCTCGGTGAGGTGGTTCGCGAGGCTCACGAGCGAGCGCGCGGCCTCGCGTTCGTTTCCGACCTCGCGGAAGAGGTCGATGCTGGCGAGGTACGCCTCTTCCGCGCTGCGATCGGAGGCGCCGCCGGTGTCGAAGAGCGTCTGCGCGCGCAGCGATCCGACCACGCGCTGCGCGAGCGCGACCGCTTCTTTGCCGCCGTACTCGCGCGCCAGCTCGTACGCACGCTCGACCCGATCGCCCGCGTCGTCGTCGCCGCGCTTGAGCGCGAGCGCGCCGAGGTTTCGTGCGATGTCCGCGAGCGCGCGTTTGTCGCCGTGCTCTTCCGCGAGGGACAGCGCGCGCTCGAGCGCGACCTCCGCTTCGTCGTAGACGCCGTCGAGGATGCGCGCTTCGCCGACGTTGTTGAGCAAGAAACACTCGCTGCGTCGATCGCCGATCTCGCGTGCCTGCTCGAGCGCCGAGCGCCACGCGGTGACCGCGCGATCGCGCTCGCCGCGCTCGAACGCGACGACCCCGAGCGCGTTGTGCGATTGGAGGAGGCCTTCGCGATCACCGACCTGGCGGCGCAGCTCGAGCGCGAGCGAGAAGAGCTGCTCGGCGGCGTCGAGGTTGCCGCGGCGGAGCTCGACGCTGCCGAGCGTGGAGAGCGACACCGCTTCGCCACGCATGTCCGCGTGCGCGCGGCGGATCTCGAGCGCCTCGGTCGCGGCCTGCGCCGCGGTGTCGGTCTCGCCGCGCAGGAGCGCGATCTGGGCGAGGTCGTCGAGGGTGGACGCGACGCCGCGGAGATCGCTGGCGGCGCGGAAGAGCTCGAGCGCGCGCAGCAGGAGATCGCGCGCCGCGTCCTCTTCGCCTCGCGCGCGTCGCACGCGGGCCAAACGGTTCAGCGCTGCGCCGCCCTTGCCGCGCGCGCCGATGTTCCACGCGAGTCGCAGCATCTCCACGAACGCGTGGTCGGCCTCGTCGTAGCGACCGACGGTCGTCAGCAACGAGCCGTGATCGTGGAGCGCTTCGATGCGGCGCACCACGTCGTCGCTCGGGATGTGCTGCAGCGCGCGCTCGAGGAAACGTAGCGCGCGGCCGACGCGGAGCTGCGCGCGCTCCGCGACGGCCGCTTCGTGGTAGGCGCGACCGGCGCGCGCGGTCTGGCCCGCGCGCTCGAGGTGCGGCGCGATCATCGCCGCCACACCTTCGCGGCGGAGGGTGCCGACGAGCGCGAGCCAGCGCGCGACCGCGCCGTGCCGTTGCGTGCGTGTGGCTTCCTCGACCTGCTCGTAGAGCAAGTCGCGCAGCCCCGGGATCGCGAGCTTGAGCTCACGCGCGCCGGGCAGGTCGGATTGATCGAGGCGCTCGACGAAGCCCTTGTCGACGAGGCGATCGATCACCGCGCCGAGCGCGACTGCGTCGTCGTCGTCCGGCCAGATGCCGAGCGGGTTCGTGGAGTCGCCCGGCACCTTTCGTTCGGAGCGCATCTGCCCGAGGATCGCGCCGTCCCAGAAGACCTCGCCGACGACGGCCGCGCGATCGAGGGTCGCGCGCTCGAAGGGATCGAGGCGTTCGAGGCGCGCGCGCGTCGCGTCGGCGGTGGTGACGGGGAGGTCGCCCGCTTCGAGGCGCGCGAGATCGACCGCGATCGCGCCGTCCTTCAGGTAGAAGAGGCCGCCTTCCCAGAGGGCGGCGACGAGCTGGCGGAGCGCGGCGGGGTTGCCACCCGAGCGGTGGGTGAGCGCGGCGACGAGCGGCTCGGGCGCGAGCGTCAAGGTCGGCAGGAGCACGTGCAGCATCGCCTGCACGTCGGCCTCACCGAAGGGCGCGATGGGTCCGATCGCGACGCCGCCGATCGCCTCGAGCTTGCTCGCGCGTTCCGCGATCGCGTCGCCCGCGACCACGATGGCGACGTGCGCGCTCAGGCCGACGAGGCTCGCGAGGAGATCCCACGCCGCGTCCTCCGCCCACTGGAGGTTGTCGAGCAGCACGAGCACCGGACGGCTCTGCGCTTCGCCTTCGACGAGGCGCGCGAATGCCTTGCGCGCACGGGCGTGCAGCTCGGGCGGGTTGTTCTCGAGCGGACCGAGGAAGGGGCTGTCGGGGAAGGGGATGCCCGCGAGGTGTCCGAGGAAGTGGGTCGTCTCGGCGATCACGACGGCGTCGTTAGTGCCGAGCGCGTCGCGGACCACGGTCGTCATCTGCGCGCGCACCGCGCTGGGGGAGGAGCTCGGGGTCACACCGAAGCGCTCGAGCAAGAGGCGCGAGAAGGGCGCGTAGGCTCCGTCGCCGCCTTCGCGGCACGAGCCGTAGAGGATGCGCACGCGCGGATCGAGGCGCGCGCCGAGCTCGCTCGCGAGCACCAGGAGGCGCGTCTTTCCGGCGCCGCGGGGACCGTCGAGCGCGACCAACGTGGGCGCCCCGACGCCGAACGCGCGCTCGATCCCGGTTTGGACGGCGAGCGCGGCGTCCGCTTGACCGATGAGCGGTGGCTCGCGATCGCCTTCGGCTTCGGCGAGCTCCGGCGAGGTCCCGCTCGGTTCGTCGTCGTCGAGCTCGTCGTCGAGCGAGTCGAGCTCGTCCGACTCGAGCTCGGGAACGGTGCCTTCGCTCGAGAACTCGTTGCGTCGGTAGGCCTGCGCGAAGGGATCGGTGCGCGGCTCGTCGGGGCTGCTCGTGACGACGGTACGGTCTGCGCCGCCAAGGCCGGTGACGCTCGTGGGCCGAAAGCCGCTCCCGAGGGGACGACCGCAGGCGGCACACGCACGCCACGCCTTGGGATTCTCGAAGGCGCAGGAGGGACAGACGCTACCGATGTCCATGAGCAGCTCGATGCTACGCGCGGCCTCCGGCGCGACACAACCGCGCGATCGGATCGCACGCGGTTCGTCGAGGTGTGATCGGGTCGAGCGTGGCGACGGGCGCGCGCGGTTCGCGGCGTCTGCGGATTTCTGGAGCGATGTAGGCACCTGTCGCACTCTGCGGGCGTGCGACGTCTCTTCGGTGTGCTCGCGTGTCTCCTCGCCCTCGGTGGTGGGGCGTACCTCGCGGAGCGCGAAGCCCACGCGTCGATCGACGGCGTGTCGTTCGAGGGCGAGCGGGCCGAGCGTGGGTTCTCCGCGAACGAAGCGACGTACGTCGCCGTGCGATCGGAGCGGACGCCGCACGGGCCCACCGAGTCGGCGCGGTCGACCGACGGTTCCATCCGACGCGACGAGCGGCGTGAGACGACGCGACGCGAGCCGCTGACGAGCGACGAAGCGCGCGCTCGCCACGGGCTCGGCGAAGCCTTCGCGGACGGGCTCGTGCTCACGGGCGCGACCCCGCATCGGCTGATCCTGTTCACCTTCGACGACGGGCCCGATCGACGCACCACGCCGCGCCTGCTGCATCACCTCGACGAGCTCGGCGTGCGCGCGGTCTTCTTCGTGACGAGCCAACGTCTGCACGAGCCGGGGGCGCGCGCGGTTGCAGAGCGCGCGATCCTCCGTGACATCGTCCGTCGGGGGCACGTGGTCGGAAACCACACCCGCAACCACCGGCAGTTGCCGCTCCTCGACACGCCGGAGGTGCTCGCGGAGCTCGGCGGCACCGAACGAGTCTTCGAGGACGAGCTCGGGGGTCGTGCGTGGCTCATGCGTCCGCCGGGCGGCTCGCGCTCGCCGCGCGTCGATCGCGTGATCGCGGACGAACGCTACACGCAGGTGCTCTGGAACCTCGGTACGGGCGACTTCCAGGTGCGCGACGCGGACTCCGTCGTCGAGACCTTCATCCGCGTGCTCTCGCGGCGCGAGCTCGAGAACGGCGAGCGCGGCGGCATCGTGTTGATGCACGACACGCACGATTGGAGCGTGGAGGCCTTTCCGCGCATCGTCGGGTGGCTGCGCGATCGCAACTGCCAGCTCCTCGAAGCGGGCGAAGAGCTCTACGACATCGTCGACGATCCGACGTTCTTCTTCGCGCCGCGTGGTGACGCGGAGCCGGGCGCCGTGGCGCCGATGGCGCGCCCGGACCCGGCGGTGATCGCGCGGCGTCAGGCGGCGCTGCGCGAAGCGACCGCGCAGCGGTGCGGCCGGCTCGCGACGCGTTGAGCGCACGTGCGCGCGACGAGCGACGCACGCGACACACGCGAGAGAAGAGGCTGCGCGCCGTGTCGATGCCTCGTCGCCGAAAACGTGCGGCAGGTGCTGGCTCGATTCCGAATCGCGCTTCGCGCTATCAAGCGTCGATGCGCGCCGCACGTTTTCACCGCTTCGGGCCTCCGGACGTCCTTCGGATCGAGTCGATCGATCCTCCGCGCGCGCGAGGTCGCGAGCTGCTCGTCGACGTTCACGCCGCAGCGCTCAACCCCAAGGACGTGCTCGTACGATCCGGGTCGCGCTTCGCGGCGGCGAGCCGGCCGCTGCTGCCTCTGCGCGTCGCGGAGGACTTCGCGGGGGTGGTGGCTCGCTCGTCGGATCCGGAGCTACCCGCTGGCACGCGCTGCTTCGGCATGCTCGGCTACTTCCGCTTCGGCGCGGCGGCGGAGCAGGTCGCGGTCAAACGATCCGAGGTCGCGCGGATGCCCGAGGGGCTCGACTTCGTGCAAGCGGCCGCGCTGCCGCTCGTGGGGCTCACCGCGCTCCAAGCGCTGCGCGACGACGCCTCCACGAAGCCGGGTGAACGCGTGATGATCCACGGCGCCAGCGGCGGGGTGGGCACGGTCGCGATCCAGATCGCGAAGGCGCTCGGCGCGCACGTGACCGCGAGCTGCAGCGCGGCCAACCACGCGCTCGTGCGCGCGCTCGGGGCGGACGAGGTGATCGACTACCGCGACACGCCACCGCACACGCTCTCCGCCCGCTTCGACGTGTTCTTCGACGTGTTCGGCAACCAGCCGTTCGCGAAAGCACGCGCGGTGCTCGACGCGCGTGGGCGCCACGTCTCGACGGTGCCGCGCCCGATCGACTTTCTCTGGCAGGCGCGGACCTTCGCGACGTACCCACGCACGCGCGTGGTGGTCGTGCGGCCGCGGCGGGCCGATCTCGATCGGCTCGCGCGGTGGGTGGAGGAGGGCAAGCTCCGCGCGGTGGTAGATCGTGTCTGCTCGCTCGACGAGGTCGCGGACGCGGAGCGCTACGTCGAGTCGAAGCGGGCGCGCGGCAAAGTCGTGCTCCGAGTGCGCTGATCGCCGCGTCCGGAAACGAAGTCGTTCTGCTTCGGGCGCGTCAGGCTTCCGCGGGCCCGTCGCGTCGTACTACGCTGCGCGCGATGGCTCGACGTCTCCTTCGCGCTCGGCTCGCGTCGCTCGTGATCGCGCTGCTGCTCTCGCAGGGTTCGACGTCGGCCCGTGCGCAAGATCCCGCACCCGCGGCGCCCGAGGCCGCTCCCGCCGCCGCGCCGGAAGACGCCGAGGCGGCGCGAGTCGCGCGCGAGCGCTTCCGCGAGGGCATGCGGCACTTCGAGGCGCGCAGCTTCCGCGACGCGATCCACGCGTTCCAGCTCGCGGCGCAGGCGGTCCCGAGCGCCGACCTCTGGTTCAACATCGCGCGCGCGTACGAAGAGCTGAACGACGCGGTCTCCCTCGGGGAGGCGATCGAGCACTACCGGATGTACCTCCGAGATCGTGTGGACCCACCCGATCGCGAGGCGGTCGAGCAGCGCATCGCGCTCTTGGAGGAGCGCGTGGAGGCCGCGCGGCAGGCGTCCCTCGGCGCACCCACGACCGGGACGCTGCGCGTGACGAGCACCGCCGACGGCGCCGCGGTCACGCTCGACGAGCGTCCCGCCGGCGAGACGCCGGTGGCCGCGCCGCTCACGGTGTCGGCAGGCGCGCACGCGCTGGAGCGCCGCCGTGAGGG
>CALJLK010000538.1 GCA_937982655.1 uncultured Sandaracinus sp.
CCCCAGAAGAACGAGCCCGCGAGTCACACCGACCCATGGGCCAGGGCGCCGGCCCCCGTAGCTCAGGTGGATAGAGCAGCGGCCTTCTAAGCCGACGGTCGGGGGTTCGAATCCTCCCGGGGGCGCCAATGATTCCGAGGGGTTGAGTCGGCGGGGCTCGAGCCCTCGGATGTTCGGTCGCCGTCGATCATGGAAGCGACGCTTGGCGACATGGCCTTCGGTAGATCGAACGATCCGCGCGCCAGCTCGCCGCCGCTCCCTACGCCAGTTCGAACGATCCGCGCGCCACCTCGACCACCCGACCGCCGACGCGCACGGATCCGTCGCCGCCGACCTGAAGACGCAAGCGGCACGGCGCTCGGCGAAGACGTTGACGAGGCGGAAGGCGAAGCGCGGCATCGCGCCAACCCGCGACGAGCGCGGGGTGGTAGGGCCATCCTCGAGACGAGCGAGGACCCGGACGCTTCGAAGGTTGCCGCCCATCTGCGCACGTGTCGCGACGCCGGTGACTTCGACGATCTCGTGGGACGGCGCGCGCGATGGCGCGTGTACTTCGGCGGTCGAGTCGACCGCCGCGCGTCTCGATGCGTGACCGAGGGACTTGCCGCGCCGCCGGTCGGGAGCCATTCTCCGCTCGTGGAGTCGATCGCCACGTCGCTGCGATTTACGTCCCCCGGCCCCTCGAGGGCTCCGGGAGGACGACGCACGAGCGACTGATCCTCCAACGCGCGGGCCGAGACCGCGACGCGAACGGAGTCGACGAGGGACCGGGGAGGCCGCGGCGCCGACGGCACGGCGTCAACGTTTCACCCCGTGATTTCCGAGGTTTCGTCGTGTCCCACGCTCCCCTCTCTTGGCCCGCGCTCCGTCACGCGCTCTCGCTCCGCGATCTCACCGACCCTGCGCAGGGTCCCCACGCCATACAGCTCCTCGTCGACGCGCTCCGCGACGCGCTCGTGGACACGTGGCAGTGCTCCGTGTCGCACCGCCGCGACGCTCCGATCGTCTCCGTCGCGGACAACTACGACCGGCTGCAGTACCCGTCCGCCTCGATCGCGCGGGAGAGCCGCTACACGCGGTACGTGAGCGACGGCGTGATGCTTCGCTCCCACACGAGCGCGATGCTCCCCTCCGCGCTGCGTGCCCTGGGGCGCGATCCGAACTCCGAAGCCGACGTGCTGATCGTCGCGCCCGGGATCACGTACCGACGTGACTGCATCGATCGGCTCCACACCGGCGAGCCGCACCAGCTCGATCTCTGGCGGATTCGGCGGGGGGCCTCGCTTCGCCGAGACGACCTGCGTGCGATGGTGACGCGCGTGGTCGAGACCGTGCTGCCCGGCGTCGAGCACGTGCTCACCGACGCGACGCATCCGTACACACTCGCGGGCTGGCAGATCGACGTGAAGCTCGGCGATCGACTCGTCGAGATCGGCGAGTGCGGCCTCGCGCACCCGGAGGTCCTCCGCGACGCGGGGCTCGATCCCGCGCGGTGGTCCGGGCTCGCGATGGGGCTCGGGCTCGATCGGCTGCTGATGCTGCGCAAAGGCATCGACGACATTCGTTTGCTGCGGGCGGCGGACGCGCGCGTGGCGTCGCAGATGCTCGATCTGACGCGGTACCGCCCCGTGTCGACGATGCCGCCCGTGCGTCGCGACCTCTCGATCGCGGTGGCGATGGGCACGACGGACGAGGACCTCGGCGATCGCGTACGGAGCGCGCTGCGCGACGACGCGGAGCTCGTCGAGTCGGTCGCGGTCGTGGAGCGCACGCCCGCGTCGGCGCTCTCGGAGCTCGCGCGCGCCCGCATCGGGCTCGGCGAGGAGCAAGAGAACGTGCTCCTCCGTGTGGTGCTCCGCGCGGTCGACCGCACGCTCACGCATGCGGAGTGCAATCGCCTGCGCGACGCGATCTACGCCGCCGTACACGAAGGATCGGCAGCTCAGTGGGCGAGCCGCGGGGCGGCGTAGCGCGGGGTGTCGATGGCGCTCGATGGAGTGCCCCTAGACGCCCGCGTGACGCGAGCTGCGCGCGGGCGCATCGGCAGTCGAGGAGCAGGAGCCTTCCTGCGCTACGCTCCGCGCATGTCCGACCTCGAACGCGCCATCACCATCGCCGCCGAAGCTCATCGCGGCGCGGTCGACAAGGCCGGGGCGCCGTACATCCTCCATCCGCTGCGGGTGATGCTCGCGCAGACGACCGACGAGGCACGCATCGTGGGGGTGCTCCACGACGTGGTCGAAGACTCCGAGTGGACGCTCGAGGCGCTGCGCGCGGAAGGTTTCTCCGAGACGGTGCTGGATGCGCTCGCGGCGGTGACGAAGACATCCGACGAGCACGGGAGCGACGAAGGCTACGAGCGCTTCGTGCGGCGCGCGGCGGCCCATCCGATCGGGCGCGCGGTGAAGCTCGCGGACCTGCACGACAACTCGGATCTCTCGCGCATCGCAGAGCCGAGCGCGGCAGACGTGGCGCGCGTCGAGAAGTACCGTCGCGCGATCGCGGTGCTGAAGGACGCGTAGTGCGCGGTCGGCGGACATGAAGCAGAAGCTTCGGAAGATCGTGGTCGACGGTACCTCGTACCGATGGCGCGTGAGGCACGTACACGAGCCGAAGGTCGGCCCCCCGGGGTACCGCTGCACGGAGGTGCTGACGGTGTTTCGAGAGGGGCATCCGAGAGGTCCGGCGAGGGTGCGCTTCGTCGCATCCGAGGGGGTGCTCGTCGGCTATCCGCGGTCGGGGGTCGTCGAGCTCGGTCGTGGCGACTGGCGCGTCTTCAACCTCAACCGGCCGGGGTTGATCGCACGGCTCATTCGAACCTTCGAAGGGTGGAACCCCGACACCCGGCGATCACCTTGGGTCGTCGACGACGGCGTGGAACGGCTTCGAGCGCTCGTCGTCTGACCGCGACGCGCACGTCGAGCTCGGCCCCGCGCTCGGTCGTGGGAAACGATCGGCCACCTCGCGCTCCCAGGTTTGCTGAGCGTCGATCGCTTCGCGCACGAAGTGGGTGCGGCGGAGGACGGCGCGGAGGAAGGCGTAGAGCCAACGGCCGGACCATCGCATCGGGCGACGCACGTCGAGCAAGAGCACCACGCGTTCCTCGTCGGTGTCGTTCCAGACCTCGTGCGGGCGAGAGTCGTCGAAGACGAACGCTTCTCCCTCGCGCCACCGCACGCGTCGACCGTCGACGTCCATCTCGCAGGTGCCCTCGCGGGGCACGACGAGGCCGAGGTGGCAGCGCACGAGCGCGCGCGTCACCCCGCGATGTCGCGGGATGTGTTTGCCCGGTCCGAGGATCGAGAAGAACGCGCTCTCGAGCCCGGCGATGCCGTCGAGGCACGCGGTCGTCTCCGGGCAGGTCCGACGGCCGAGATCGGAGCACCGACCGAAGCCCCAGAGCGCGAAGATGCGCCATTGATCGTCGTCGGCGATTCGCTGTTGATTGACCGCGATGTCCTGGAATCGGGGTAAGAGCGCGCGCGCCTCGAGCAGTGCGTCGAGCTCTCTCCGTATCGTGGGAGCTGCGCGCTCGAGGTCGGCGAGCCACGGGACGTGCTCACGCGTCAGAACCGGTGCGTCCGGGATCTTCGACGTCCGACCGAACCACGCGTCGGTCCCGCGGAACACACGCTTGCCCAGTTGCTTCAAGAGACGCCGCTTCGAGAATCGGCGCTTCGCGTTCGGCTTCGTCATGTGCGCGCTGGATTTGCAACGCGTGCGCCGCGTCGAAAGCACGCGAATCGAAGGGCACGTGAGCAAGGAGCTGCACACCGCGGAGCGGAGGTGCACGGCGCGCGAGCGTCTTTACAGCGCGAAGGGCTGGCGCGAGCCTGGCGCGATGTGGGGGGCGTTGACGATCGAGCACTGGATGCGCGCGCTGGCGGCGGCCGTCCTCTTGGCGCTCGGGGTCGCGGTGCTCGCGGGTCGGCAGCAGTCGCGGCTGTGGCTTCCCTTCGTCGCGCTCTGCGTGAGCCTCTTCTCGTGGAACCTGTCGAGCCTCGCGTACCAGCTCACGCGCCATCGCGAGTTCCACGTGCTCGATCGCGCGCTCTCGCCGCTCACCGTCGCGACGGCGCTGCACTTCGTCGTGGTGTTCGTGGGTCGGCGGAAGAAGCTCGGCGCGTTGCTCTTCGGTACGTACGCGTGGTTCGGAGGGCTGACCGTCGCGTCGTTGCTCGCGCTGGTCGGTGAACCTCCACTGCGGGGGCGCGTCTGGGCGCTACTCTTTCTCGCGGGGCTCGGTGTCGTGATCGTGGTCGGCGCGGCCTTGCTCGTGCGGCATCTTCGTGGGGTCGCTGCGGAGGAGCGCCGACAGAGCCAGCGGGTGCTCGTGGCGCTCGTGGGCGGAATGGTCCTCGGCTCGACGGAGCTCATCGACAACTTTGGTGTGCCGGTTCCTCCTTCGGGCGCGGTGGGGACGCTCTTCGCCGCGGTGGTGCTCGCTCCTCTCGCGACGCGGGCCTCGCCGCTCGGCGAGAGCCGCTCCCGCGCGATCGTGCTCGGTTTGGCGAGCGCGGCGCTCTGCGTCGTGCTCTACCTCGGCGTCTTCGAGCTCCTCGGCAACGACACGCTCGCTCTCGTGCTCGGCACGACGACGCTGACGCTCTTGCTCCTCGGGATCGCGCGCGAGGTGATCGCGCGCAACGTGCGTCAGCGCGCGCGACGCGAGCGGCTCACCTGGCTCGGTCGCATGTCCGATCAGCTCGCGCACGATTTGAAGAACCCGCTCGCGGCGATGCGCGGCGCCATTCAGCTCCTGCAAGAAGACCGGCGGCGTGGGCGCTCGCTCGACGAGCGCGCGGAGCTGATCGGGCTCCTCGACGATCAGATCGCGCGGATGATGCGCGTGGTCGAGAAGTACCGGAGGCTCGGGCGCCTCCAGCCGGAGCTGCGCGAGCTCGACGTGTCCGCGATGGTCGCGGACGTCGTGGGGCTGCTGCGACACGGGGGCGAGCACGAGATCGTGTGCGAGCTCGGGGATCTCTCGCGGGTGCAGGGCGATCCGGAGCTGCTCTCCGTCGCGGTCGAGAACCTGGTCGCGAACGCGATCGACGCGAGCGCGAGCGGCGGACGCGTGTGGGT
>CALJLK010000539.1 GCA_937982655.1 uncultured Sandaracinus sp.
TTCGACGTGCATCCCGCGTTGGCCCGAACGCTCACGGCTCGCGCTCTCTCGGACCATGCGTGCGACGACGACGATCGGGATCGGGTGCCTTCTCCTCTTCGGGCTCGGCTGCGAGCCGGCGACGATGGGGTTGGCGGATGCAGACGGAGGAACACGACCGCGGCGCGACGCGGGCGTGGGGGAGGATGGGCCGGACCCTTCCGACGACGACGACGCTGCGACACCTCCGCGTGACGACGACGCGGGCACGAGCGCGCCGGGGGTCGACGCGGGCAACGTCACGCCGCCCCCGCGCCGCGAGGACGAGCTGCGCGTCGGCTACTTCTCGAGCTGGAGCGTCTACGACCGCAACTTCCACGTGATGGACATGCCGCTCGAGATGCTCACGCACGTGAACTACGCGTTCGTGAACATCGCGGGCGGCGAGTGTGTGCTCGGCGACTCGTACGCGGACGTCGATCGCGCGTACCCGGGCGACACCTGGGACGAAGGCGTGCTCCGCGGGAGCTTCGGTCAGCTCCGGCGCGCGAAGGAGATGCACCCGCACCTGCGCACGCTGCTGAGCATCGGCGGGTGGACGTGGAGTCGCGACTTCTCGGACGTCGCGCTCACGGACGCGAGCGTTTCGCGCGTTCGTGTGTGGAGCTCGCCGCGCGCTACGGCTTCGACGGGCTCGACGTGGACTGGGAGTTCCCGGTGAGCGGCGGGCTCGACACGAACATCCGTCGCCCCGAGGACAAGGCGAACTACGTGCTCCTGCTGCAGGCGCTGCGCCGCGAGCTGGAAGCGCGAGCCTCGCGTGACGGACGCGCGGAGCCGTATCTGCTCACGATCGCGGTCGGCGCGGGGCCGGAGCCGATCGGGAACCTCGATCTGCCCGCGATGGCGGCCGCGCTCGATTGGATCAACGTGATGACCTACGACTTCCACGGCGCGTGGGCTCGCACCACGGGGCACAACGCGCCGATGGTCACGGTGCCGGGCGAGCCCGCGGGCTTCGCGGTGACGGACGCGATCGACGGCTACCTCGAAGGCGGCGTGCCGGCGAGCAAGCTCGTGCTCGGCGTGCCCTTCTACGGGCGCTCGTGGGCGGGCGCGACGGCGGGGCTGCGCGGCGCGGCGACCGGCGCGGGGCCTGGGTCTTGGGAGAGCGGTGTGCTCGAGTGGAAGGACATCGCGGCGCGTTATCTGACCGACGCGCGCTTCACGCAGGGCTTCGACGAGGTCGCGCAGGCGCCCTACCTGCACGACGCGGCGGGAGGTGTCTTCGTCTCCTACGACGACCCGCGCTCGCTCGCGATCAAACGCGATTTCGGCCGCTCGCGTGGCCTCGCGGGGTTCATGATCTGGGAGATGAACAGCGACGACTCCGCGCACTCGCTGATGCGGGTGTTCATGGAGTGAGCGGCGAAGGGGCTCGCCGTGGTCGTGATCGTCGACGTGGTCGTACGTGGTCGTGCGCGGCGACGTGAACGGCGAGGGCGTCGGTCTCGTGAGTGGCACGGCTGTCCTCGAGGACGATCGCGGATCGCCGGAATGCGAGCCCCCGCCTCGCGCGTCGACGCGGCATGTGGACGGAGCGATCGACGGACGAGGCGCGGCGGGAGCTCGTGACGTGGGTGGCGACGATCGGGGCTGCGCTCGCGAGCGTGCCGGTCGCGGCGATGGTGATCGACCTCTACGGGCTCGACGGCTACCACCGCGTCTTCTCGCCCGCGTTTCTGCCGATCGTCACGACCGCGTTCTTCGCCCGGCTCTTCGCGCGTTGGGCGATGCGCGCGTCGAGCACCGCGATCGTCGTCCTGATCGCGCCGCTGCTCGGGCTCGTGAATGCGTCGCTGATGGCGGGGCTCTTCTCGGCGTTCGAGCAGGGCGACGTCGCGGCGATGTTCGGGGCGATGATCCTGGCCACGATGATCGGGTTCCCCGTGAGCCTGAGCGTCGGGCTCGCGTTCGGGTTCGCGATGTGGCCGCTGCTCGGGCTCGAGCGTCACTACCGCGGGCGTGAGGATCTCGACGCGCGCTTGTCGCTCGAGGGCTTCGTGGCGGGCTGGGGGCTCGTGGTCGCCGCGATCACCTTCGCGCTCGAAGCGCACGCGCCGCTCGCGATCTACCCCGGTGGACCCGCGGTGATCGGTGTCGTCGCGTTCGTCGCCGCGGCGGCGTACGTGGTCGTGGTGGCGATCCGATACGCGCGGCTCGGGCACGCGCTGCAACGGATGACACGCGGTGACGACGCGGAGCACCGCCTCGTGCACGCGAAGGGATCGCTCACGGAGCGCTTCGAACGCGCGGAGCTCGTGGTGGTGCGGGTCGCTCATGCCGGCGAAGGCCCGTTCCGCGACGGAGAGCTCGCGGAGCCGATCGCGGGTGTGGTGTCGATCGGCACGTTGGCGCGACGCATCGCCGCGCTCGCGCTGGTGGCGTCGATCGCAGCGACCTCGGTCGCGCTCGTGCGTCCGGACACCAGGGTGCGGGTCGCGATCCAGCGCGCGCCGGGCTCGACGTTCGTGGATTGAGCCCTGCCGAACGCACACCTCGAACGCTCCGATGTGCTCCCACGATCGAGGGGCGTGGCGCGTCTGCTATCGTCGCGGAGTGAGCGACGTGCCGACCCGAGAGCTCGCGGCGCTGCGCTGCAAGGAGTGCTCGGCCGTCGTGTTGGTCGACGGAACGACGCGCGAGCTCGTGTGTGTCTGCGGCGCCGACGTGCGCGTCCCCAAGCGTGTCGCGGACGACCTCGAGCTCGGGCGCGTGTTGCCGAAGCTCGACGTGGAGCGCGAGGTGCGCGAGGCGACGGACGCCGTGGTGGAGGCGAGCTTCGAGCTGCCGCTGCCGCCACGGCTCGTGCTCGGAGGGCTCGCGGTGGGCGGCGCGGTGATCGGCGGCGTGGTGTGGTCGCGCGCCGGAGGGAGCGTGCCGCTCGGTGTGGTGGTGGGGCTCGCGCTCGGTGTGTTGCCGGTCGGCTTCGCGTCGCAATGGCTCGCGACGATCGCGCTCGGTCGCGCGGTCACGAACGCGAGCGTGGTGTTGCGTGGGGCGCCGCTGACGTGCCCGAAGTGCGTGGTGTCGATCACGCGGCCGTCGGGCCCCGGCGTCGTGAAGTGTCCGAGCTGCCACGAAGAGCTCGTCGTGCATCCGGAGGTCGTGGTGTCGCGTAGCGGCGATCGACGCGAGCCGCTGCGGGCCGCGATTCGCGAGCGGCTGGGGGCTCACGCGTTCTTCGCTCCGCGTCCGCTCGCGCCGGGCGACTGGGCGATCGTGCTCGGCGTGTGGGCGATGACGCTCGCGACGATGGCGATCGCGAAGCTCGGCGCGCCGTTCGTGGATTGATTCGCTCCCAGAGGCCCGCGGCACGCTCTCGACTCGCGTCTCGCAACCGCTCGAGACGATGGCCTCAGGGATCGGGGCGGAAACCCACGAGCAGGTCGGGGCGCCACGACTTCGCGTTCAGAGCGCTCATCCACATGCGCGGTGCGTGGGTGCGGGTCGCGTGGCCGAACGCGAGGAAGGGCGAGCCGACCGCGCCGAGCACCGCGAGCGCGTCGATCGCGGCCATCGCGGCGACCCACTCGTCGAGGGGGACCGAATGGGTCTTCGCGCGCTCGCCCGCCAAGTCTTCGAGCTCTCTGCGCCTCAGGCGTAGTTTGACGAGGAAGATCGGATCTTCGAGCGGGTGCTGGCCGTGCTCTTCTTCGCACCACGTCTCGAACTCCTCCGAGAAGCGGTAGCGATCGAAGACGTCCTCCGCGAGGTGCGCGTGTCGCTCCGATTCCGCGGCGAGCGCGGCGTGCAGATCTTCGCCGGTGGCGAGGCACGCCTTCACGACCGACATCTGACCGACACCGTGCGAGAGCACGAAGGGTTTGCCGTCGGTGCCGAGGATCGTGCCGCTGAGGATCAACGTCCCCTCGCCGCGCACGAGCGGAGGCGTCGCGCGCTCCGCGAACCACGCGACGGAGAGCTTGTAGCTCGAAGCCCAATCGCGCGTGTGGATGCGCGAGGGACCTTCGAAGCTGGTGGGCTCGTCCGTCGGCGGGCTCTTGGCGCCGTTCCGCGGACGAAACGGGACGATCTTTCCCATGAGGAGAGTGTCGGGGAGACGGCTTCGAAACGCCACCTCGCGGAGTGGGGTGTCTGTGACCAAGGGACCGGGGGTCGGGGAACCACCGGAGTTGGACTGGACGCTCGCGCCGCGCCGAGCTCAGCGCTTCAGCTTCTTCTTGGCGAGGAGCTGCTCCGCGAGGGATCCGGTCTCAGCGGGACCGGCCGGTGGCGGTGGTTCGTCGTCGTCGCGTTTCGTCGGGGCCGCGCTCGTGCTCGGTGGCTTCGCGGTCGTCGCCACGTCGCGCGCGGCGCGCAGCTCGGGGGCTTCGTCGTCGTTCTCTTGCCGATCGCGCTTCTTCGCGGTGAGCGCGTCGAGCGTCGCGGGGCGCGCAGGGGGCGTGCTCGCGCGTGCGGTCGCGGTGGGACGCGCGCGACGACGGCGGAGAAGGGTCGCGAGATCGGGGAGCACGAGGCGACGGAGCGCGACGCTCAGCAGGAAGAGCACGAGCGCGGTCGCGAGCAGATACGGCCAGAGCGGCTGGTAGCTGTAGGTCGGCGGCGGGCGATCGGTGAAGACGTCGCGGAGGTTCGTGCGGACCTCGCCTCCCGTGAGCGCCGCGAGCTGACCGAGGAGCGCGTGGTTGGTGCCTTCACCGCGGAGCTCGCTGCCGCGCGGCTGCACCACGCCCGCGCTGCCGACCATCGCGGCTTCGTCGCCGTCGCCTTCGCGTACCGTGACGAGGTAGGGCCCCGGCGCGTCGGCGTCGAAGGTGCCTTCGTAGCGGCCCGCGCCGGTCTGTCGGAGGTCAACGTTCAGGCTGCGTCCGCCGGGCGCCGCGACGGTGCCGCCGAGCTGCAGGTAGTTGCGGTACTCGCCGCCCGCGCTCACCGCCTCCACGCGCACGTGGCCGACCCCGCCGCGGACCTCGAGGCTCACCCGCGCGTCGCGGCGCTCGGGGCTGCGCGTGAGATCGCGCGCGAGCTGATCGAAGAGCACGCCGTAGCCGGGCCAGGAGAGCCACGGACGCGCGAGCTCCGCACCGACGTCGGTGGTGAAGACCGCGGAGCGCCCGACGCCGTGCTGCCACTGGAGGAGCAGCGGATCTTCGTCGCTCGCCGCGAGCAGCTCGGTCGCGCGGTTGCGTGTGTTGACGACCGCGTAGCCGCCCAGCGTGGGAGCGCGCGCGAAGTCGATGCCGCGCGTGGCGGCGCCCGGGAAACGTGGCTCGGCGCGGAAGGGCTCTTCGACGAGCGCGGCGCGTGACGCCTCCATCGTCTCCTGCGTGAAGATGCGCGGGAGCTGCGTCATGTCCTCGACGATGTAGAAGCGCCCGCCGCCCATGCGCGAGAGGTGCTCGAGCTCGGGGGTGTAGGGGCCCGAGCCCATCGAGACGATCGAGGTGGTGATCCGATCGCGCACCGAGGCCGCCACGACCTCGCGCATGCCGGAGAGGCCTTGCGAGTCGGAGCCGTCCGCGAACAACAAGAAGTGTTTGAGCTGCGTGCGCTCGGCGCGGAGCTCGCCGTACGCGGCGGGCATCGCGACGTCGACGTCGATGCCGCCACCACCAGGCTGCGCGCGTCGGCACGCGGCGGCGATCGCGGCGGGGTTCGTGACGGAGACCATCGGCTGCGTCCACGTCACGCCGGTGTCGACGTGCATCACGCCCACACGATCGGCGGGCGAGAGCAACATGGCGGAGCGGGCGGCCGCTTCGTTGGCGAGATCGAGCTTGGTGCGACCGCCCGCGACGGGCGCCATCATCGAGCCGCTGCTGTCGATGGCGATGATCATCGCGAGCGAGAGGCGGTCGCGGCGCTGACGCAGATCGAAGCGCGCGGGCAGGGCGTCCTCGACGGGGGTGTAGGCCCAGCCGCGCTTCGTGCCGATGGTCGCCAATGTCGCCGAGGCCGAAGCTGTGACGCGCGCCCGTCATGAGCAGACCGCCGCCGAGGTCGCGCACGTAGCTCGCGAGCGCGAGCATCTGCTCTTCGGTGAGCGCGCGGGCTTGCAGATCCGAGAGGACGACGAGGTCGTAGGTGGTGAGCTCGCCGAGATCGACGGGGAAAGTGCGCGCGTCCGCGGTCGCGACCTCGAGGCCGCCTTGTCGGATCGCGCGCACGAGCGCCTCGGACTCTTCGGGCGCGTCGCTCGCGCCGAGCACGCGCGATCCGCCCAGCACGCGGAGGAACGCGCCGCCTTCGTTGTTGTCGCGGCCAGTGTCGACGCCTTCGTCGAGCGGATCGACGAGCACGTCGTAGCGGTGCACGCCGGAGTCGGGCGCTTCGTCGCGCAGAACGAGCACGTCGCTGCCGGGGCGCAGATCGACCTCGGCTTCGGCGATGCGGGCGCCGCCGCGGCTGACGCGCACGCGCGCGCGGGTCGCGGTGGTGGCGCGCGTGACGACGCGGACCTCGACGGGCTCGCCCGGTCGCGCGGTGCGCGGGAGCCGCACGCTCTCGACCGCGACCTCGGGGCGTGGCGTGCGCTCAATCGGGAGCACGTCGATCACCACGCCGCGCCCGGCCGCGAGGGTGGCGGCCGCGAGCGCGTCGCCGCGGTTCTCGACGCCGTCGCTGATCACGACCACGCGGCCGGTGTGCTCGGCCGGCAGATCGGCGAGCGCGCGGCGGATGCCGGCCCCGAGATCGGTCGCGTCGCGCGGGAGGCTGGCCTGAGGGATCGCGATGGGCGGCTCGGGCGAAGGGAGCAGCTCGGTGGTGGCCTGCGCGCCGAAGACGACGAGGCCCGCTTGATCGCCGGGCTCCATCGTCGGGACGGCGTCGCGGATCGCGGCGACCGCGGCGCGCGTGGCGTCGAGGGCTTCGGTGTCCGGGACGGCGTTCGCTTCGCCGAGGCGCCCTTCCTCGACGCTGCGGCTGCGATCGAGCGCGAAGACCACCGCGAGGCGATCGAGGCGGTGGCCGAGCTCGAGCCCAGCGAGCGCGAGGGTCACGCAGAGGCCCGCGAGGACCATCACGATCTGGATCGCGCGGTGACGACGACCGAACACGCGCGGCAGTCGCCAGACGCGCCAGATCAGGATCGCGAGCAGAGGCAGCGCGATCGCGAGCGCGAGCGGCTGTCCGAAGCGGAAGAGCTCGGTCACGCGACCGCTCCCTTCCGCGAGGCCCACCACGCCTCGATCGCGAAGAGGAGGAGCACCAGCGCGGCGAGCCACGGCCAGCTCTCGCGGTGCTCGCGCGGTGCGGCGGGCGCGGCACCGACGTCCTCGCCCGCGCGTGAGAAACGAAGGCGCGCGCGCACGTCGCTCTCGTTCGCGTCGAGCAAGCTGCGGAGCGCGTGCAGCTCGCGGGGACCGCTCGGCAGATCGACGGTCGCGCGGAAGACCCCCGCCTCCGCGCGCACCGGCACGATCGCGAGACCCCCGCGGCTCGTGGCGTCGAGGCGCTCGCCGCTCGGCGTGATCACCTCGACCGACGCGCCGTCGGGTGCGGCGATGCGCAACGCGTCGCCGAGCCCACCGGCCGCGACGCCTCCGCTCGCGCGTCGCTCACGCGCGCGTTCGAGCAAGTTGCGGAAGAAGACCACGAAGGTCGGCTGACGCGGCCAGTCGCTGGTGGAGGGATCGAAGCCGAGGATCGTGGTCTCGCCGTCGGGGCGGGTGATCGACGCGATCGCGGCGCCTGCATCGGTGGTCACGAGCGCGCGCGCGGCGCTTCCGCCGATCGGTCGCAGGCGCGCGAGGTGGACGTCGCCCATCGTCACGAAGCGCAGGCGCGGGTCGGACTCTTCCCACGCGATCACGCGCGGCGCTTCGACCTCCGCGCCGAGCTCCGCTTCGAACGCGCGCTCGCCGCGCGGCGCGACCACGACGGAGTCGCCAGGGGGCGCGCGGTCGGGCACCTCGCCCGCGTAGACGAAGAGGCCGTCGAGCGGGGGCGCGTCGTCGTCGCGCTCCGAGAGCGCCTGCAGCGTGGTCGCGAAGAGCTCGACGTTCGTGTCCGCGCGCAACACGCGCTCGACGGGCGCGGGCGCTGCGCCCACGAGAAAGACGGGCAGCCTGCGCGCGCCGGGGCTCGGCACGACCGCGACGTCGTCGAGCGCGAGGTCGTCCTGCATGCCCTCGTGCGCGGCGTCGGAGCGTGAAAGCGCGAGGCGCACCACGGCGGCGCGACCGCTCGCGTCGGGCGGGAGATCCACCGCCATCACCACCGGCACGCTCGCGTCGGCCTCGAGCGTGAGGCGGCGCGACGCGAGCACTCCGTCGCGGCCTTCGAGGGTCGCGGTGAGGAAGACGTCGGCCGGCTCCCGCGCGAAGTTGCGAATCCGCGCGAAGAGATCCGCGCGGTCGGGTCCTTCGCCGACGCGCGCGCGCGCGTCCGCTTCGACGATGCCGACGTTGTCGGTCGGCGCGGCTCCCTCGGCGGGCGCCTCGGGCCCTACGAGCTGCACCTCGACGGGTACCCCACGCGTGTCGAGGGAGACTTCGCCGTCCTCCGCGCCGTCGGTGAGCAGCAAGATGCGGCTGCCCGAAGGCGCGCTCCGCAGACGCTCCGCCGCGAGCGCGACCGCGCCTTCGAGATCGGTCGCGGTGCCGGACGCCGCGAGCGCGTCGAGCGCACGCGAGAGGGTCGCGCCGTCGGCGGTCGGCGGCGCGAGCAACGTGGCTTCGGCGCCGGCCGCGATCACCATCATGCGACCGCCGGGCGGCAGCGCGCGCGCGAGCTCGCGGCCGACCGACACCGCGCGTTCGAGGCGCGAGTCGTCGCCTTCGCCGGAGCGCGCGTCCATCGAGGTGGAGACGTCGACCACGAGCGCGATCGTGGCGCCGGTGGGGACACCGCCCGCGCCGGCGGGACGCGCGAGCGCGAGCGCGCCGAGGACGATCGCGAGGAGCTGCAGCAAGAGCGCGACGGTGGGGATGAGCCGCTTCCACGGCCGCTCCGCGCGCAGATCGCGGAGCGCGGCTTCCCAGAGCAGCGTCGAGCCGATCACGCGATCGACGCGGCGCCGCTTGAGCACGTAGAGCAAGACGAGCGGCACGGTGAGACCGAGCCAGAGCAAGCTCCACGGGCTCAGCCAGGTCACGGCGCGCGCTCCGGTCGTCGAAGGTGCGCACGCGCGATGCGTCGCGGGCGGCGCGTGATCGAGCGCGTCGTCATGCGGCCCTCGAGTACGCGAGCAGCGCGTCCTCGATCGACACGTCCGCGCCCGCGCGCACGTACGAGAGCCCCCGCTTCTTCGCGTAGGCCTCGGCGCCTTCGAGGAAGAGCTGCACGCGGCGCCGGTACGCGTCGACGGTGCGCTGATCGAGCGAGACCTCCACGCGCGCGCCGCGCTCGCTGTCGACGAAGTTGAAGTCGCCGCCCGGCGTGGGGTCGAGCTCTTCGCGATCGAGCACGTGGAAGATCACCGGCTCGTGGCGCTCCGCGATCAGGCGATCGAGCGAGCGCTGGTAGCCGCCCGGGTCGAGCAGGTCGGAGAGCACGAGCACCAGCCCGGGCCGCGTGCGGCGCGCGATCAGCTCGTCGACCGCGCGTTGAAGATCGGTCTCGCCGCGCGCTTCGAGCGCGTCGAGGTGCTTGAGCACGGTGCCGATGCGCCGACGACCGCGCGTGGGCTGCATCGGCGTGCCGATCCCGGCGCCGAAGGGCACCACGCCGACCCGCTCGCTGCCGGAGAGCCCGACGTACGCGAGCGCGGCCGCGAGGCGCTTGGCGACGTCGAGCTTCGGAGGATCGCCGAAGCCCATCGACGCGCTGGTGTCGAGCAGCAGGTAGACGACGAGATCTTCTTCGGCGACGTAGAGGCGGAGGATCAGCTCTTCGAGGCGCGCGTAGGCGTTCCAGTCGATGCGTCGCACGTCGTCGCCGGGCGAGTAGGGGCGATGGTCGGCCATCTCGACGCTCTGGCCCTTGCGCGTGCTTCGACGCGCGCCGCCCGCGGAGCCCGCGAAGCGACGACGGACCAAGAGGCGCACGCGCGCGAGGCGACGAAGGAACTCCGGGTCGAGCAGCGAGCTCACGTCGAAGGCTCCTTCGAATCGTTGGTGTCGGCGCTCGCTTCGTCGTTCGCGCTCGGCTCGCTCGTGCTCGGCTCATCCGCACCGCTCGCGCTCGGCTGCGCGGCGACCGTCTCCACCTCGCCGTGCTCGCCGCTCGCGATCGCGGCCACCGTCGCGGCGACGGCGGCGTTCGCAGGCGGCATGAAGCTCGGTCGACTCTGCGCGGCTTCTTCGGCGCGCTTCTCGCGCAGCACGCGCTGCTCGCTCACGAGCTTGCGGACCCCTCGCACGCGCGCCTCGACGAGCGTCCAGAAGAAGAGCGCCATCAAGCCGTAGAACGCGACCGGAACCAGCACCTCGGCGAGCCGCCAGATCTCGTTGTCGTCGACGATCAGGATCGCCGTGATGATCGGCGAGATCGGGGTGAGCCGCACCAGCATCGGCATGTTCTCGTCCATGTTCTGGAGCGAGCTCGGATCGAGGAGCACCGCCGCTAGGAAGGGCAGGATGCCGAGGCCGGCGAGGGTGGAGAGCGCGATGACGCGGCTCGCGACGCCGCTCCGCAGGACGATGCGGAGCCACGCGCCGAACATCTGCACGAAGAGCCCGACCGCCGCGTAGCCCGCCGCGAGCACGAGGAGCGCGGCGTCGGCCTGCGCGTGCTCGTCGTGCGTGGGGTAGGCGAGGTGGCGTCCGAGCCCGGCGGCGAGCGCGGAGCCGAAGGTCGCGAGCAAGATCACGAGCGCGCCGAAGCGCGCAGTGGGTGCGGCGCCGGGACCGAAGAGTCCCGCGAGCTTCGCGATGCGACCGCGCGACTCTTGGCGCATCTCCCACAGCCGCGGCGGCAGAGGCGGCTCGTTCGTGAAGAGGGTGGCGAGCTGGACGAGCGCGAAGCCCGTGAAGCCCATCACACCGACCGAGGCCTCCGGTACGTCGTGGCGATCGAAGAGCGTGATCACGCCGAAGACGATCGCGACGAGGCCCGCGACGGCGGCGAGCGCCCAGAGCTTGAAGGGCGTGCTTCGATCTTCGGCCGCGGGGCGGACGCCGGCGATCGCGCTCGCGAGGAGGAACCAGACCGTCATGCCGCACGTGTAGAGCGGCAACACGCCGAGGAGCAGGAAGGTGTCGGGCTCGGTGAAGCGCGACGCGAGCGCTTCGGTGAACCAGAACGGGCCCTCCATCGAGGTGCCCCATTCGCGACGCGAGACCTCACCGAACGCGGTGAGGATGCCGGTGGCGAAGCTCGCGAAGGGCACGAAGACGAGGAGCGCGAGCAGGATCGAGACGCGCGTCGATCGAAGACGCGCAGAGAGCGCGACGCCGAGCGCGACCGCGGGGCCGAGGATCAGCAGGAGCCCGTAGAAGCCGAGCAATACGTGCCAGGGCGAGGTGCCGCCGAAGAGGAACGCGATGCCGACCACGGGCGAGAACGCGACCAGCACGAGCGCGAAGACCGCGTACGACGCGAGGAACTTGCCCCACACGATGCGCGCCGGATCCATGCCGGTGAGCACGAGCGATTCGTAGGTGCCGGTCTCGCGTTCGTTCGTCAGCGAGGTCGCGGCGTGCGCGGGCGCGACGAGGCAGAGGATCGCCAGGGCGATCGAGAAGAAGACCTGGAAGAGCACCTGGCCGACTTCGGCCGGAGGCTGCGAGCCGCTCGCCGCGCCGCCGCCGATGCCGACGACGAGGAGCGCGACGAGGCCGGTGCTCAAGTAGAGGAAACGAACGAAGAGCGGCGTGCGGAGGATCGTGCGCAGTTCTTTGACGAGGATCGGGTTCGGATCCTCGGTGAGCCGTCGCAGACGCTGCCCGAAGCTCGGGCGCGGCGGCGGCGCGACGTTCGTGGTCGCGTCCGTGGTGCTCGTGGCGCTCACTGGAGCTCTCCTCGCGTGACTTCCAGGAAGATGTGCTCGAGGTCGTCGCGCTCCGGCTCTACGCGCACGACCTTGAGCCCCGCGCCGACGGCCTTCGCGACGATGGCGGCCACCGTCTCGTCGCCGCCGTGGTAACCGATGCGCAGGAAGCCGTCGGGCGCGCGCTCGACGTGCGCGACCTCGGGCAGCTCGCGGAAGGGCGCCTCGCAGTCTTCGGGGTAGTGCAGCAGGCGCAGCTTCATCGCGCGCGCCGACGCTTGCTCGGGCCGGAGCTGCTGCCCGATGCGATCGACCGGCCCCGACGCGAGCACGCGGCCCTTCTCGAGGATGCAGACCGCGCTGACCATGTCCGAGAGCTCGGTGAGGATGTGGCTCGAGAGCACGATGGTCTTGCCGAGCTGCTGGAGCTGCTCGATCAGATCGCGCATCTCGATGCGCGCGCGTGGATCGAGGCCGTTCGCGGGCTCGTCGAGGATGAGCACCTCGGGGTCGTGCAGGAGCGTGCGCGCGATCGCGAGCCGCTGCTTCATGCCCTTGGACATCGCGGCCACGAGCCGCTCGCGCAGCGGGCCCAGATCCGTCAGCTCCATCACCGCTTCGACGGTGCGTTTGCGTTTGTCGAGCGGGATCGCGTGCGCGCTCGCGAAGAACTCGAGGTACTCCGTGACCGTCACGCGCTCGTACACGCCGAAGCCGTCCGGCATGAAGCCGAGCACGCGGCGCACGTCGTTCGGACGTTCGACCACGTCGTAGCCGCCCACGAGGATGCGGCCTTCGTCGGGCTCGAGCAGCGTCGCCATCATGCGCAGCGTGGTCGTCTTGCCGGCGCCGTTCGGGCCGATGAAGCCGAACACGGTGCCCTTGGGCACGGTGAACCACACGTCGTGCAGGACCTTCATCGCGCCGAAGCGATGCTGCACACCCTCGACGCGGATCATCAGGGCACCTCCACGGGGGTCTCGACGGGTGGCGTCATCTCCTCGAGCATCTCCTCGGGCGGCATCTCGACCGGAGGCGGCGACGGCGTGATCTCCCCCATCGTCGGATCCACCGTGTCGACGGGGTCAGCCGTCGACGGGTCCAGCGCGGGCGGCGCGCCTTGATCCCACTTCGGGTGCACCGCCGGGCCTTCGACGTACGGAACCACTCGCACGAGGCGCAGCTCCTGCTCGCGCACGAACTCCTCCGCCAGCATCGCGGGGCCGGTCGCATCGATGCGCGCGTAGAGGGCGGGGTACGCGCTCACGAGCGATCCACCCGCGACCTGCGTGAGCCCGAAGATCGCCTCGCGTTCGTCGGGCGGCAGCCCGAGCTCGTTGACGACGGAGCGCAGCTCCGGATCGGAATCGCCGTAGAAGGTCGGGTTGTCGTAGCCGACGTTCAGACCGGGCGCGGGCGCGATCTCCACCCGCGCGCCAGGCGGCACTTCGCCGACGCGGTAGAGCCCGCCCGTGCTGTCGAGCACGAACGCGCCGTGCAGCGCGACGCGCGACTCGTTGCGCACCGCGACGAGGTGAGCCTCCGAGCGCTCGAACACGATCGGTCCCCCGAGCCCGGTGAGCTGCTCTTCGCGGAGGAAGATCGTCTCCCAGAGGCCGCCTTGGAGGTCGCCCAGCACGAGCCCTTCGCCCTGCGCGCGGATCTCGACGCTGCGGTTCGCGCTCTCGGGCAAGAGGCGCGTGGTGCCGACGTCGGGCATCGGCAGATCGAAGGTGGTCGGGCGCGTGAGGAAGAGCCCGAGGTAACGACGTTCGAGACCGATCGCTTCGCCTTCGGCCAGCTCGAGCAGGCTGACCGAGCGGTAGCGCATGGTGGTGCCCTTGCC
Organism: uncultured Sandaracinus sp.; assembly: GCA_937982655.1. Taxonomy (GTDB): domain Bacteria; phylum Myxococcota_A; class Polyangia; order Polyangiales; family Houyiibacteriaceae; genus JACKEH01. The sequence goes on from CALJLK010000539.1 coordinate 13,722, forward strand.
GACGTAGCCGACACCGAGCAGCAAGAGCAGACATGCGGTGGCCGCGACGGGCGTCGTGACGAGCGCGAGGGTCGGGCGGTTCTTCTTCGCGATCCACGTGAAGCTCACGGGGCCCACGAAGATCACGTAGAGGAGCAGCACGATCGCGACCAGGCCGAGCGCGGGTCGGAACGACTCGTTCGGATCGAGCACGCTGCGCAGCGGCTGGAACATCCAGTTGCCCGACCACTCGTCGACCACGTCGTCGGCGCCGCCGAACGCGAAGAGCGGACGCTCGACGCCACGGGTGGTGGGGAGCCCGACGATGCTGCTCACGAGGCGTCGTACCTCGGTCGCGTCCACGAAGGGCGGCGCGGTACCGTCGTATGTCGCGACGTGCACGCGGCCGAAGCCGACCTTCGTCGACGCACCGTAGCCCTCGACGCGCGCGCGACGGCCGAGCGGCGTGTCGGCACCGACGAGCCCCTTGCCGCGCGCGCCTTCCGGCACGAACGCGAAGTGATCGCGCACCGCGACGTCGTCGATCCACGCGAGATCGACGAGCGAGTCGAGGAAAGGCGCGCGCAGATCCTCCGGCGTCCGTGGGAAGACGAGCAGCTCGCCGCCGCCGCGGATCCACGCGAGGAGCGCGTCGCGTTGCGGCCCGGTGAGCCGCTCGAGGGTGGGGGCGCTCGCGACGACGAGCCCGACCGCGTTCCAGCCGAGCACGTCGAGCGGCGCGAGCGGATCGCCGCTCTGGGGATCGAAGCCGACCACGCCGACGGGAACGTTCACCACGCGGGTGCCGCCGTAGGCCTGCTCTTGGTTCACCTGCAGATCGAGGATCGAGCCACGCAGCCGTGGGGGATCCGCGAGCACCACGATGCCCTCGCGCGCGCCGTCGTAGGCGAACGACACGTACTGACGCGTCGCGCGGCGACCGTCGATCTCGAAGTCGACCGTCATCGAGCCACCGTCGCGGGCGTACACCGTGAGCTGCGTGGTTCGCTCGGTGCGCGCGGGCAGATCGATCTCCACGCGGTGTCGCTCCGGGCGCGACTGCCAGTCGGCGGACGAGACGACGATGGCGCCGCGCACCGGGACCGCGAGCCGATTTCGGGCCCGCACGCGGAGCGGCACGTGGCGCTGCGGGAGGAGCAGCTCGGGCCCGAAGAGCCCTTCGACCGAGAGCTCGATCGGCTCGGTGGGGTCTTGGGCGCGCGCGGGCGTGGCGCTCGCGGTCGACGAGACGATCGCGGCGATCGCGATCACGAGCGCACCTCGACGTGTGCGCGGGAGGAGGTCGTGGGTCATCCGGCGACCCTCGCGAGCGAGGGCGGGGTCTCCGGCACTTCTTTCAGGAGCCGCTCGAGGATCGCGTCCGTGGAGATTCCGTCGGCCTCCGCCTCGAAGCTCGGGATCAGCCGGTGGCGCAAGGCCGGGAGCGTCACGCGCCGCAGATCCGCGAACGAGACGTGCGCGCGCCCGTTCATCAGCGCGACGACCTTCGCGGACAACATCAGCGATTGAGCGCCGCGCACGCCCGCCCCGTAGCGCAGGAGCTGCTTGGCGCTGGGCGCGGCGTCGGACGAGCTCGGATCGGAGGCGCGCACGAAGCGCGCGACGTAACGAACGAGCGCGTCGGCCACGCGCACCTCGCGCACCAGCTCGCGGAAGCCGAGGATGGCCGGGCCGTCCATCACCTGCGGCACCACCGCCTTCTGGTTGCCGGTCGTGCGGTCGAGGATCCCGACCAGCGTGTCTTCGTCCGGCGACGGTACGAGCACCTTGAAGAGGAAACGATCGAGCTGCGCCTCCGGGAGCGGGTAGGTGCCCTCCATCTCGATCGGGTTCTCGGTCGCGAGCACCACGAAGGGCTGCGCGAGCTGGTGACGCGTGCCCGAGATCGTGATGGATCCTTCGGCCATCGCCTCGAGCAACGCCGATTGAGTCTTCGGGGTCGCGCGGTTGATCTCGTCCGCGAGCACCAATTGACCGAAGAGCGGACCGCGCTGGAGCTCGAAACGTTTGCGACCTCCGTCGTCGACCACGACGTTCGTCCCCGTGATGTCGGTGGGCATCAGGTCCGGCGTGAACTGGATGCGGCTGAACTGGAGATGCAGCGCGTCCGAGAGCGTGCGCACGAGCAGCGTCTTGCCGAGACCGGGCGCGCCTTCGAGGAGCGCGTGGCCGCCCGCGAACAGGCAGACCAACACTTCTTCGACCACCGAGTCTTGCCCGACGACGATGCGGCCGACCGCGTCCCGGAGGGTGGCGATGGCGGTGCGGAAGGCCTCGATGCGGGCGGCGGCGTCGCCGCGATCGGGGAGCTCTTGGTCGCTCATGCGTGGTCTTTCTCGTGCGAAGAGCCGTGTGAAATCGGCCGTGTTTCGTGGATGTTCATGACGCGCGTCATCGGGCCGGTCCGAAGAACGTGCGGACGTGGTCGCGGTAGTCCTCGGGAATCGGCGCGCGCTCGATGCCGCCCGCTTCGCCGTGCGCCCCCGAGCCGGTCGCGCCGCCCACGCCGGGGCCACGCTCGCTCTCCGGCATGCCCTCGGGGTCGACCCATTCGACCCAGCTCCGGCTCGGATCACCCGCGCCGATCGTGGGGCGCACGCGCGCGAGGGTTCCGTCGTCGCCGGGGAGCGCGCGCGTCTCTCCGCCGCCGGGGCCACGTCCGGTGTCGTTCTCACCCCCCGGACCTCCGCCGCCACTTCCGTTTCCGCTCCCGTTCCCGTTCCCGTTTCCGTTTCCGTTTCCGTTTCCGTTCCCGTTTCCGTTTCCTTGTCCGCCCGGGACCGGCATGCCGCCCTGGCCGCCGCCGCCACCCGCTTGAATCTGCAGACGGTCCAGGTTCTCCAGCGCCTCGCGCAGCATGCGCTCGTACTCGTCGGCGGTGATCGGACGCTGCTCGCCGTCTTCACCTGCTTCGCGCGCCTGCGTGTTCTCCGCCGCCTGCGCGTCGCGCATCGCCTCCGCGAGCCGCTGCCGCTCCTCCGCGGAGAGCCGGCCCCACGCGTCGCGCATCGCGTCGACCATCGCCTGATCGAGCTCGCTTCCGTCGCCGTCGCGCTCGAGCCGCTCGAGCGAACGTCGGAGCTGCATGCCTTCGAGCTCCGGCATCGCCTCCGCGAGCTCGCGCGCCAGATCCGCCTGCCGACTCCGCCGCTGCAGCAAGCGCGATCGCTCCATCAGCGACTCCGCCATCGCCTCGTCGCCCTGCGCCCGCGCCGCCTCTGCCGCGCGCTCGAGCGCTTCCCGGGCGCGCTCGCGATCGGCCTCTTCTCGTCGTGCCGCCGCGCGCTCCACCGCACGATCGAGCGACTCCAGGTCACGCTCCGCGAGCGCGCGCTGCATCTCCGACTCCTGGGCGAGCTCGTCGACCGCCGCGTCGCGCGCGCGCCGCTCGTCCGCCGTCTCCGGTCGGCGCGAGCGCTCGGCCTCTTCGCGCAGCCGCTCGATCGCGTCGAGGGCCTCGCGTTGCTCCATGCCCTCTTCGAGCCGCTCGCGCAGCGCCCGCGCCTCCCGCGCGAGCTCTTCCAGCCGACGACGCTGCTCCTCGTCGCGGGCAAACTCCTGCAACCGCTCGAGGGGCCGCAGCGCTTCGGTGTCGGTGAGCCGCACGATCTCGCCGCCTGCGATCGGACGTGGCGGCGGTGGGATCGGCAAGAGCAACGCGGCCGCGTAGCTGCCCGCCGCGAGCGGGAGGCCCCAGAGCTCGCGACCGAGCACGCGTGGTCGCACGTCGCGCCGCTTCGCGTCGCGCAGCTTCGGCTCGGCCTGCGCGCGCGCGAGCTCGACGAAGGGACCCGACTCCCTGCGCTGCGCGGCCTCCCACGCGGTGAGCACCGCTTGGTTCGCGCCGAGGCGCAGATCCACGAAGACCACGAGGTCCCCCTCGGGCGGCATGCGCCGCAACGCGAGAAGGATCCCGATCAACGGCCCGAGGGCGAGCAGGGTCAGGCTCGGCCAGCGTGGCAAGGTCGGCGCGAGCCACGCGACCAGCAGCGCCGCGACGCCGAGCACGAGCGAGAGCCACGCCGTCCAACGCAACGCGCCGCGCAGCAAGAGCGCACGACGAACGGTGGCGACGAGGCGGCGGAGCGGATCCATGCGCGAGCGTCCTTCGACGACATCGAACGGACGACGGACACGATACCTTCCTTGGGTGCTCGCTCGAAACGCCCTTCGTCACGTGCGGGGTTCACCGGGCGTGACGTCGCTGCTCCGGCTCGAACGCGCCTTTCGGGCGCGTCCGGCCATGACGCTCGTAGGTCCCGAAAGGGGGCTCAATCCAGCGAGATGCGATGGATGCGATAGTGCGTCGGATCTTCCCAGGAGTCCTCGGGGGGCTCGTGCACGGCGAGCCAGACACCGTCCACGAAGCGGTCGTGCTCCATGGCGACGACCGAATCGAACGGGATCGAGACCCGCGTCTCGAAGAGGCGCATGCGGCTCTCGGCATCGACCTCGTGGAGCGTGCATCCGCCTTCGCACCCTCGGTCATCCGACGGCCAACGCGAGGCCCCTGCGAGCCCCCAAACGTCTCCCTCCGCGTCACGCGTCATCGCGAGGTAGCGCTCGTCGCCCGTGAGGGCACCCAGGTCGCCGTCGCGCGTGAAGCAACCGGTCTCGAAGGATGAGAAGTCTTCTCGGCAGTCCTCGTGAAAGATTTCGAACAGAGTACCCTCGTCGTTGACCAGATGCGTCACTGGTGTGCCGACGAAGGTGTAGACGTCGCGTGCGGAGATGCCTCCGTGGTAGGGCGACTCGCCGAGGTACACGGCGGCGTCGTACTCGTCGACGCGGTAGAGGTGGAAATCGCTCGGAGAGAGTCGAGTCGTGACGGTGACGAAATGGTCCGAGCCGGGCAACACGCGCATCGGAGTCCCGTTGTACGTGTAGGGCATCGACTCGGTGAGGAGCTCGCCCGTGACCAGGTCGTACGTCGTGAAGATCCGGTCCCAGTCCCGCTCTGGTCCACAGACGAACCGATGTCGCGAGACGATGACCGACGACGCGCAGCGTTCGAGGAGCATCGCGGTCGCCACGGGCTCGAGCGTCCGGGTGAGCGTGGTGAGCGTGGAGCGATCGGCGAGCGCGAGGTACTCGCCATCGAACGATGCGTGGTCCAGCTCGCGACCCGTGGAGAACTCGCGCAGCTCGTTGCCTTCACGGTCGATGACGTAGGCACGCCGAGAGTCGACGACGATGGCGCCATCCGAAGTGGCGAAGAACGCTCGCAACGTGCCCTCGCCGCGAACGACCGACGGCGTCGGGCGGTCGGGCCCGGCGTCTCCGCGAGTCTCGCCGCCGGCATCCGTCAGGACGTCGACGCCGCCGTCGCCGACAGCGCCTGCGTCGCGCGGTCGACCCGCGTCCGGGTCCTCGGACGGCACGCAGAAGCCGCGGAAACATTCGAGGTCGTCTTCACACCAGCGATCCGCGATGCACTCACCTCCGAGAGTTCCGCTCGGCCGGGCTTCAGTTGACTTCGAACAGGCGCTGACGCCGAGCACGACACAGGCGAGCGAGAGATAAACGACATTCATCTTCGACTCGGCGAGCGACACACGAAGCATCACGCGGGCATATCACTCTTCGTGCACGCGTCAAAGTCGATGGTCTGGGCGCTTTTCGACCTCAGCGAGGTCGTCGCCGGAACGGATGCGCGAGCTGCGCGAAGAGCGCGCGCGGTACGTGGTCGCGGGTGCCGGTGGCGGCGGGCAGCTCGGGCGGTAGATGGTAGGTGCCGAAGAGGAGATCCCAAATCGGGAACAGACCCGAATAGTTGCAGTCGCGATCGAGCGAGTGGTGCCAGCGATGGAAGGCCGGACTCGCGACCACGAAGCGCAGGCAGCCGAAGCGCCACGGGACCCGTGCGTGCAGCAACAAGCCGTGCGCGGCGAGCAGCGGCAGCAGGAACGCGAGCTCCCCCGGACGCGCGCCGAGGAGCACGAGCGGCACCACCCGCGCGAGCCCGCCGAGGAGCTCGTTGAGCGGATGACCGCGGAAGCTCGCGAGCCAGTCGAGGTGCTCGGACGAGTGATGGATCGCGTGCGCGCGCCAGAGCACGCCGCCGCGATGGAAGAGGCGATGGGCGAAGTAGCCGAGGGCGTCAGCCACGACGAGCACGACGAGCACCCGTGCCCCACGAGGGAGTCCGTCGAGCCAGGTCGGCGCTTCGTACGCGGCGCGGAGCGCCTCGCGATCGAGGGTCCCCTGCAGGGCGGCGAGCGCGAGGACGGTCACGACGAAGAGCACGCCGCGCGTCAGCGGTCGAACGAGGAGGGGCCCGAGGAACGCGTACGTGACGTCGAGCCCCCGCTCCGGTCGGGTCGTCGGCGCGCCGTACCGACGCTCGAGCGATCCGAAGATCAGCGCCCCGAGCGCGAGCACGACGATCACTCCGACGAGCGCCATGGACCCCGCTACGCGCGCGGCGGTCTGCAGATTTCATTCGCGCTCGGGCCAAGGACTGAGCGAGCGCCCGATCACGGAGGTGGCTGCGACCGCGGCGAGGGCGACGCGGGCATCGAAGGCCAACCGTCGCGCCAGAGGATGCGATCGACGAGCACTTGGCGTCCGGGGGACATGCCGATCCGATCGCGGAGCCACGCGTGGTAGACGTGCACGTGCTCGCCGCGTGGGCTCGTGACGATGGAGCCGTGACCGGGGCCGCCGAACGCGCCGTTGCTCACGAGGATGGGCGCGGAGGCCTTCTCGTAGGGGCCGAGCACGTCGCGCGAGCGCGCCACGCCCGCCGCGTAGTTGGCGCTCGCGTAGCCGTTGCCGCTGTAGAAGAGATAGAACCAACCGTCGCGCTCGACGATCCACTGACCTTCGACGAGCGCGCCTTCCCACGCGCGATCGTTGGTGAGGATGGTGCGGACCTCGCCCATGCGCGTGATTCCGTCGGCCGCGAGCTCTTGGATGCGGATCGGCGTCGCGCGGCCGATGGCGTTGCCGTCGACCTTCCACGTGAGGAAGCGGCGCCCGTCGCTCGCGCGGAAGTAGTGCGCGTCGATCACGCCGGGGTTCGGGTCGTGGACGAGCGGACGACCGAGATCGGTGAAGGGACCGAGCGCGGTGGGCGCGGTGGCCGCGCCGACCGAGAGCGCGCCGTCGCTGCGGTTGCGCGCGCTGAAGTAGGCGACGAAGAGCCCGTCCGCGACGGGATGGATCTCGGGCGCCCAGAAGTGACTGTCGGCCCACGAGGGCGCGCCGCTCGGGAAGATCGCGCCGCGCCGTGTCCAGCGCACGAGGTCGGGCGAGGTGAAGATCGGATAGATGCCACCGCCGTCGCCGCCGGTGCAGGTGAGCACGTACTGCGTGCCGTCGTGGCTGACGCCGGGATCGGGGCAGTCGCGCGCGATGACGGGGTTGGCGTAGAGGCCGCCGCACGACTCGTGCCGCAGCGAGACCGAGCACGCGCCGTTGCCCGCGAAGTGGGGCTCCCAGCCGTTCGAGAGGCGCGCGAAGGATTGGCCGCCACGATCGCGGCAGGTGCCGTCCCACGTGACGACGCCGCCGACGTCGTCGTGACGCGCGGGGTGGCCTTCGGGGGCGAGCCACGCGGCGCCGTACGCGACGCGGGTGCGGCAGGTGGGCGGCGCGGGATCGCACGCGCCGCGCGAGTCGAACGCGATCACACACGCGCTGCGACCGCGGAAGTACGGGCGCCAACCGTTCGAGAGCGTGGCGTACGAGTTGCCGCCGTCGTCCGCGCAGACGCCGTCCCACGTGACGAGGCCCGCGACGTCGTCGTGCTGCGCGGGGTGATCGTCGCCGTGGATCCAGGCCTCGCCGTAGGTGATGCGCGTGACGCAGGGCTCGGGCGTCGGCGCGTCCGGCGGCGCCGCGTCGAGCGCGGCATCGTCGAGCGCGGCGTCCTCGACGGTGGCATCGAGCGCGCTCGCGTCGCCGCGCGCAGCGTCGTTGCTCGCCTGCGCGTCGAGGGCCGAGGCGTCGAGGCTCGCGTCCCGTTCGGGATCGAGATCGGTGGTGCAGCCGAGGACGACGAGGAGGACGAGCGCGCGCATCACCAGCCCGGAGAGCAACGTCCGCGCCACGAAACGCGACGCGTCAGCGACGATCGTCGCACGAGAACGCAGCGTCGAGTGCGCCCGCGTGTCGCGCCCGCGACCACGAGTTGAACGGTGCGTAGTGTCGACGTCGGCCCCCTCGGGCGGTAGAAGCGATCGATGTCCGACGCCGATTTCGACGATCTCTCCGAGGCCCGCCTCGTCCTTCGTCCGCTCACGCAGGGCGACGTGGAGGCGGTGCAAGCGCTGCAGCGACGCTGCTTTCCGACCCTCGCTCCCTGGACCCGCGCGCAGCTCGAGAACCACGTCGCGACCTTCCCGGAAGGCCAGCTCGTGATCGAGCTCGACGGTGAGGTCGTGGCGAGCTCGAGCGCGCTGATCCTCTCGTCGAAGGAGTACGAGGACGAGCACTCCTTCGACGAGATCGTCCCCGACGGAACGCTGGCGCTCCACGATCCGAGCGGCGACGTGCTCTACGGCGTCGACATGTGCGTGTCGCCCGACACGCGCGGGATGCGGCTCGCGCGGCGGCTCTACGAGGCGCGCAAGGAGCTCGTGGAGCAGCTCGGGCTGCGCAAGATCGTGGTCGCCGGCCGCATCCCGGGCTTCGCCGCGCACGCGACGTCGATGGACGCCCGCGAGTACGTGCGGAAGGTCGTGCGCAAGGAGCTCGTCGATCCCGTGCTCACCGCGCAGCTCGCGAACGGCTTCGCGATCCGCACCGTGCTCGACGGCTACTTGCCGAACGACGCGGAGTCGAAAGGCCACGCGGTGCTGCTCGAGTGGATCTGCCCCGACTACGTGCCGGTCACCCGACCGCGCGCGCGCTCGCGGGTGCGCGTCGCCAGCGTGCAGTACCAGATGCGTCCGGTGTCGAGCTTCGAGGACTTCGCGAAACAAACCGAGTTCTTCGTGGACACCGCCAGCGAGTATCACGTCGATTTTCTCGTGTTTCCAGAGCTGATCACCAATCAGCTTCTCGGCCTGGTCGGGGGTGGCCGCCCGGGTGAGGGTGTGCGGCGCCTGCACCAGTTCACCGACCGCTACCTCGAGCACTTCGGGCGGCTCGCGATCCGCTACCACGTGAACGTCCTCGCGGGCACGCATCTCACGATGGTCGACGGAAAGCTGTTCAACATCGCGTACTTGTTCCATCGTGATGGGCGCGTCGATCGGCAGCTCAAGATCCACGTCACCCCGAGCGAGAAGCGCTGGTGGGGCGTCGAAGGCGGCGACCGCGTGGAGGTCTTCGACACCGACCGCGGGAAGATCGCGATCTCGATCTGCTACGACACCGAGTTCCCCGAGGTCGGACGAATCGCCAAAGAGAAGGGCGCGCGGATCTTCTTCGTTCCCTACAACACCGACATCCGCTCGGGCCACACGCGGGTGCGGGCGTGCGCGCAGGCGCGCTGCATCGAGAACCACGTCTACGCGGTCTTGAGCGGCGCGTGCGGCAACCTGCCGGAGGTCGAAGGGGCGGACATCCACTGGGCCCAGAGCTGCATCCTCACGCCCTCCGACATCCCCTTCGATCGCGACGGGATCGCGGTGGAGGCGACCCCGAACGTCGAGACGATGCTCGTGCACGAGCTCGACCTCGAGCTCCTGCGCCGCACCGAGCGGACCGGCACCGTCCGCACCTGGGGCGATCGACGTAGGGATCTCTACACGGTCGAGTGGAAGGAGCCGCGCGACTGATCCTCGACGGAAAACGAAACGGGACCCATCTGGGTCCCGTCGTCGTTTTCGCGCTCCGTCGGCGGCTGACCCGCCGACTGGATCCGCGCGATCAGAGCGCGCGCTTGATCAGCTCGGCCAGCTTCGCCTTCGGGGCCGCGCCGACCTGCTCGGCGATCACCTGACCGCCCTTGAACATCTTCAGCGTCGGCACGCCGCGGATGCCGTACTTCGCCGCGGTGCCGGGGCTCTCGTCGATGTCGACCTTCACCACCTTCACCTGGCCGGCGTACTCGTCCGCGAGCTGCTTCACGAACGGCTCGATCTGTTTGCAGGGGCCACACCACGTCGCGGAGAAGTCCACGAGGACCGGCTGGTCGGCCTTCACCACCGACTCGTCGAAGTTGAGGTCGTTCACCTGCTCCATCGCCATCTGCTCCTCCGATCGGGACCGCGCCCTCGGTGCCCGTGGGGGCGGTGGGCTCTCGTGCTCTCCGTGACGCGTGGACCCGAGCCCGCGTTACGGTCCTCTCCTCTATGGAAGGACGGGGGGCCTGTCAACGCCAGCCCCGAGTCCGCCGACGCGCCACGTACCGGCGTGTGCTCGTCGCGGCCGCGACCGGCGCCTCGACCGGCACCTCGACTGGCACCTTCACCGTCGCCGCGACGACGCGCTCCCGGCGCCGATCGCGTCGGCGTGGTAGCCTGTTCCGCGTTTCGCGCCCGCCTCGTCGCGCCGTCGACGAAACGTGCGCCGTTCCGCAGAGTCCCCGCATGGCCGAGCATCGCCTCTTCGTGTCGCAGGAAACGTTGGATCTCTGGATGACCGAGGGTCACGTCCAGGTCGACGGCGACGTGCTCACGCTCGCGGGCGGCCACCGCTTCAAGCTCAAGACCGCCGTGCACGTGCTCGAGGAGATCGCGGGCGGCGGTGACGCGGCGGGCCTCATCGGCACCGTGCGCGACGTCGAGGCGCTCGCGGTGCTCGGGGGCGAGCACGTCTCGGACTCGCTCATCTTGAACGACTCGGCCTACACGGTGGTCGAGGGTTTCCTCGGCGAGCCGATCTTCCACAGCGACGCGCCGCCTTCCTACGAGCCGACCGGGCAAGAGACCCTCGACCGCGTCGCGCGCTTCTTCCTCGGGCGGTGAGGTCGTGCTCGCGAGCCTCTTCATCGCCGCGGCCGTCGCCTACGCGCTGAGCAGCGCCCTCTACCTCGTCACGCTCGTGCGCGGCACGGAGGGCTTCGGCCGCTACGCGCACGGCGCGCTCCTGCTCGCGGTCGTGCTCCACGCCGCGTACCTCGGGGTCGACTACACGAGCGGCGGGCCGCCGATGAGCCGCGTCCACCAGACGCTCACCTTCCTCTCGCTCGGCATCGTCGGCGCGTTCCTCGCGGCGGGCCTGCGTCGCAAGGGCATCGCGATCCTCGGCGCGTTCATCACGCCGGTCGCGCTCTTCTTCTTCCTCGGCGCCGGCCTCGGTCGCAGCGTCGAGCACGTCTCGGACGACACACGCTCGGCGCTCTTGCCCTTCCACATCGCGGTCAACGTGCTCGGCCTCGTCGCCTTCGCGCTCGCGTTCGGCGCCGCCATCGCCTACGTGATCCAAGAGCGCATGCTCCGACAGAAGCGGCTCTCGGGCGTGTTCGAGCGCCTGCCGCCCCTCGACGTGCTCGACGGCTTCAGCCTGCGCGCGGTGAGCGTCGGCTTCCCGCTGCTGACCATCGGCGTCGTCACGGGCGCGTTCTGGGCGACGCGCGTGCAGCAAGGCGTGCTCGTCACGAGCCCGCAGGCCTTCGGGCTCGCGTCGTGGGTGCTCTTCGCGGGCGTGCTCGTGCTGCGGCTCGCGGCGGGGTGGCGCGGCCGTCGCGCCGCGATCGGCACCATCGTGGGTTTCCTCTGCGCGGCGGCCGTGTTGGTCGGCTACGTCGTGCGCGACGGAGGCATGACGTGAGGCCTCCGCGCTTGCCGTCGAAGGAGCACGCGAACCTCGCCGGAGGTCCGTCGTGAGCGACCTCGTCGTCGTCGGGCTCTCGCACCACACCGCGCCGCTCGCGTTGCGGGAGCGCCTCGCCGCGCCGCGCGATCAGCTCCCGGAGATCCTGCGCGCGTTGACGGGCGTGGTCTTCGAAGAAGCCGTGATGGTCTCGACCTGCAACCGCGTCGAGCTCTACGGCGTGGCGGCAGATCCGACGCGCGCTTCGGCGGCGGCGCGCGATCATCTGAAGGCACGTTCGGGCGGCGAGGACGTCGACCCCGTGATCTACGTGCACCGCGGGGCGGACGCCGTGCGTCACGCGTTTCGCGTGGCGGCGAGCCTCGACTCGATGGTGGTGGGCGAGCCGCAGATCCTCGGACAGTTCAAGGAGGCCTACGAGACGGCCACCGACACCGGCACCGTCGGCACCTTGCTCGGTCGCTGCTTCACGCGCGCCTTCGCGGTCGCCAAGCGTGTGCGCAGCGAGACCGGCATCGCCGAAGGCACGGTCAGCGTGTCGAGCATCGCGACCTCGCTGGCGAAGAAGATCTTCGGCGAGCTCGAAGGACGACGCGTGCTCCTGCTCGGCGCGGGCGAGATGGGCGAAGCGGCCGGGCGCAGCCTCGCGGGCAGCGGCGCGCGCCTCGCGGTGGTGAACCGCTCGCCCGAGAAGGCGGTGACGCTCGCTCGGGATCTCGGCGGCACCGCGATCGGCTACGAGCAGCTCGCGGCGGAGCTGGTGTCGGTCGACGTGGTGATCTGCTCGACCTCGAGCCCGACCTACGTGCTCACGCACGAGCTGATGAAGGGCGTGGTCAAGGCGCGCCGACACCGGCCGCTCTTCGCGATCGACATCGCGGTGCCGCGCGACGTGGATCCGCGGGTCGGCAACCTCGAGAACGTCTTCCTCTACGACGTCGACGATCTGCAGAAGGTCGCGCAGGAGAACCTCGACGCGCGCCGCAAATCGGCCGATGCCGCCGAGCGAATCGTCGAGATCGAGGTCAGCGAGTTCGAGGTCTGGCGACGCTCGCTCGAGCTCACGCCGACCATCGTCGCGCTCCGAAAACGCATCGAAGAGGCGCTGCGCGGCGAGCTCGAGCGCACGCTGCCGCGGCTCGGTCCGCTCGACGACAAACAACGTCAGGCGCTCGAGCGCATGACGAGCGCGATGGCGAACAAGCTGCTGCACGGGCCGCTCACGCAGCTCAAGGGCGCGTCGGGCGAGCCGGAGGGCGCGGCGCTCATCGCGGCCACGCGCGCGCTCTTCGAGCTGGACGCGCCGAGCGAGCCCGCGGAAGCGACGACTGAAGAAGCGCCGCGTCCGGCGTCGGTGCCCGCGCCGAAGGCCGGCTGAGGCCACGATCACGGGCGTGGTCTCCACGAGCGTGGTCGCGTGCGCGGAGAGAATCGAGCGGTCGCGACGGCGCGGTCGCGCGTGCTCAGCGCGGCCAGCTCACGGAGGGCGGGGGATACGCAGGGCGCGCGAGCAGGTAGCCCTGACCGTAGTGGACGCCGCAGTCGATGACCGCTTGCAGCTCCTCCGGCGTCTCGATGCCCTCCGCGACCACCTTCGCGCCGAGGTCCACGCAGAGGCGCACGACGTTCGCGACGAGGACGCGTTGGCGCGGCTGGACGTCGAGGCCGCGCGTGAGCTCGCGGTCGAGCTTCACGAAGGAAGGACGCAGGTCGATGATGCGCTTGAGGTTGCTGTAGCCCGCCCCGAGATCGTCGACGACGATCTGCGCGCCCGTGCGGCTGCAGAGCTCCGCGAGCACGTCGCGGCAGAGCTCGAAGTAGCCCATCGCGGCCGCCTCGGTGATCTCGAGGAAGAGCGGCCCCGGGTACGTGTTCAGCGGATCGTCCGGCCGCACGAGCCAGCGGCTCTCGAGCTCGTCCGGATGCAGGTTGATGAACACCGCCTGTCGCTCGTCGACCGGCAGCGCGACCTCGCGGATCAAGCGCCCGACGTAGCCCATCGCGCGCTCCTGTACCGCTTGCGCGATGAGCACGTCCGGACGCTCGAAGCCAGGTCGACGGCAGCGCACGAGCGCCTCCTGCGCGAAGACGCGCCGCGTCTCCAGATCGACGATCGGCTGGAAGTGCACGCCGATCTCTTCCGCCACGAGGCTTCGCGTCGAGCGCGCGATGTCGTCCGCCTTGAGCTCGTCGGCGTCGGTCAGGGTCCAGACGTGCGGGCGCTTCACGCACCGGAGGATATCAGCGCCCAACCTCGCGCGTCTCGGCGTCCGCCGAACACCCACACGCTCGCCTGCCCGTTCGTTCCGAGCCTCTCCCCGATCCGGGAGGGATCTCTGGCCCGCGCTTGGCTTCGCCGAGGGCTTGTCGCACCATCCGCGCCCGATGATCGTCTTGGCCAAGACCAGCTGGCTGCGCACGCTCCTGCTCCTTCGTGGCACCGCGGTCACCAACGTCTGGCCGCGCATCCTCGCGACCACCGCGGTCGCGGGCGTCGTGACCTACGCGCACGAGGCCTACGGCTGGTTCACCACGAACCTCACCGTCACGCCCTTCACGCTGATCGGCCTCGCGCTCTCCATCTTCCTCGGCTTCCGCAACAACACGAGCTACGACCGCTTCTGGGAAGGGCGAAAGCTCTGGGGCGGCGTCGTGAACACCACCCGCAACCTCACGCGCCAGCTCCTCGTGCACGTCGGGCCGGACGGGCTCTCCGAGTCGTACCGCACGACCGCGCATCCCGACGGCGCGGACGCGGAGGCGGTCGCCTTCCACCACCGCTCGGTGCGGCGCGTGATCGCGTACGTCCACGCGCTGCGGCATCACCTGCGTGGCCAAGAGCGTCTCGCGGAGCTCGAGCCGTTTCTGTCGACCGCGGAGCTCGAGGCGCTCAGGGCCGAGAAGAATCGCCCCGTCGCGATCTTGCAGCGTCTCTCCGCCGACGTGCGCGCGGCCTACGAGCGCGGCTGGATCCACGCGCAGCACGTGCCGATGATCGACGCGTCGATCGGTCAGCTCATCGATCTGCAGGGCGGCTGCGAGCGCATCAAGGCGACGCCGATCCCCTTCAGCTACAACGTGCTCCTGCACCGCATCGTCGCGGTCTACTGCTTCACGTTGCCCTTCGGCCTCGTCGACATCCCGGGCCTCGACGTCTTCACGCCGGTCGTCGTGATGCTCGTGAGCTACGCCTTCTTCGGCCTCGACGCGGTCGGCGAAGAGATCGAGGAGCCGTTCGGCGAAGATCCGAACGACCTGCCGCTCGGTGCCATCTGCAACACGATCGAGATCAACCTGCGGCAACGCCTCGGTGACGCGGAGCTCCCGCCGCCGGCGCAGCCGATCAAGAACGTCCTGACCTGACGTACGTACGAAGCGCCCCATGGACGACACCGCCGACAAGCTCCTGCAGCGCGCCAAAGAGCACATGATGCACGGGCGCCACGACGCTGCCCTCGCGGACCTCGATCGGGTGCTCGAGCTCGAGCCGCGTCGCACCGAGGCGCTCGGTCAGAAGGGCGAGGTGCTGCGGCGCCTCGGCCGCTACCGCGACGCGGTGCAGACGCTCAACCAAGCGATCGCGAACGATCCGAAGTACGCGTTCGCGCTCGCGAGCCGCGGCGACGCGCACGCACGGCTGGGCGATCGCGCGCTCGGGCTGGTCGACTTCGACGCGGCGATCACGATCGATCCCAACTACGCGTGGGCGCTCTTCCGGCGCGGCGAGGTCTTGCTCGACGAGGGGCGCTACGACGACGCGATCTCGGACCTCACGCGCGCGCACCGCGTGGAGCCCGAGCGCGCGGGCGTGCTCGCGACGCGCGGTGAGGCGCATCGACTCAAGGGCATGCACAAGGAAGCGCTCGCGGACTTCGATCGCGCGCTCGAGCTCGAGAAGGACGTGAGCTGGGTGCTCGCGTCGCGCGGCAAGAGCAAGGCGATGCTCGACCGGAAGGAAGACGCGATCGCGGACTTCGATCGCGCGATCGAGCTGCAGCCGGACTACCCGTGGGCGCTCGCGCAGCGCGGCGAGGTGCATCGACTTCGCAGCGACTACGGCAAGGCGATCTCGGACCTGTCGCGCGCGCTCGCACTCGAGCCGACGAACGCGTGGGCGTGGGCGAGCCGAGGGGCGGCCCTGCGCGCGCACGGTCGGCTCGAAGAGGCGTGGGCGGACCTGAGCCAAGCGATCCACCTCGACGCGCGCTATGCGTGGGCGCTCGCGAACCGCGGCATGGTGCTCTTCGAGCTGCGACGCTTCGAGAAGGCGCTCGAAGATCTCGATCGCGCGATCGCGTTCGATCCGACGAACCCGTTCGCCATCGGGCGCCGCGCGGAGACGCTGGTCGAGCTTCGTCGCTACGAGCAGGCGCTGCTCGACTTCGAGCGCCTCTTGCAGCGCGACCCCCAGGACAGTTGGTCGGTCGCGCACCGCGCCGACACGCTGCGCTTGATGGATCGTTTCCACGAAGCGATCGCGGCGTTCGATCGGGCGATCGAGATGAAGCCCGACTACGCGTGGGCGCTCGCGTCGCGCGGCGAGACCTACCACATGCTCGGCCGCGAAGAAGAAGCGGTGGAGGACTTCGACCGCGCGATCACCATCCAGCCGGACTACCCGTGGGCGCGCGAGGGGCGCGCGCGGAGCCTCCAGAAGCTGGAGCGCCACGAGGACGCGCTGCGCGACTTCGATTGGCTGCTCGCGAAGACCCCGAAGAACGCGCGCATGCTCCGGATGCGCGCGGACTCGCTCGTCGCGCTCGAGCAGCCCCAGAAGGCGCTCGACGACTACGACAAGGCGCTCTGGTACGAGCCGCAGCGGACCGACGCGACGTTCGGGCGCGCGAACGCGCTGCGGCTGCTCGGGCGGCACCGCGAGGCGCTCGTCGCGCTCGACAAGGCCCTCGATCAAGAGCCGAACCCGCTCGGCTTCGTGCGGCGCGGCGAGGCGCTCGTGAGCCTCGGTCGGCTCGACGAGGCGGTCGGCGACTTCGAGCGCGCGCTCGAGCTCGACGGCTCGGAGCCGCTCGCGCTGCTCGGTCGCGCGGAGGCCCGTCGCGAGCTGGGCGAGCTCGACGGCGCGCTCTCGGACTTCGAGCGCGCGCTGGAGGTCGACGAGTCGAGCGCGCGCGCGCGTGTCGGCGTCGCGGACGTCCTGCGGCGCCTCGGTCGCTTCGACGAAGCGCTCTCGCGTTTCGACGCCGCGATCCAACGCGATCCGGATCCCTCGCTGCTCGCGGGTCGCGCCGAGGTGCTGCGCGCGCAGGGCCGTCCGATGGAGGCGCTCGCGGATCTGCACACCGCGCTCGAGTCCGCGCCCACCCACCGCGCGGCGTTGCTCGAGCGGTCGCGCACGTACGCCGCGATGGAGCGCTTCGACGACGCAGCGCGCGACCTCGACGTGCTGCTCGCGCAGGACGGCGGTGATCTCGAGGCGACCTACCGACGCGTCGTGTTGCTGGTGCGCGCGGGCAAGCCTCACGACGCGGAGAGCTCGGCGCGCGAGGCGGCGGAGCGCTTCGCGGACGTGGCGTCGATCCATCACGCGCGCGCGATCGTGCGGCGCGCGCTCGGCGACGACGAAGGCGCGCGCATGGCGCTGCGCGAGGCCGTGCGCATCGCGCGATCCGCGGTCGAACAGCACCCGGACGAGCCCGCGCGGCGCATCGAGCTGCTGCTCTATCTCTGCGCGCTCGACGCCCCGGAGGCGCTCTCCGTCGCGCGCGATCTCACGACCCCGAGGTGGGCCTCGCTCGCGACGACGCGCCTCGTCGAGCAGGAGTCTCTGCTGGGCTCGAACGAGACCACGCGGCGGACGAAGGAGTCGCTCGCGCGGTGACGCCGTGAGCGAGCCCGTGGCGGAGCGGCGCGAGCGGGGCGATCTGCGCGCGGTCTCTGCGCTCGTGGACGGCTCCGGGATCGCGGTCGGCCTCGTGGCGCGCCACGGCGCGGCGGTGGTGGAGCTCGAGAGCGCGCGCTCGCTGCGGCCGACGCGCGCGCTGCATCTCGGGGACGCACCGGCCGACGCGCCGCCTTCGCTCGCGCGGATCGGCGGGCGTCTGGTCGCGGCGTGGGTCGATCTCGACGGAGCCCACGTCGCGTTCGTGGGCGAGCGCGGGCATCGGATCGCGGAGGCGGCGAGCGCGGTCACGCTCGCTTCGATTCGCGGCGAGGTCTGGGTCGCCGTCGCCGGGGACGCGCTCGTCCTGCAGCGCTTCGATCGCGGGCTCTCGCCGCGAGGCGCGCCCGAGCTCGTCCTCGAACGCCGCGACGTCGCGCATCTCGCGCTCGCGGAGTGCGGCGGCGACGCGCTGCTGCTCCACACGCTCGTCGATCCGGCGCTGGCCGTGCACCGATTCGATGCCGACGGGCGTGAAGAGGTGCGACACACGCTGCCGTCGCTTCCGTCGACTTGCTCGCTGGCGAGCGTGCCCGGCACGGTGGCGCTGGCGATCGACGACGGAGCCGGCAACGTGTCGTTCGCGACCTTCGATCGCCGCGGCCGCGCGAAGGAGCGCCTTCACCGCGTGGGTCGTGGGCACCGCACCGCGGCTTCGGTGTGTTGGCTCGACGACGACTTCGCGCTCGGCACGCTCGATCTCGATCGCTCGTGCTTCGAGCTCACGCGCACCGACGGACGTGTCGTGTTCGAGCGCGACGGCCTAGAGCTCGCGCCCTGGGTCGCACGTCATCACGATCGACGGTTGCTCTTGTTCGCCGCGGGCCGCGACGGCGATCGCGAAGAGCTCGTGCTGCACGCGATCGGGCGCGAAGGCGACGCGCAGCGCCACGTGGTCGACGTGACGCCGTCGGACGCCGCCGAGCGCGCACGACGCGCCGCGATCCGAAGCGCGCTTCGTCAGGTGGTCGAGCTGGCGCCGACGATCGGCTACCGAGGCGCCACGCGCGCGCGACGCGAGGGGGCGCTCGCGGTCGAGGTCCGCTTCGACGCGAGCCCGACGCGCGTGGCGATCGTGCAGCGCGAGGAGCAGCTCGAGCTCGTGTTGAGCGCGGGCGCGGCGAGCTTGCCGGAGGTGCCGGAGCCGACGCGCGGTGTGCGCGCGCTCTTTCGACGTGTGCCCGCGTGGGCGCGCGAGCTCGTGAAGGAAGAGCTCGGCGAGGAGCACGCCGACGCGACCGACGTCGTCGACGCCGCGCTCGTCGAAGGAGCTGCGTGGATGCGCGTGCGCCTCGGCGCGAGCACGCCGAGCGCACGATCGATCGTGCAATGGCTGAGGGCGCTCGCGGAGCGCGTGACCTGAGCCCCCGACTTCGTCCCGGCTTCGGACTCGGTCTCGACTCGGACTCGGACGGTCTCGGTCTCGGTCTCGGTCTCGGTCTCGGTTTCGGTCTCGGTCTCAGACAGGAATCGGACTCGGACCGGGACTCGGCCTCGTCAGCGCAGGCCCATCACGTCTTCCATCCCATAACGTCCCGGCGCGCGCCCCACCGCCCACTGCGCCGCCCGCACCGCGCCGCGCGCGAAGATCGCGCGATCGGTCGCGCGGTGCGTGAGCTCCAGGCGCTCGCCCGGGCCCGCGAGGAAGAGCGTGTGCTCGCCCACGATGTCGCCCGCGCGCACGGCGAGCACGGCGAGCTCGTCGTTCGTGCGCGCGCCCACCTCGCCGCTGCGACCGTGCAGCACCTTGCCAATCGCGCGCGCCTCCGTGACGACCTCCGCGAGCCGCAC
This sequence comes from uncultured Sandaracinus sp., assembly GCA_937982655.1. Taxonomy (GTDB): domain Bacteria; phylum Myxococcota_A; class Polyangia; order Polyangiales; family Houyiibacteriaceae; genus JACKEH01. Next base: position 33,079 of record CALJLK010000539.1, read on the forward strand.
CGCGGTGCCGCTCGGCGCGTCGATCTTCTTGCGGTGGTGCAGCTCCACGATCTCCGCGTCGAAGTCGTCGCCGAGGCGGGTGCAGGCCTCGCGCGCCAAGTGGAAGAGCAGCGTGACGCCCTGGCTGAAGTTCGGCGCGGCGACCACGGGCGCGACGTCCGCGAGCTTCGCGAGCGCGTCGCTCGTCGCTGCGTCGAGGCCGGTGGTGCCGGTCGCGACGGGGATCTTCCATTCGGCCGCGCGCACGAAGAGCTCACGCGCGGCGCCGGGCAACGAGAAGTCGACGATCGCGTCGCAGACCGCGAGCGCGTCGAGGTCGTCGGTCACGTGCACGCCGCGCGCGCCGAGCCCCGCGAGCTCGCCGAGATCGCGCCCGACCTTGTCGCCGCGATCGATCGCGGCCCCGATCGTGAGCCCTCGTTCGTCGGCCACCCGCGCGACCGCGAGGCCCATGCGCCCGCCTGCGCCGAGGAGCCCGAGCTTCACGACGCGCTCAATCCCGCGCGCGCGATGGCGGCCCGCGTCACCGCGATCGACGACTCGGCCGGCCACGAGATCGGCAGCCGCACCTCGGGCGCGAGCATGCCGGCCTCCGCCATCATCGCCTTGATGGGTCCGGGGTTGGTCTCCACGAACATCGACTCGTGCACCGGCGCGAGCCTCATGTGCCGCGCGCGCGCCGTCGCGTAGTCGCCCGCGAGCGCGGCGTTCGTGACCGCCGCGACCTCGGCGGGGAAGAGGTTCGAGGTCACGCTGATCACGCCCGTCCCGCCGATCGACATCATCGGCAGGGTCAGCGCGTCGTCGCCGCTCAGCACGTCGAAACGATCGCCGAGCTCGCACAGGATCTGCTGCGCGCGCACCACGTTGCCGGTCGCTTCCTTGATCGCGACGATCGAGGGCACGTCCGCGAGGCGCGCGAGGGTCGCGACGGAGAGGTCGCAGCCGGTGCGGCTCGGGATGTTGTAGAGCACGATCGGCAGCGGCGTCGCGGCGGCGATCGCGCGGAAGTGGGCCTCGAGCCCCGCCTGGCTCGGCCGGTTGTAGTAGGGGCAGACCAGCAGGAGCCCGTCCGCGCCCGTCTCTTCCACGAGCTTCACCAGCTCGATGGTCGCGCGGGTGTCGTTCATGCCCGCGCCCGCGATCACCGGCACGCGCTTCTTCGTCTGCTCCACCACGATGCGCACGACGCGCACGTGCTCGTCGTAGTCGAGCGTGACGCTCTCGCCGGTGGTGCCGCAGGGCACGAGCCCGTGGATGCCGCCCACGATCTGCCGCTCGACGAGCGAGCGCAGGCTCTCCTCGTCGACGAGCTCATCCCGGAACGGAGTGACGAGCGCGGTGTACGCGCCCTGATGACGACTCATGCGCGAACGATTCGCAGACCACGCGCGCCGGGTCAACGCGGCGGTGGGGGGCGGAGGCCGAGGCGCGTCGGACGAGCGCGGCGGGCGTGGGCTCGCGACCCGAGCTCAGCGTCTCGGTGACCGCCGCCGTGAGGAGCGAACGGGCAATCCACACGAGTGACCGGAGGACGAGCGTGAGGTCGTCTGGTGTTCGAACCGAGCTGCCGGCTCGAGCGACGATGCGCGCGCCGTGAGGCTGAACGTCGAGCCTGCGATTCGCGAGCGCGCTTCCATCGCGCGCCCCCCTGCGCTACGCCGGTCCGCGATGAAGCGGCTGAAGCTCCACCACTGGATCCTGATCGCGATGCTGCTCGGCGCCGGGATCGGGTTGCCGCTGAGCTGGCTCGGCGCGCGCGGCGACGTCGATCCGGACACCGTCGCGACCGTCGCGCACGTCGGCAAGAAGCTCGGCGATCTCTTCTTGCGCCTGCTCCAGATGCTCGTGGTGCCGCTCATCTTCACGTCGCTCGTCAGCGGCGTGACGGGCATGGGCGACCTGCGAAAGCTCGGGCGGCTCGGCTGGCGGACGCTGACGATTTACATGGTCACGAGCTTCCTCGCGATCGTCACGGGCATCGTGCTCGTAAACCTGATCGCGCCAGGCGCGGGCGCGGATCTCGCGCTGCTGCAAGCGGGCAGCGAGGGGCACGAGCTGCCGTCGGTGGTCGGGCAAGAGCGCGGCGTCGGTGAGGTGCTCTGGGCGCAGCTCGAAGGGATGATCCCGAAGAACCCGCTCCAAGCCGCCGCGAACGGCGACATCTTGCCGCTCATCTTCTTCGCGCTCGTGCTCGGCGTGTTCTTGAGCCTCGTGGAGCACGGCGCGGCGCCGAAGCACGAAGCGAGCTACCGCGAAGGCGCGCCGTCGAAAGAAGCGGAAGAGCAACGCACGCTGCGTGAGAACGTCGCGCTCGTTCGGCGCTTCTTCGAAGGCTTCTTCGCGGTGATGATGCGCCTGACCCTCGCGGTGGTCGCGCTCGCCCCGATCGGCGTGTTCGGCTTCATGCTCAGCGCCGCCGCCGGTCACGGGCTCGCGGCGTTCGAGGCGCTCGGGCTCTACGCGCTCACGGTGTTCGCGGGCCTGCTGCTGCACGCAGGCGTCACCCTCCCCACGATCGTGTGGGCCTTCGCGAAGCGCTCGCCGCTCCAACACGCCAAGGCCATGACCCCCGCGCTGCTGACCGCGTTCAGCACCGCGTCGAGCAACGGCACGCTGCCGCTCACCATGAAGTGTGTCGAAGAGTCGGGCGTGCCGAACGAGGTGAGCTCGTTCGTGCTGCCGCTCGGCGCGACGATCAACATGGACGGCACCGCGCTCTACGATGCGGTCGCGGTGCTCTTCATCGCGCAGGTCTACGGGATGGATCTGAGCCTCGGACAACAAGCGGTGGTCGCGCTCACCGCGTTGCTCGCGAGCGTCGGCGCGGCCGGCATCCCGCACGCGGGCACCGTGATGATGGTCGTGGTGCTGAGCGCGGTCGGTCTTCCGACCACCGCGGTGGGGCTCATCCTCGCCGTCGATCGCGTCCTCGACATGTGCCGCACGACGGTGAACGTGTGGAGCGACTCGGTGGCGGCCGTGGTGGTCGCGAAGATGGCGGGGCTGAGCGCGGACGCGCCGAAGTCTTCGACCTGACGACGGTCGCTCGCGGCCGAAACCGTCACGGACTTTCGAGCATCGAGCGCATCGCGACGCGACGCGTTTCGAACCGCGCATGCCCTCGTCGAGAGCCGCGTGAGCCGTCGTCGAGTGAGGCTAGCTCACCGTCCGCACGTCGGGGTAAACGCGGACAACTCGCGCGAGGCAGCAACTTTCCTGTATCGTGGTGACTCCGGAAACGTTCCGGGCCCGCTCGACCGTGGGGGATGACTCGGCGGCGGATGTCCTTGCTCACGAGGTGTGGAATGAAACTGGGGCTTCGTTCGGGCTCGCTCTCGCTCGCTTTGCTTCTCGGCATCGCCGGCGCGGGCTGTGGAGATGACGACGGCATGGTGGAGGTCGACTCCGGCATGGACGCTGGTGGTGGCGTCGACGCGGGACCGCCTCCGGAAGACACGGGTCCGGTGGACACGGGAGTGGATGCTCCCGAGCCGGTGCCCCAAGCGAACGTGCGAGTCGCCCACTTGTCCCCCGACACCGGGCCGGTCCGCCTCTGCATCGACCTGCGCGTGGGCGACACCCGCGTCGCGGGCCTCGGTCCTCTTCCGACGGATGGCGTGATTCCGTTCCGTGGAATCAGTCCGTACATCGCGCTCGACATCGAGGAAGGCATCACCTACCGGGTGAAGGCATTCGTCGTGGAGGGAATCGGCGACACGGTCGACTGCACGATGGACGGCGACCTCGAGCTCGACGTTCCCTCCTCGGAGCTCGAGGAGGACGCGTACTACATGGGCGCGGCCATCGGCTTCACGACCGAGCAGAGCGTGTGTGGTCTGACCTTCGACATGCCGTGTGGGGATGACCAGGCGGCGCGTATCGCGCTCTTCAACGACGACGGCGTCACGGACGACACGTTGGCGAAGGTCCGCGTCGTTCACGCAGTGCCGAATCTCTTCCCGATCGAGGTCTGCTACGACCCCGACACCGCGGAGGGTGAGATGGCGCCGGTGTCGTTGTTCGCGTCGGTGGCGTACGGGTCGGCGAGCGACTACTTCGAGTCCGAGGCGGCCATCACCACGGGTTCGTTCCGCATCTTCCCGGCCGCCGCTGCCGCGCCACCGTGCACGGCGATCCCGGAGGTTCGGCCCGAGCTTCCCGAGGTGTTCATCCCGGCCACGTTCGAGGCGATCCGCGATCAGTTCAACACGCTGAGCCCCGGCAGCGGCGCCAACATCGCGACCACGTTCGAGCTCGACACCATCCGTTCGGTGTTTGCGATCGGCATTGGTCCGCAGCCGGCCGGGCCGGGCAATGCGAACGGCGTCTTGATCATGCCGTGGCGCGACATTCCGGGCGCGCCGGCTCCCTGACCGCGTCAATCGCGAACACTGACGAAGGCTCGCTTCGGCGGGCCTTCGCTCTTCCGTCCGCGCGTGCCGACGCACTCCCCTCCGGTCATGCTCCGGCCCCATGAGCTCGCATCCCGAGAGCGCGCGTCCGTTGCCCGTCCTGCGGGCGCTCCTCGACGCCATCGATCGCGACGTCCTCCAGCTCTTCGCCCGCCGCATGGGCATCGTGGCCGAGATCGCGGCTTATAAGCGCCATACCCGCACGCCCATTCGCGACCTCGCGCGGGAGCGGGAGGTGCTGCGCGATCGTGCCGACCGCGCGGAGAAGCTCGGGCTGCCCGCGAGCGTGATCGAGAGCGTGTACCGGCTGCTGATGCTCGCGAGCCGCGATCGGCAGGCCGCGCTGCGCGCCGAGGTACCGGAGGATCAGGCGCCGGAGACGATCGCGATCATCGGCGGCGAGGGCGGCATGGGGCGCGCGATGGTGCGCCTCTTCGGCGACCTCGGGCACGCGGTGTTGGTGGCGGACGTCGCGACGAAGCTGCGTCCGATCGAGGCGGCGAAGCTGGCTGACGTGGTGGTCGTGAGCGTGCCCATCCGCGCGACGGTCGACGTGATCCGCGAGCTCGGCCCGCACGTGCGCGAGGACGCGCTCCTGATGGACGTGACCAGCGTGAAGGAAGCGCCGCTGAAGGCGATGCTCGAGAGCACGCGCGCGAGCGTGCTCGGCACCCACCCGATGTTCGGGCCGGGCGTGCACTCCTTCACCGGACAGCGCGTGGTGGTCTGCGAAGGCCGCGGCGAGGCTTGGGCGACCTGGGCGAAGGAGGCCTTCCGCGCGCGCGGGCTCGTGGTGACCGAAGCGAGCGCCGAGCAGCACGACCGCGCGATGTCGATCGTGCAGGTGCTCAACCACTTCCAGACGCAGGTGATGGGCCTCGCCCTCGCACGCGCGGGCGTGCCGCTGGAGGACACGCTCGCGTTCACCTCGCCCGCGTACCTGTTGGAGGCCTACGTGGTCGGCCGCCACTTCGCGCAGAGCTCGACGCTCTACGGCCCGATCGAGATGCTCAACCCCCGCGTCGAGCAGGTCACCCGAACCTTCCGCGACGCCGCCACCGAGCTCTCCGAGATCCTCGTCTCCGGCGATCAAACACGTTTCGACGCGGTCTTCTCGGAAGTGCGTGGCTACCTCGGCGAGTCCTTCACCGCCGAAGCCCTCGAACAATCGCGCTTCTTGGTGGATCGTCTGATCGAGCTGACCGCGGGTCGCTGAGCGGGCGGCGCGTTCGCCCTCGATTCGAACCGAGAAGACGTCGTCGGTGGACGGGTGTCAGCTCGTGAGGTCTTCGAGGTCCGCGAGCAGCTCGCTCGTGTGGAGCGCGCTGAGATCGCCCCAGATCCTCGGCGTGTCCTCGTTCGTCAGGCTCACCGGGCCGAGCGTTTGGCGCGGCTCGTCGAGTGGGGCGCCGAGGTAGATGCCGGGGTCGAGCGGGAGGACCACGAGGTGCTCGCCGAGCTCCTTCTGCCACGCGTACACGCGGCCGCCCTGTTCGGAGGCGTCGCGTCGCCAGCCGCGGCGATCGAGGCCGAGCACCTTGCCGGTCGGGACGACGCGGCCCGCGAAGCGCGTCAGCGTGGACGACGCGCGCTCGGCGTCCGTGAGGCGATGGATCGGGCGCGCGAGTTGCGCGAAGGGCTGCACCACGCGGTGATCCGCGAGGCGGTCGCCCCAGCGACGGAGCTCGTCTTCGGTGGCCTCGATCGGATGCAGGAGGCCGATCGAGAAACGTGCGTCGAAGGTGAGCGGGCGATCGTCGAGGTCGAGGTATTCGTCGGGCGTCACGCCGAAGGTCGACACGCGGGTGTCGCCTTCGTAGGCGCACCATACGAGACGACGGGCGAGGTGCTGCAAGAGCGGGTGGCGCGAGAAGCTCGCTTCGAAGTGTTCGACCGAGAAGCGGCGGCCGAGCGCGAGCGCGTGTTCGAGGCGTGGGGCCTGCTCGCGGAGCACACGTTTGACGTCCTTCTTGAGCGCCTTCCAGCGCGCGAGGGCTTCCTGGCCGAGCTCCTCTTCGTCCGCACGCGGCTTCGGGAGATCCGCGAGACGTTTGCCCTGCGCGTCGACGATCGCCGGCGCGAGATCGTCGTCCACGATCATCGCGAACGAGCGCGGCCCGTAGTCGAAGCTCGCGCCGCCGTCCGCGTCGAGGCCGAGATCCGGCACCAACCGATCGACGAGATCGTCTTTGGTCAGACCGAGCTCCTTCGCGCGGGCGGTCAGCACCTTCTGGGCGTGTTTCGCGAGCGCGCGCGAGCGGGCCTGGGTCAGGCGATGGATCGCGGCGAGTCCCGCCATTCCCGAGGCGAGGGCGAGCACGTCGACGGCGGCTTGGGCGCGCTGCGGGAGCCCGCCCGGCGCCCACTCGCGCGCGCGCTCGCCGAGGATGCGGAGCGTCGCAGGTGCGCCGAAGAGGCCGAGCACGTCGAGGCCGAAGCCGTGCTTCGGTGGACCGCCCGCAGCGAGCCAGAGCACGAAGAGGGTCCACGCGAACCGATCGAGCGACGCGGGGTCGCAGGCCTCCGCGATCCGCGCGAGCGCGGGATGAGGCGCCTTGCGATCGGAGAGCGCGAGGAGCTCCACGAGGGTGCGGGTCGCGTCCGCCGGCAACACGCGGCCGTCGCGCAGGCGTGGACGCGCGAGCACCTCGACGTTCACGAAGCTCGGCAGCTTCGGGGCCTTCTTCGGCGCGGCCTTCGTGCTCGCGCTCACTTCCGCACCGAGCGTCTCCGCGCCGGCCGCCGCGAGCACTTCCTCGACCACCTTCGGCGCCTTCGCGCGCACGTGCTCCAGCGCGCGCGCGTAGCTCGTCGCGTCTTTGCCCTTCGCGGTCGCGAGCGCGGCGACGAGCCCGATCGCGGCGGCGCGGGGGTGCTTCGTCAGCCACTTCCCCGCGTCGTCGCCGACCTTCTTCGAGGTTGCGAAGAGGTGACCTGCGAGGGTCGCGACGCGCGGGGAGTCGACGGGCAGGAGCGCCGAGAATCGATCGGGCTGTCGACGCACGTAGGGCAGCAGTAGCTCGAGCGCGGAGAGTCCGAAGCGCGCGAGGATCGCTTCGACGTCATCGAGCTGTCCGTACCAGCGGGTCTGCGGGATCTCGCGTAGCACTCGAAGGGCGGTCTCGTCCTTCAATCGCATCACTTGGAAGAGAAAGAACGTCTTGTCCGCTTCGGCGTCGATCCACTTCAGCGTTGCGGCTTCGTCCTCCGCGACCTCGTCCTCGAAGAGCGTCGCGGGATCGCGCTTGCCCCAGTCGAGGCGTTCTTCGTGCGGCACCTCGCGAAGCTCGGCCGTCGCGCTCTTCTTGCTCCTCTTCGCCGCCGCCTTCGTCGGCTTCTTCGCCGCGCTCCAGGGTGGGCTCGCGAGATCGTCCGGCAGCGCGTCGGCTTCCGGCGCGTCGTCGGTCGTGAGCATCGAGCGCAGCGCGAGCAGGAGCGGGCGCCGCATCACCGAGTCGCGGTAGCGATCGAGCTTCGGAAGGCGCGCCCCGAGGAGCTCGTCGATCGCCGAACGCGCGGCGTCGGGCTCGCGCTCCATCGCGCGCAGCAGCACCGGGAGCACTTCTTTCTCGCGGTGGGCGGCCTCCGCGAGCACACGCAGCGCATCGACTCCGCCGAGGCGCGCGACGTGATCGGTCGCGCTCGTGAGCTCGAGCGGCGCGTTCGGCGTTCCGTCGGCGCCGTAGGGCTCGTAGTCGTGCGCGGCGGGATCGTAGGCGAAGCCGCGCACGTGACTGCGGAGCGCGGCGAGCGCGCGCAGACCACCGAGGGCCGCGAGCTCGGCCACGCTCGGGAGTCCGTCGATCCCCCATCCTTGGGTGGCAGGCGCGACGCGCCGCATCGGATCGCGCAGCACCGCGACGGAGAAGAGCGTGCCCGGATCGTCGTCACCGCGGAGCGCGTGGT
>CALJLK010000540.1 GCA_937982655.1 uncultured Sandaracinus sp.
GCGGCGCTGGCGCCTGCGGTGTGGAAGAGCGCGAAGTACGCCACGACGCCGCCGACGGTCAGCAGGTTGACGAGCAGGATCGCGACCACGAGCGGCCAGCGCTTGGCGGGCTTCGCGTCGTTCGAGTCTTTCGCGTCCTTGGCGTCTTTCGCGTCTTTGGCCATCGCGGACATCGCCTCCGCGGTCAGCCATTTCACGTCGCGTGCCATCCGTGATCCGCGGTATTTCTCGAAGAAATCACGGTTCCGCAGGCGGCGAGCGCCAGCGCCCCGACGCCACGTCGCTCCACGTGCCGGAACCCTGACGGTCGCGACGACGGAACGCCGACGCCCCCGCTCGAACGAGCGAGGGCGTCGTGAAGACGGAGCCGCGGAGAGGCGATCAGCGCTTGAGGTTCACGAGCTCGCCGTACATCTCGTCCGCCGTCGTGATCACGCGGCTGCTCGCTTGAAAGCCGCGCTGGAACGCGATCATGTCGACGAACTCCTGACCGATGTCGACGTTGGATCCCTCGAGCGCGCCCGCGACGAGGCTGCCGAGGCCCCCCGCGCCGGGGGCACCCACCAACGCTTCACCGCTCCGCTCCGTCGCGACCCAGAGGTTCTGACCCGCACGGTCGAGGCCGGCTTCCGACGCGAAGTCCGCCAGCGCGACCTGCCCGAGCACGCGGCGCTGCCCGTTGGAGAACACGCCCGTCACCGTGCCGTCGGCCGCGACGGAGATCCCCGCCACGTTCCCGCCCGAGAATCCGTTCTGTTCGATCGCAGTGGTGACGGAGTCGCTCGCGAGCTGCGTGGTCCCTCCGAAGCCGTCGCCGCCCTCCGCGATCGACTCGCCGAAGTCGAAGTCGACGGTCTGGCCCGGCGTCGCACCGACGAAGTTCCACGTGCTCGCGCCGGCGGTCTCGGTGTCGAGCGCGCCCTCGGTGGTGAACGTCAACGAGCCGCTCGCGCCTTCGAAGGGCACGCCCGCGGTGCCGCCGGTCACGTCGCCGCCGTCCACCATCGCGTGCCAATCCCACGCGTTGTCGGCGGTCTTGCGGTAGTAGACGGTGACCTCGTGGGCGTTGCCGAGCGAGTCGTAGACGGTGGTGCTGGTCGAGAAGTTCGAGGTCTCGCCCGGGTTGGCGGGATCCCACGGCGCGGCGAGCACGGGCTCGTTGGAGTCGAGGTTCGCCGCGATCGTCGCCTCGGTGGTGGGCGACGCGGGGAGGGTGCGTCCGCCGACCGTGATGGGGCCGAGCGTCGCGCCGAGGGTGCCCGCGTCGTCCGCGGTGTACCCCATCAGGCGCAAGCCGTTGGGGTTCGCGAGCTGACCGTCGGTGTCGATCGCGAACTGCCCCGCGCGCGTGTAGAAGCGGCCGTCGATCCCGCCCGCGTTGCCTTCGACCATGAAGAAGCCACCCCCGCTGATCGCGAGGTCGGTCGGCGCCTCGGTCGTGAGCAACGCGCCCTGCGTCCACATCTGCTGGATGTGCGCGAGGCGCGATCCCGCGCCCGCTTGGGGGATCGCGCTCGAGCCCGCGATCGAGCGTCCGAGGAGATCCTCGAACACCCCGCGCGAACGCTTGAAGCCCACCGTGTTGACGTTCGCGATGTTGTCGCCCGTCACGCCGATCGCGGCGCCGTGCGCGCGCAGGCCCGCCGCGCCCGTGTTCATGCTTCGCAAGATGCTCATCTCGTTCTCCTCGGTTGGGCGTCGACGGTCTCGTCGCGCGGTGCTGTTGCTCGCTTCGTTCGTTCGTTCGTTCGTTCGCTTCCACGCTCACGCCTCGATCGACTTCACGTCGCCGAGCAGCACGCGCGCGTCGCCGATGCGCAGCTCCGGATAGCCACCGTCGTAGGTGACGCTGGTGACCATCCCGCGCACTTCGCTGCGCGCCTCCACGGGCGCGCCGCTCTCGCTCGTCGCCGAGAGCTCGACCCGATACCGACCGGGCGGTACGCGGTTGCCTTCGTCGTCGAGCCCATCCCACGCGTAGGTGTGACTGCCCGGTGGTCCGCCCGGCTGTTCGATCGTTCGCAGGACGTTGCCGTCGCCGTCGTAGATCGTGATCGTCACGCTCTGCGCGCTGCCCGAGAGCGTGTACGCGCCGGTCGCGTCGCCGGTCTCTTCGACGCGAAGCGACGAGAGGTCCGCGGTGACGGTGCGCCCGACGAGCCCGGAGGCCTGGACGTTCGCGATGCCGGCGCTGGCGATCTGCAGCGCGCCGAGCTGTCCCTCGATGCTCTCGAGCTTCTCGACGCCCGTGAGCTCGCTGAGCTGCGTGACCATCTCGCGCGCGTCCATCGGGTCCAGCGGATCTTGGTTCTGCAGCTGCGTCACGAGCAGGCGCAGGAACGCGTCGCGATCGAGGGTCGACTTCGGCGTCGTGGGGGCGCTGCCGGTGAGGCTGGTGGTCTTGGGGATCTCCATCGTGGCTCCTGCGTGGGCTCGGGTCGGCGTGGATCAGCGGCGCGGACGGGGTGGCCGCGCGGTGCTCGGCGTCACGTCTTCACGACGCGCGCCCTCCGAGGTCTCGACGCGAACCTTCATGCGTCGCAGCGACACGCCGTGGCGGGCGATCTCCCGCCGCAACGTCTCTTCGGACTCGGAGAGGATGCGGGCGGCGAGCGCGGACTCCGCGAAGGCACGCACGTCGAGCCCGTCGCCCTCCATCGCGATCTGCAGACGAACCCGGCCGAGCTCGGGATGCGAGAGCCGGATGGTCGAGTCCTCGTGCGCGAACCGGCTCGCGGCGCGCATCAGCGCGTCGCCGACGGAAGGCTCGGACGTCGCGGCTTCCAGAACGGCGGTGACGCCGCGCACCACCGAAGGCGTCACGTCCAGGACCAGGTGGCCTTCGGGACGCAGGTCGGTCGACGCGTCGACTCGCTCGCCGACGCGAGGCCCGCGCCGCTCTTCACGCGCCGCGAGCGCGAGGCTCACCTGCGCTTCGTCGGAGAGCCGCGTCGGTCCGAGCCACGCGCCGTCGGACACGCTCGCCGATCCCATCGACGCAGGGTTCACGAGCGTCGGTTTCGTCCCGTCGACCGAGACGTCCACCTTCACCTCCGGACGCCCCGCCGCCTCGCGGCCCGTCGGCTCGCGAACGGCGGGCGCTCTCCACGCGAAGCGAGCGCGCGCCGCCGGGACCTCGTTCGGCGCCGAGGCGTCCACCACGTCGACGTCGTTCGCGTCGAGCGCGTTGGTGCTCGGGTCCGACCAACCTTCGGTCGCGAGGCTCGGCGCGCGTGGCGGCGCGGGCAGCTTGCCGTCGCCGGCGATCGACGCGCTCCAGTCGCGTCCGCCCTTGGTCCACGGAAGCGGTGGCGGCGCGGGGCGAAACTCCGACGCGTCGTGCGGCGCGTCGCTCGCGAATCGCACGAACGCCGCGATGTCCGGCGGCATCGTCTGGGCTTCGAGTCGCGCCGTGCGAGCCCGAGCTCCTTCCGTGCGCTCCTCGCGCTCCGCGGCTCGGACCTCGTCGTGCTCGTCGTGCCCGTCGTGCTCGTCATGATCGTCGTGCCGTGTCGAGCTGAGCTCGACGTCGTCTTCGCGCGTGACGTCTTCTTCGGGCTCGCGACGTCGCACTTCCGAGCCGTGTCGTGCGTCCGGTACCTCGCGGCGAGGCTTGGTGTCCGGACGAGCCAGCGCCGCGACCAGCGCATCGAAGCTCGAGGCCTCGTCGCGTTCGCCGGGCTCCTTCGCCTTCGGCGCTCGAGCCGGTCGCTCGATCCCTGGACGATCGATCTTCATCGGCGACCTCCTCGACGCGCGGAGTCGTCGAGCGCTTCCTGCTCGACGCGTTCGTCGCGCTCCAACCGAGCGTCGCGAAGCTCGCGTTGTCGTCGTTCCAGCGCGTAGCGGCCACGCGCGACGTCGGAGAGCGCGACGGTCTTCGCTTCGTGCTCTTCGCGCCGCGCGCGGAGCGCCTCCGTCACCGCGACCAGCGACCGTCGATGCTCCGCGAGCAGCGCCGCGCTGGCCTGGAGATCGCGCGCATCCACGTCGCGCGTGCTCGCGATCGAGGCGTGGAGCATCTCCTCGTGCCGGCGACGCTCGTCGAGGACCTCCTCCACTTCGCGCACCCGTGCGGCCGCACCCGCCACGTCGGCGCGACGCAGGTCCTCCTGGCGTTTCTTGAGCGTGATGATGCGCGCGAGGCGCTTCTCGTTCTTCATCCGGTCCTCCAGATCGCGGCGAGGCGTGCGGGCGTGGTGTCGAGGTCGTCGTGCTCGTCCAGGCGTTGGCGCAAGAAGGTCTCGAGCGCGGGCCAGCGCGTGAGCGCGTCGTCGAGCGCGGGCGAGGTTCCCGGCGTGTAGGCGCCGATCGCCCGCAGCTCGTTGGCTTCGCGGTGGTGCGCGATCAGCTCGCGCGCGCGTTGCGCGACCCGGATGCGGTCCGGGCTCACGACTTGGGGCATGCAGCGCGAGACGCTCGCGGCCGGATCGATCGCGGGGAAGTGGCCGCGCTCCGCGAGCTCGCGAGAGAGGACGACGTGGCCGTCCAGGATCGCGCGCGCCGCGTCGGAGACTGGGTCGGAGAGATCGTCGCCTTCGACCAGCACGGTGTACACGCCCGTGATCGCGCCAGGCCCCTCTGCGGTGCCGGCGCGCTCGAGCAGACGCGGGAGCTGCGCGAAGACGGTGGGGGTGTAGCCCTTGGTGGTCGGCGGCTCCCCGACCGCGAGGCCGATCTCGCGGAGCGCCATCGCGTAGCGCGTCACGCTGTCCATCACGAGCAGCACACGCAGCCCTTGGTCGCGAAAGTGTTCGGCCACCGTCGTGGCGTAGAGCGCGCCGCGTGCGCGAAGGAGCGGCGTCTCCGCGCTGGTCGCTGCGACCACCACCGCGCGCGCGAGCCCTTCGGCGCCGAGCGTACGGTGCACGAACTCCTCCACCTCGCGGCCTCGCTCGCCGATGAGCGCGACCACCGCGACGTCCGCGCGCGCGCGACGGATCATCATGCCGAGCAGCGAGCTCTTGCCGACGCCGCCGCCCGCGAAGATGCCGATGCGTTGTCCGACCCCGAGCGTGAGAAGCCCGTCGATCGCGCGCACACCGACCGGAAACGGTTCGTCGACCGGTCGGCGCCGCAGCGGGCTGCGC
>CALJLK010000541.1 GCA_937982655.1 uncultured Sandaracinus sp.
CGCGCAGCGGGTCTTTACCAAGTTTCCCCAGGAAGCCGGCGTGCGCGAGCAGTTCCGCGAGATGTGGCATGAGATGGTGGCCTTCGCGGTGGACCAGCCCGCCGCCTTCGCCTTCATCGAGCTGCACAACCATGCGTCGTACCTCGACAACGAGAGCATCGCCGTGGACCGTAACCTGAAGGACTTCGCGCGCGGCGTCATCCAGCTCGCGCAGCTGCAGGGCTCTCTCAAGCCGCTCGACGCGACGGTGCTGATGGAGCTCGTCTTCGGCGCGTTCGTCGGGATGATGCGTGCCCACTGGGAGCGCCGCATCGAGCTCTCGGCCGAGGTCGCCGCGCAGGCCGAGCAGGCGTGCTGGGACGCGGTCGCGGTGCACGGCAGCTAGTACCTCGACACAGTGAAGATGATCGTTTGCGCCGGTCTTCGACGCCGCGCGCCGCGCCGACCGCGCTTCGCGCTGCCTCCTAGCAGTGTGCTGAAAATGGGCAACGTCTGGGTGCTCGGTGCCGTCGTTGCTGCTCTTTCACCCCCCCATCCCCCCTCACTCCGTGAGGGGGGTGCCTGCTTGGAGCAGAGCGCGAATTTGCTCAAGAACCGCGGCGGGACGTAGCAGGACGTCGTCGTTCGTCACGCGGAGGACGCGGACGCCGCGCTTCCGGAAGAAGGTGTCGCGAAGTCGATCGCGTCGGTGGCGCCCGACATGCGAGCCGCCGTCGATCTCCACCGCGAGTTGGGCGGCGACGCAGAAGAAGTCTGCGAAGTACGGGCCGATGGGCCGCTGTCGGCGAAACCGAAAGCCGTCGAGCTGGCAGCGTCGGAGGTGCCGCCAGAGCGCCGCCTCGGCGGCCGTCGGGTTGTTGCGGTGCTGGCGGGCGAGGACCGTCTGGCGTCGGAGAGCGTGTTCCACGATTTGTATGTCGACGCGAGCGAGAGCGAGTTGCGTGGGATCGACATCGGATCGAGACGATTTATCTTCGGCGCCATGCGCGGTTTCGACTCCAAGCAAAGCTCCATGCTCTTTCTCAAGTCGCCCGAGGCGACGGTTCGCCCCGACCATCCCATCCGGGAGATCAAGAAGCTGGTCGACGTCGTGCTGGCGGAGCTGTCCCCCGCGTTCGACGAGATGTACGCCGAGAACGGGCGGCCCTCGATCCCGCCCGAGCGACTGCTGAAGGCCACGCTGCTGATGGCGTTCTACTCGGTGCGCAGCGAGCGCCTCTTCTGCGAGCAGCTCGACTACAACCTGCTCTTCCGGTGGTTCCTCGACATGGACATGGTCGAGCCCGGCTTCGATCCGAGCACCTTTTCGAAGAATCGGCAGCGCCTGATCGAGGCGGACATCGCCAAGCGCCTCTTCTTCCGCGTGGTCGAGCAGGCGCGCAAAGCGCACCTGCTCAGCCACGAACACTTCACCGTGGACGGGACGTTGATCGAGGCGTGGGCTTCGCTCAAGAGCTTCAAGAAGAAGGAGGCCCCGCCCGCACCGCCGCCGGCTGATCCGGGCAACCCCTCCGTCGACTTCCACGGGGAGAAGCGCTCGAACGAGACGCACGCTTCGACGACCGATCCGGAGGCGAAGCTCGCCCGCAAGAGTAGCGGGACGACGGCGAAGCTCTCCTTCTCCGCACACTCCCTCATGGAGAACCGGAACGGCCTGCTCATCGACTTCCGCATCGCCGCGGCGACGGGTACCGCGGAGCGCGATTCGGCGCTCGCGATGATGGATGACGTCTTGCCCGGGGAGCGTCGGATCACGCTTGCCGCGGACAAGGGCTACGACACCAAGGACTTCGTGAAGTCCTGCCGCGACCGCGCCGTGACGCCTCACGTCGCTCAGAACAACAGCGGTCGTCGTCGCTCGGCGATCGATGCACGAACGACCTCACGCCCGGGCTACGCGATCTCGCAACGCGTGCGCAAGCGCGTCGAGGAAATCTTCGGCTGGATGAAGTCAGTCGGCGGCTTCCGCAGGACACGCTTCCGCGGCCTCGAGCGGACACAGCTCGCCGGCTACTTCGTCGGCGCCGCCTACAACTTGCTACGCATCGCGCGCTTGGTCGCCGCGTGAGCGGCCGCGTGCAGAGCGCGCAGCTCGCCTCTCTCCCGGGCGAGAACCGGCCGGGGCGAGAGAGCGACAGGGATCTCAGCCTCCCCCCTCACCGAAGGTGAGGGGGGCTGGGGGGGTGAAAGAGCGGCAACGACGCCACCGAGCGGCGTGACCTCGCCACATTTTCAGCACACTGCTAGTTGAGCCAGAGGAAGTAGCGGAGCTTGCGCTCCAGCGAGTCCTCGCCTCGGTCCACCTCGTCGCGCATTCTTCGCAACCGCCCGAGCAGCTCCGTGGGTTTCATCTGGGCGACGTAGTGGGGTCCGAGCGTGGACTTCAAGAGCGCGGTGGCGGACGCTCGGGTGCGATTCCGCTCGAACGCGTCGAGCTGCGCCACGT
>CALJLK010000542.1 GCA_937982655.1 uncultured Sandaracinus sp.
CGGGAGGCCCGTAGCGCAGCGGAGGGCCTCACGTGCGAGAGGGGGCTCGGGGGACACTTCCCCCGCCGTGAGTGGAGGCCGGAGGCCGCAGCGAACACCAATAAGTTGAGCCCGACGGGGGCGAATCCGTCGGGCTCGGACCGCTCCGTCGCGGGGCGACGCGAGATGGAGCGGGTGGAGGGCGAACCCTCCGACGTCCCGGGAGGAGGGACGTCGTCGGCGAGGGCGAGTCGCCGACGATGCTTTGGGGAGGAATCAGAAGTCGAAGTCGAGCTCGCGCGCGTCGTCGTCGAAGGAGTCGTCACGCGCGGCGTTGTAGGTCGCGTCCGCGTAGAGATCGTCGAGGCAGAAGCCGGCCTTCATGTGCGGGGCGATCTCCTCGCGCTGGAACTCGTCCATCGAACGGTAGACCTTCGGTCCAAGTCGCTTCATCGGGCGCACCTCCACCTTCGCCGTCGATCGAGCTCGCGGCGCGTCCTGTTGGACCGGTGGGCGAGGGTCGTCCTCGCGCTCACCTTGTCCTACATCTGGGCACACCCTGCCACCGGCCCTCGCGGACCACAAAAAAGCGGTGACGATTTTCGATGACGTTGACCGAACGCCGACCTGCGACTACGCCTCCGGCCGTGGCGAAGACCTACATCAACATCCCGGTCACCGAAGCAGAGAAGGCGAAGATCGAGAAGTCGGACGCCTTCTGGACGGGACCGAAGCTCATCGTCCTCATCGCGCTCACGCTCGGCAGCGCGCTCGTGGTTCTGTGGCTCGCGGCCAACGGCCACATCGTCCCGCAGCACAGCTGAACGACCGCGCACCGCGCGGACTCGTCTCGACCGGCCACGCCTCCGCGTGGCCGTTTTCGCATGCCCCGTTTGGGTATGCCGTGGTCGACGTGAACGACGTGCTTCTCGGTTCCGCCGTTGCGTCTGCGCGAGCGAGGCCGTAGACCACGCGGCCATGGGCATCGAGCTGATGTCGCCGCGCGCCGTCGAGCAGATGCGCGCTTCCTGCCAACTCGCGGCGCGCACGCTCGTCATGGTCGGCGAGCACCTTCGCGCCGGCATGACGACGGACGAGATCAACACCCTCGTGCACGACTTCATCGTCGCGCACGACGCGTACCCTTCGCCGCTCAACTACAAGAACAGCTATCCCAAGAGCGTGTGCACGAGCGTCAACGACGTGGTCTGCCACGGCATCCCCGACGCGACCGTGCTCAAGAGCGGCGACATCATCAACGTCGACGTCACCACGTACCTCCCGAAGAAGCTCGGCTACCACGGCGACACCAGCGTGACCTTCTACGTCGGTGAGCCGAGCGAGGACGCGAAGAAGGTCGTCGAGACCGCGCGTCGTTCGCTCGAAGCCGGCATCTCGGTCGTCAAGGCGGGAGCGCGCCTCTGGGACATCGGCGCCGCGATCCAAGAGCTCGCCGAGAAGGAAGGCTGCAGCGTCGTGCGCGACTACGTCGGCCACGGCGTCGGTCGCGAGTTCCACATGCCGCCCCAGGTGCCGCACTACTTGCCGGAGAAGAAGCCGGGCTTCTTCAACGACCTGAAGAACGTGCGCATGAAGGAAGGCATGGTCTTCACCATCGAGCCGATGATCAACCTCGGCTCGTGGGAGACGGAGCTCCAAGACGATCAGTGGACCGTGCTGACGGCCGACCGCTCGTTGTCCGCGCAGTTCGAGCACAGCGTGCTCGTGACCCGCACCGGCTGCGAGGTGCTCACCGCGCGCCCCGCCATCGTGAAGCACAGCGAAGACGTGCCGTGGGCACAGGTCGGTCCGTTGAGCGCGCCGGCCGCGTGGGCCGCGCGGCACGCCGGCTGAGCTCGAAGAGCGACGCGCTCGCTCGACCGAATCACGATCGACTCGGGCGCGATCGCACGTGACTCGTTCGGGCGCTTCGGGAGCGCGCCGAGATCTCCTGCTCAGTCTTCGTCGTCGAGGAGAAGCACCACCTCGCCGTCCTCCTCCACGACCTCGAGCGGATCGAGCGGCTGACCGCGGCACGGGCCGCGCACGCACATGCCGTCGTCGAGTCGGAAGAGCGCGCCGTGGGTGCCGCAGAGCAGGTGGGTGCCTTCGGCGTCGAAGAACTCACGACTGCCGGAGTCGATGGGGATCGGCAGGTGTTTGCACTGGTTGACGTAGGCGCGGACCTCTCCGCGCTCGTCGACCAGGACGAGCGCTTCGCGTGG
Organism: uncultured Sandaracinus sp.; assembly: GCA_937982655.1. Classification (GTDB taxonomy): domain Bacteria; phylum Myxococcota_A; class Polyangia; order Polyangiales; family Houyiibacteriaceae; genus JACKEH01. The sequence goes on from CALJLK010000542.1 coordinate 2,205, forward strand.
CAGTCCGAAGCGGTCCGTGCCGATCCACGCGGTGCGCACCACGCGCGGACCGAGCTCGTCCTTCGGGCACACCGGGAGCCGACGCTTCATCGGCTCCCCTTCGGCTCCGAGTAGACGCGCGCGGCGGGCACGGAGACGATCTCGATCGCGTCCGTCGCCGCAGCGTCGAGCACCACGCACGAGAGCTCGCCTCCGTACACGCAGCCGGTGTCGAGCCCGATCGCGTGGGGATGGCGCTGCAGCTTGCGGATCGCGTCGTGCCCGAAGATCACGAGCTCGGGACCGGGCCACGCGCTCGCCCACGGCACTCCGTCGTCGACGCGCATGGACACCGATCCGTCGGCGCGGAGGGAGCGACCGTTCAGCAGCACGTCCTCCGATTGTGCGTCGAGTGGACGCGACGGGTCGAGCGCGGCGTGCACGACGAGCACGTCACGATCGGGGAGCGCGTCGGCGAGACGCAGCGAGGTCGGCAGCGCGTCGAGGTAGACCCAGTCGGCGTCGTCGAGGCTCGCGCAGACCTCGCGATGCGATCGTCCGAGCTCGGGCAGCGGCCGGCGATCCCGCTTCGCGCGGTACCAACGCAGCACGTGCTCGTCGTGGTTGCCCCGAACCGCGAGCGCTCCGTTCGCGCGTGCGAGCGCGACCACGCCCTTCGAGCTCGGCCCCTTCGCGACGAGATCGCCCACGAGCACGAGCCGATCGCGATCGACGTCGAAGGCGACCTTCGCGAGCAGCGCTTCGAGCTCCGCGAGGCAGCCGTGTACGTCGCCGACGACGAGGGTGCGCACGCGCGGAGCCTGGCGCCCACGCGCGGTGACTGCAACGTCGAGCGCTGGAACGAGCGTGTCGCGTCGCTTCGTCCGATCGGCGATGCTCGCGCCGAGCGGGAGCCGAGCACGGCGGAGAGCGACATGAGCGAACGCGAGACGAGCTTCTGGGGCTGGGGTTGGGCGGACAAGTTCCCTTCGCACGAGGCCCGAAAGAGCTTCGGCGGACAACTGAAGGCCATGCTCGGCTTCGAACCGAGCGGGCCCTATGACCCTCCGACGCTCGAATCGGTTCGGGTCGGGGAGTCGCGCGTGGCCGCGCCCGCGTCGTTGCCCTTCGTCACCGCCGGCCGCGAAGCGCGGGTTCGCCACACCTACGGCCGCGCGTTCCGCGACATCGTCCGCGGGTTCCACGGCGACTTCGAGATCGCACCGGACTTGGTGGGTTTCCCGAAGACCGAGGCCGACGTGATCGCCGCGCTCGATTGGGCGGCCGACGCGCGCGTGGCGGTGATCCCCTACGGCGGAGGCACGAGCGTGGTCGGCGGCGTCGAAGCGCGCGTGCCGGCCGGCTATGCGGGGACGTTGAGCCTCGATCTGCGTGGGCTCGATCGTGTGCTGGAGGTCGAGCGCTCGTCGCTGCACGCGCGCATCCAAGCGGGCGCGACCGGGCCGGTGCTCGAGAAGCAGCTCGCGGCGCACGATCTGACGCTGCGTTGTTTCCCGCAGAGCTTCGAGCACTCGACCCTCGGCGGCTGGATCGTGACGCGCGCGGGCGGGCACTTCGCCACCGTCTACACCCACGTCGACGATCTCACGGCGTCGATCCGCGCCGTCACGCCGAGCGGCGTCTGGGAGAGCCGACGCCTGCCGGGGAGCGGCGCGGGACCGAGCCCCGATAGGATGCTCCTCGGGAGCGAGGGCACGCTCGGGATCGTCACCGAGGCCTGGATGCGGGTGCGGCCGCGACCGCGATTCCGCGCGACGGCGAGCGTGCACTTCGGCGAGTGGAGCGACGCCGTCGCGGCCACGCGCGCGCTCTCGCAATCGGGATTGTTTCCGACGAATTGTCGATTGTTGGATCGGCGCGAGGCGGCCTTGAACTTCGTCACGGGCGACGGATCCCACGTGCTCCTCGTGGGCTTCGAGTCCGCCGACCACGCGCTCGTGCCTTGGATGGAGCGCGCGCTCGAGCTCTGCCGCGATCACGGCGGGCGATTGCCGAAGCCGCCCGCGTACGCGGAGCGCGACGAGAAGAGCGGCGACCAAGGTGTGGCGGGCGCGTGGAAGGCCGCGTTCGTGGAGGCGCCGTACCTGATGAACGTGTTGGTCTCGCTCGGCGTTCTCGTCGACACCTTCGAGACGGCGGTGCCCTGGGATCGTTTCGACGCGCTGCACGCGGACGTGGTGACGAGCGTGCGTGCGGCGATGCAGGAGGTCGCGGGCGGCGGCTTCCTGAGCTGCCGCTTCACCCACGTCTACCCGGACGGACCCGCGCCGTACTTCACGTGGATCGCGCCCGCGAAGCGCGGTTCGGAGGTCGCGCAATGGGACGCCATCAAGAGCGCGGCGAGCGAGGCGCTGATGCGGAACGGCGCGACGATCACGCACCACCACGCGGTCGGGCGTTTTCATCGGCCTTGGTACGATCGCCAACGCCCCGAGCCCTTCGCGCGGGCGCTGCGCGCGGCGAAGCGGGAGCTCGATCCGAGCGCGGTGCTCAATCCGGGCGTCCTCTTCGACCCGTGAGGGGGTCACGCAAGCTCCAGCGAGGTTGGCGACGGTGCGCGCGCGCCGCTATGCTTGGCCTCAGTGATCGCGCGTGTCCTTCGACTCTCCAGCGTTGCTCGTCGTGCTCGCCGTCGTCGTGACGGTGAGCCTCGGCATCCGCGCCGCGGTGAGCTTCGAACGACGCGGCGTCCAGTCGCGCACGACTCGTCTCTTGGACGAGCTCGGCCGGCGAGCCCCGGCTGAACGCGGGATCGATCGCTGAGCGCGATCGAAACGCCCGCCGGGTTTGAAACGACGAGTACGAAGGATGCCGAGAGGATCCGTCGCGCTCCACGCGTGTGCGTGGTCGCGGCGAACGACGGGCATCCGAAGCGAGCGCGTCGCCGCGGAGGCGTCGGCGCGCGGACGTGGAGCGCGCGAGCGCGGAAGAGAAGCTGATGGTCGACGACCGCAAGCCGCCCTACCGGACGGCGCGCAGCGAGCGATAGCGAGCGAAGGCTCGT
>CALJLK010000543.1 GCA_937982655.1 uncultured Sandaracinus sp.
GTCTCGGTCTCCGTCTCGGTCTCCGTCTCCGTCCCCGCCGAGGTCTCCGTCTCCGTCCCCGCCGAGGTCTCCGTCTAACTCTCAGCCGAGGTCGAGGTCTCCGTCACCGTCGCACCATCCGCTACCTTCCTCCCCCATGACCGAACCGACGCCCCCGCACGATCCCAAGGTCTTGAACGTCGACGACGCCCCCGAGGAGTCCCACTTCGACGGCGAGCACTGGGGCCACGCGTGGAAGGTGCTGACGCCCGGCATGGGTCACCTGGGGCGCCTCGGCGTGAGCCAGACCCGGCTGCCTCCGGGGCGCGTCGCGGTGCCCTTCCATTCACACGCGCGCGAGGACGAAGCGTTCTTCGTGCTCTCGGGCCGCGGCGTCCTGCGCTACGGCGACGCGCTGCGCGAGCTGCGACCGGGCGACTGCGTCTCGTGCCCAGCCGGCACCGGGATCGCCCATCAGATCGCGAACCCGTTCGACGAAGATCTCGTCTACCTCGCGATCGGGCTGAACGATCCGCACGAGGTCTGCGAGTACCCCGACACCGGCAAGGTGATGGTGCGCAGCCTGAAGCGCGTCGGGGTCTTCACGAAGACTGACTACATGGAGGGCGAGCCGGCGCGTCCGCGCATGTTGGAGCTCTTGGAAGTGCCGAAGTCGGGCTGAGCCGGTGACGCGGCTCGTGAGCGTCGAGGCAGCGAGTCGATCGTCGAGAGCGTTCACGTCGCCGTTCACGTTCACGACCACGGCCACGAGCGTGCTCGCCACGCGTTCGTCAGCGTTCGCAGTCGCGCGCGCGCCGCGTGTCGCGTGGGTCGTCGCAGTGCGGATCGCCCAGCGTGCACGGGTCGCAGCTCCACGTGCCGTCGATGCAGCTCGCATCGAAGCGGGGGCCTTCGCAACCTTCGTCGCCCTCGAAGAGGCAGCTCGGCGCGTCACCCACGCAGTCGGGCACGTGCGCGTCCGGATGTTCGTCGACGTGACCCGCGTCCACGTCCGCGAGCGACGCAGGATCGCACGCGAGCGTGAAGAGCAGGAGGGCCACCGAGCGACGCATCGGGCGGGAAGGTAGCAGGAAGATCGACGGAGCGTTCGTCGGTACGCTCAGCGACAGCCCGCGCCCGACCCGCTCCACGTGCCGACACACTCGCTCGCGGGCACCAGCTCGCCCGGACAACGCGCGCCTTCGGCTCCTTCGCAGCCGAACGCACCGAGGTCGCCACAGCAGCCGGGACCCGCGAGCTCTTCCGGCACGAGATCGCGGCAGAAGACCTGCGACTCCTCCGCCGAACAGACGAGGTTGCCGCCGTCGACGCCGTTGCCGGCGTCGGTGTCCTCGGTCGAAGAGCCGCCGCACGCGAGAAGAAAGATTCCCAAGAGAGTGAGTCGAACCATCGAAACAACGTAGACTGATTCTCGACGATGCGCTCGCGCGGAGACTCGACGTGACGACCGTGCTGCTCGCCGAAGGCGGCGGCGTGCACGTCGCGGCGCGCGCGCGAACGAGCCGACACGCGCACCACGCGGCGAAGCTGCTCGTGCCGCTCGAGGGTTTCGTCGAGGTCGGTCCGAGCGAGGGCGCGCTCCACCGCACGCGCGCCCCGTATTGGATCGTGCCGGACGAGCCGAACGTCGCGGGGTGCGAGGGGCTGTGCGCGACCTTCTTCTTCGATCCACGTCTGCTCGAGGGTCGGCTCGTCGCGAGCCTGCCGCGAAGCGGGCCCATCGAAGGTCGGGTGGCGGAGGCGCTCCAGGCGATTGCGCGCGGAGCGCTCGACGGCCTGCGACGTGACGCGCGTGACGCTCAGCGCGCGCTCGCACGAGCGTTGGTGGATGCGGACGCGCCGCCCCGTTCGGAGGACCGAAGGGTGCGCGCGATGCGCGAACGGCTCGACGACGATCCTCGCTTCGAGCTCGCGGCCCTCGCGGCCGACGTCGGGCTCTCGCCTTGGCATGCGTCGCGTGTGTTCGCGGAGACCACTGGCCTCCCGCCCCAGGCATACGCGTTGTGGCGCAAGCTCCTCGCCGGGTACGCGGCGCAGAGCGAAGGCGCCTCGATCGCGACCGCCGCCGCGCGCGCGGGGTTCGCCGATCAAGCGCACTACGCGCGCACCGCGCGCCGCTTCATGGGTCAGCCGCCGACGTACTTCCGGCGGGCCGACGGCGTGGTGTTGCTTCGGTGAGCCGGAGGGGCTCGAGGGCGCCATCGCACCGCTCGCGAAGCGCACCTCCCACGACGACGCGCCCGCGAAGGCGCACCCGCGAAGACGCGAACACGCGAAGGCGCGAACTCCCGCCCACGACGACACCGCGTCGATCACCGCAAACGCGTTCAAGACCGACTCGCCCCACCGCGCCAAGGTCGCGGCGAGGTGATCATGTCCCCCTTCGAAGCCTTCGGTCTCGTCGTCGTCGCGCTCTTCCTCAAGCTCTTCGCCACCACCGCGGTGCAAGGTGTGGTGCGCATCCGTCATCGCGCGTTCGTGCGCCCGGAGGACGCCGCGTTCTTCGGTCGCGGCGCGACGCCGCTCGAACGCGAGCACGTCCTCGTCGAGCGCGCGCAGAACGTGCTGCGCAACGACGGCGAGAACGTGCCGCTCTTTCTCGCCCTCCTGCTCGCGTTCGCGCACGCGGACGGCCGCGCGACCCACGTGCTCGCGTACGGGCTCGTGTTCGTCGCCGCCCGCGTCGTGCACACCCTCGCGTACCTCCGCCCGACCCAGCCGCTCCGCAATCGCGCCTACGTCGTCGGGCTGGGGGTGTGCGTCGTGCTCGCCGCGCAGCTCGCGGTCGCGGCGGCGAGCTGATCGCGGTCGTCTCAGATCAGCGGATTGATCATCGTGAGGTTCGAGCCGCCCGCGTACCCGTAGCTGCCGACGTTGTGGTAGCCGTAGACCATCACGCCGACGGGGCGCGAGCTCTCGATGCGGTGCACGCCGCCGCTCACCGGGCACGTGACGGCAGTGTAGGCCTGACCCTCGATGGTCCCCGCATCCTCGTAGGCGCAGATGCGCATGAACTCGTCCGCGTCGAGCTCGCGTCCGTCGAGGAAGACCGTGGTCCCCGTGGGCGCGCTGATGACCACGTAGTTCGAGGAGAAGGTCTCCGGCGCGAGCACGAGGTAGTTGTCGCGGTACTGCTGGAAGGGCGGGTAGAGAATCATCGAAGGATCGCCGCCGTGGCCCGGCTTCCAATCCACGACCCAGTCTTGGGAGACGAGGATCTGCTGGATCGACACCGCGGCCGACGCGTTGAGCACGAACGAACGATCCGCGTAGAAGGTGCGGAACTCGTTGCTGTTCAGCGTGAAGCTGTCGTTCGGCGGCGGCAGGTTCGTGGTGATGGCCGTCCCGTCGCGATCCGCGAGGACGCGGTAGATGTCGGGCTCGCGCCAGGTCGGATGATCGGCGCGCTTCGGGCTCGCCGTGACCACGAAGTCGCGGCCCCACGCCACCGTCGGGAAGACCTGCTCTTCGAGGTGCTCGGTGCAGCACCAATCGTCGGGCGCGCCGCTCGGATGCGCGGGCGCGTCGCGATCGATCGGCGCGATGCCGCGCTCGCCGCCCGAGAAGACCGCCACCGGCGCGCTCGAGGTGACGAGGGTGCCCGTCATGTCGCCGGGGATGCCGTCGCTCTCGAGGTTGAGCACGTCGAACGGTCCGATCGTGTACTCGATCGTCTGCCCGGCCGACGCCGCCGCGACGGTGCCGCCGCCCTGCACGGTGCCGCCCACGATCGGGCCACCGAGGGTGACGCGCACCGTGGTGCCGGGCTGGGTACCGACGATCGTGACGTAGGAGTGATCGGGGATGCCGGGCAGGTTGCCCACCGGCTCGATCGGGTTGGCGGTCGGCCAGCCGATCACGCGGTAGTGCGTGTCGAGCGCGGGCACCGGAATCAGCAGAGAAGCGTCGTTGGAGGCGCTCTCGATGATCGGATTGAACTGGTACGCGACGACGGGGAAGTTCGTCTCGATTCGGTACGCGTGGTTCGACAGGTGCGTGCCCGGACCTTCGGTGTCGCCGACCGTTCCGTCGACCTCGCGGGCCGGCAAGTCGATGCGCACGAGCCCCTGCGGCGGCACCAAGGTGGAGGTCGTGAGCGTCTGCGCGGGCGAGTTGGGGCGGCCGTTGCTCTGGTAGACGAACGCCTGGACCGTGACGTCGCTCGGGTTCGCGAGCACGACCGCGAACTGCTCGTTGCGCGGCGCGGTGCCGATGAAGCTCGAGAACTCGTTGTCGAGATCGACGGCCATGTAGACGCAGCCGACGTTGCTGCGCTCGGCCGCCGCGAGCGCGCAAGCGTCGACGCACACCCCGCCGCGACAGGCTTCGTTGCTCGGGCACTCGCGCTGCAGCTCGGAGCTCATGCCGTCGGCGGAGCACTGACGGATCTCTTGGCCGTCGCAGAAGAGCAGGTTGGGCACACACGCGGTGCAGCCGATGCCGGTCGCGCAGGCTTCTTCGCAGAGGCCCTGCGACACGGGGGTGCCGCTCTCGCAGACGAAGCGCTCCCGGCCGATGCAGCTGATCGCGCCTTCCGCGCAGGGACCGGAGCCGGTGTCGGCGCCGCCGCCGTCGACGCGTGGACCGATCGGTCGCGCGTCGTCCCCACACGCGAGGAAGAGAAAGCACGACGAAACAACGAGCTTGCGAAGCATCCGAGCTCCCGAGGGGCGCGCCACGCGCGAAGAACCAAGTCGACGACCGCTGCTCCCGACGCAGCGAACGCGAGGCATCCTCGCGAGCGAAGGGGCCTCGCGGACATGCGCAGACTCACTGGTTTCAGGTCGGCGGCTCGGCTTCTCGGCAAGACCCCCAAGAACGCGCGGAGTCGACGGACATCGGCGCGTACGACGTCGCCTTACGTCTCCTTCGCGGGAGGGCCGCGGGAGCTCGTCGACGCGCGGTGCCTTCTCATCCAAGGGCGCATTTGACGTTTTTGGAGCCGGCCGACAGGCCGAGCGACCCGACGTCACGTGAGCGTCGCCGTCAGGCGACCGAACCATCGAATTGTGGGAGCGCGGTTCGCTGGTGTAACGTCTCGTCCGTGAGTCGCGCCGTGACGTCGATGGTGGAGGACGTGCTTCGTCCGCTCCTGCGCGCCGACGGCGGCGACATCGAGCTCGTCGAGGCCACGAACAAACGTGTCGTGGTGCGGCTGCACGGCGAGGCGGCGTTCGGTTCGGGCGCACCGCACGTGCGCGCGCGCGTGGTCGAGCCCGCGCTGCGCAAGGCCGCGGGCAAGGGCGTGGAGCTCGTGATCGAGAAAGCGGTGCCGAAGGCGATGCGCCGCAGCGATCCGGGCGCGAAGCGTCCCGAGGCTTGAGCGCATCGAGCGCCCGCGAGGAACGGCACATCCGACGAGCGGCCTCGACGTCTCCGCGTGCTACCCACGAGGCGTGCTCGTCGTCCGCTCGCTCGACGTGAGTCTCCCCGCACGCCCGCTGCTGCGCGGCGTCTCGTTCGACCTCGCGCCGGGTGACGCGCTGACGCTTCGTGGTCGAAGCGGGCTCGGGAAGAGCACGCTGCTGCGCACGATCGCGGCGCTGCACGCCGATCCCGGCGACGCCGTGGCCCTCGACGGCTCGACCGCACGCGCGCTCGGCTTCCCGACGTGGCGCCGTCGTGTCGCGTACCTCGCGCAAGCGCCCACGATGCTCGAAGGCTCGGTGCGCGAGAACCTCGCGCGGCCCTTCGGCTACCGGAGCGCGACGGGAGCGTTCGACGCGGAGCTCGCGGAGACGTGGCTGCGCGCGCTCGATCTTCCGAACGTGCTCGACCAGGACGCGACCACGCTGTCCGGTGGCGAGAAACAACGCGTGCACCTCGTGCGCGCGTTGCTCGGGCGGCCGCGGGTGTTGCTCGCGGACGAGCCGACTGCGAGCCTCGACCCGGAGACGCGTCGTCGGGTGCTCGAGCTCCTCGACGCGCGACGCGACGAGGGTCTCGCGCTGCTCTTCGTCCGACACGACGCGCCCGAAGACGCGGCGACGCTCGATCTCGAGAGCTTTCGCGCGACGGCGACGCCGGAAGCCGAGGTGCGCGATGGCTGAGCTCGCCACGATCCTCTCGAGCTTCGCGTTCCCGAGCTTCGGGTCGAGCCTGCTCCCATTCGCCGACGCCACCGTCGCCACCGCGCCCGACGTGATCGCCCTCTCCACCCTCGATCTCGTGGGCGCCGCCGCGCTCGTGCTCCTCGCGGGCGCCACGAGCCTCGCGCTCCGCTTGAAGCTCGAAGGTCAGCTCGCGCTCGGCATGGTGCGCGCGACCGTGCAGCTCCTCCTCGTCGGTCTCGCGCTGCGCTGGATCTTCGCGCACGTGCACTGGGGGCTCACCTTCGGGGCCGCCGCGATCATGATCGTGCTCGCCACGCGCGCCGCGCTCCAGCGTTCGAGCCACACCCTGGTCGGCGCCTTCGTCGGCACCTTCGCGACCCTCGTGCTCACCGCGGGCGTGTTCGCGATCGCGGGCGCCGCGCTCTTCGTCGGCGCCGAGCCTTGGTACCACCCGCGCTATCTGCTGCCGCTGCTTGGCATGCTGCTCGGCAACGGCCTCACCGGCATCTCGCTCTGCCTCGACACCTTGCTCGCGACGTTCGCGGAAGATCGCGAACGCGTGGAGCTCGAGCTCGCCCTCGGCGCGACGCGTTGGGAAGCCGCGCGCGATCCGATCCGCCGCGCGGTGCGACGCGGCATCGTTCCGATCGTCAACGCGATGATGGTCGCGGGCGTGGTGTCGCTTCCCGGGATGATGACGGGGCAGATCTTGTCGGGCACCGAGCCGGTGGAGGCGGTGAAGTACCAGCTCCTGATCCTCTTCTTGATCACCGGGGCGACCACGCTCGGCTGCGTCGGTGTGGCGGCGTTCGCGGCACATCGCGCGATCGACGAGGACCACCGCTTGCGACGGGACCGCTTGATCAAACGCTGAGCACGAGCTCACCCGAACGCGCACGCCCGCGCCAGCTCGCCCGAACGAGCACTCCCAGGCGAGCAGGCCCAGACGCGAATGCCTGCGCGTTCATCGCCGATGTTCACGCCCGAGCGACCACCGCGCGATCACCACCGCGCGATCTCCACCGTACGCTCACGGGTGCGACGACGCGACGCTCACGGCGACTCGAGCGCACCGAGCGCGGGCGGCTCCGCGTAGCAACGCCCACGATAATCGGGCGGCAAGGCGCGACCGATCGAGACACCGGCGCCGCGCGCCGGGCTACCCGCGCCGAGCTCGAAGTCGTCCCCGACGAGCGGATCCACCTGCACGAGCTCGTCGATCCCGTTCGGGATCCCGGTGCCGCCGTAGCTCGGTCCCGCCCAGCCCGCGCCTTGGTCCTCCGCGAACCAGAGGTTTCGTTCGAAGCGGAAGGTCTCCGGCGCGGTGCCGCCACCGACGTTGAAGAAGGTCCGCAGATCGGCGGCGCGCAGCACGATCACGTTGTTGGCGAAGAGCCCGTTGCGCGAAGGCACGAAGCGCTCGCCCGTCGTCTCTTGGAGGATGCGCGCGATCCACGTCTGCGGATGGATCACGGTGTTGTGCGCGAAGACGCAGGCGTCGCAGCCGACGAACGCGATCGCGGCGCCGCTCTCCGCGCCGCCGTCGCGGATCACGTTGGCGATCACCACGATGCGCGCGGCCTCGTGCGGCGCGTCGATCGGGCGGAAGAACTCGAGCCCGGTGGAGCCGCCCGCGTTCACCGAACGCCCGGGGATCGCGTCGAAGAGGTTGCCGGTGATCAGCACGTCGCTCGAGCCGCCCTTGGCCTGCACGCCGTTGCCGACCGGACGCGCGAAGCGGTTGTTCGCGATCACGCCGCGGTGGCAGCCGACCATGTCGACGATCTCGCCGCGGTCGCACTCCGCCACGTCGCTGTCGAGGATCCAGAAGTCGTCGACGCCCGACATCTTGATGCAGTCGTTGTTGCCGCCCGAGCCCGCGCTCGGGATCGTGACGTTCCGCAGCACCAGGTGGTGCGCGGGCGTCTCGAACGAGCCGCCGTCGTCGAGGTTCATCCCGTGGATGCCGGCGTTCCGGATCGTGAAGCCCTCGATCACCACGTACCGCGCGTCGTTCATCGTCCAGCCGGTGTTGCCGGCGCCCGCGTCGATCACGACCTCGCCGTCGGCGAGGAACTTGATGGGCCGACCTTCTTCGCCCTGCGGGCTGATCGCGCGCACGAAGTCGTAGGTGCCGGCGGCCACGCGAATCAACGTGTCGGGCGTCGCGGCCGCTGCGGCGTCTTCGATGTCGCCGAAGGGAATCGCCTCGGAGCCATCCCCGCTCGCGCCCGCCCGGACGTAGAGCGTGCGCGCGAAGGTGTGCCCCTCGTCGATCGGCGCCGGCCACGCGCACGCTTCGCTGCTCCCAGCGTCCGTTCCGCCGCCGCCGTCGCGATCGCCCGCGTCGACGTCTTCGCCCCCGTCGATCCCGCTCGCGTCGATCCCGTTCGCGTCGGGCCGACTCGCGTCGCGACCTCCGCCGTCGGTGGCGCCGCCGTCGTCGTCGCCGCAGCCGAGCAGACCGAACACCACGAGCGCGACGAGCGCGCGCGAGCCCCGAACCAGACGTGAACGCATCCCCCGAGAATCGACGATTTCGGAGGACCGGTCACCTCGTGAAAGATCGCGCACCTCACGCCAACGTCATTGCGTCGCGCACCAGCTCGCTCTGCGCGAGCGGGCTCAGCCGATCGAAGCTCGCGGGCTCCTTCGTCTCCGTGGCGAGGGTCAGCGCGCCGAGGGTTTGTTCGGGGCGGCCCTTGGCGCCGCCGAAGAGGAGGCCCGGGGAGATCGCGAGGCGCGCGATCAGCGGGGTTCCGTCGGTCGCGACAAGCTCGCGCGCGATCGCGTCGATGCCGCGCTCGCCGGGTGCGACGGGTTTCCAGCCCATGCCCAGCGTGAGGCCGAGGACGGCGAGGTAGCTGGCGGTGCGGCCGCTCGCGCCTTCGTAGGTGCTCGTGCGCGCGGAGGCGTCGTCGAGGCGGAAGACCTCGCGGCCGACCTGCGCGAAGGGTTGAATGACCTCGTAGTCCGCGAGCCAGCGCTCGAACTTCGAGACGTCGGGCGCGAGCAGCGGATGCGCGAGCACCACGCGGGCGTCGTCGGGTGGATACGGCAACGCGTCGTCGTTGGCGTCCGCGAGCGTGAGGTCTTCCGCGACGCGGAAGAGCGCCCTCGTGTCCACGACCTGCCAGACGAGGCGGCGCGCGAGGTGTCGCACGAGCGGCTGCGGCAGCACGTTCTGCCGAAGCTCCGCGACGCTCCAGCTCCGCTGATCGCGGAGCGCACGCTCGAAGCGGAGGATCTGGCCTTTGCCCACCGAATCCGAGGCTTCCTCCAGCGCCGCGAACTTCGCCTTCGCGGCGTCGTACTTCGTGGGGTCGTCCTTCTTCGACTTGCGCGGGAAGCTCGCGATCGTGGTGCCCGCTTCGTCGACGAGCACCGGCTCGAGGTGATCGCCGAGGCGCACCGAGAGGGTGCGTGTGCCGAGGTCGAGCGTGACCGCGCCTTCTTCGAGACCGAGCTCGGGCACGAGGAGGTCTTCGAGGGTCTCGTACGAGAGGCCGCGCGCGCGCGCGACGTCGTCGAGGATGTCGCGCACCTTGTCGCGCGTGTCGTCGTAGCGGCTGCGTTGGCCCGCGTCGTAGACCACGACGAGCGCGTCGTCGGTGCCGATCGCGGCGAGCGTCTCGAGCGAGCGGTGGAGCAGCGGCACCTTTCCGTCCGCCGCCCAGAGGCGCATCTGGGGCTTCAGCGACGCGATCGCGATCTTGGGTGCGAGCAGCGCGATCGCGGCGATGACCCAATCGTGCGAGGGCGGTGAGCCCGCGAGGAGGTACTCGGAGAAGAGCGCCTTCGCGAGCGCCTCGCGCGAATCGTCGGTGGCGAGCGCGAGGGTCTGCGTGACGCCCACGTAGGGATCGCCGAGCGGCGAGAACTGGAGCATCTGCACGAACGCGGTGCCCTGCGCTTCGGTGAGGCGAGTGCCGTCCGTGAGCTCGAGGGTGCCCACGCGATCGGGGAGCGCCCACTTCGCTTTCGGCGGGAGCTTCGCGGGAAAACGTTCTTCGGGCGGGCGCGTGAGGAGCGCGTCGATCGCCTGCTTCGCGGCGTCTCCGTAGCGAGCGGCAGCCTGCGAGACGAGCTCGCCGTGGCCCGCGTGCGCGAGCGCGCGCAGGGTCTGTTCGGCGACGTCGGCCGCGCCGTCGTCGTCTCCGAGCGCGGCAGGGATCAGCCCGAGCGCCGCGAGCTCGGGGTTCTCGAAGAGCCACGCGCGGGTCGCGATCCGCTCGGCGCCGCCGCTGCGTTTGGCGGCAAGCCGGGCACAGGGGAGCGCGAGGCGGGTCGAGCGCGCGCGGGGTAGGAACAGGTAGGCATTCGCGAGGCGGATCGCGATCGTGCGAATGGCGAGCGGAACGAGCGCGGGGCCGAGCCAATGCACGAAGCTGTCGAGGTACCAAGCTCCCAGCAGCGCCTCGCGATCGCGCAACGAAGCGAGCGCGGTCTCGTCGGTGAGGTTGAAGACCGCCATCTCGTAGACCTTCTCGGGGGGACCGCCACGAAGGAACGTGGCGTCCTTCTCCGGCGATCGGTCGTCGACCGGCCGTTTGAGGTGTGGCGACACCTGCGGCGTGAACGACTCGTTCTCGACGATCAGCTCGAGCACGAGCTTCGGGCGCGACGACGCATGCTTCTTCGCCCACGGCGGCGAGACGAGCACCTCGGGTAGCGTCACCGAGCCGCTCGTGGGCTTCGACTTCTTCGAAGAGACGGCGTCGTTCGTGGAGGTCGCCGGCTTCGCGCCCTTCTTCCGCGGAGGCTCTGCTTCGCTCGCGACCTTCGCGCTCGCCTTCGTCTTCTTGGTCGCGGCCCCGGCCGCCTTCGACTTCTTCGTGGGCTTCTCGTCGGCGGCATCTTCCGACCCGTCTTCCGACTCGCCCGACCCGTCCTCCGCCGACACCCCCGGCGCGCGCGCGAGCGATTCCAGCAGCGCCTTGGCGATCGGGCCCGCCTTGCCCTTCCGCTTCGCGACCGGAAGGAGCGCCGCGTCCGCGAGCTCCGGGTGCGCGCGGAAGTAGTCCGTCGCGACCTTCGCCACGCTCTTCTCGCCGATCCACGCCGCGAGCACCCGCGCGACCTCCGGGCTCTTCACGTGGAAGAGCGCCTTCGCGTAGGGCTCGACGTTCGAGCTCTTCCATTTGTCCTTCAGACCGTGATCGAGCAGCCCGACGAAGACCCGCTCGACCACCTCGGCCGGCAGCCGACCCACGAGCCGCCCGAGGCGCGCGCTGCCGCCGATGTACTGCATTTGATCGCCGATCGCGGCGACGAAGCGCTCGAAGCGCTCGGGATCGTCGATCAATCCGAGAATCCAACACGCATCCCAGGCATCGCTCTGGCTGACTCCCTGCGTGATCCATTCGTCGGCGAGCTCACCCGCCCACCCGGCGTCGTCGAACAGACTCGCCAGGCGCGTTCGATCGGCGAGCGGCAGCTTCGCGGCCCGCGCGGGCCCCGCGAGGTCGAGCTTCGGCGCGTGTTTTCGCAGGAACATCACCGTGTAGTAGAGCCCCCAATGGGTCTTCGGTTGGCTCTCTCGCGTGAAGGATTGCCGCGCGACATCCCAAGAGTAGCGACCGCCTTCGAGCGAGTGAGTGAGGAGCCACTCCGGCCCGCCCCACTCGAAGAAGAGCGAGAGCGTCGAGCTGTGGTCCATCGTGCTCGCGTAGCAGGCCCACAGCGCCTCGAGGCCGTCCTCGTCCGGCTTGTCCTTGCGGGCCTCCGGATCGGTGTAGAAACGCTCGAGGAATGCGAGGATGTGACGCGCATCGTCGGAGGCTCCTAACGCCGTCCGACGCTGAACCCGCGTGACGAAGAGCGTCTCCATCGCCTGGTCGAGGGGCACCCGCTTCGGCGGCGTCGTCGGATCGTCGCTCTGTGCCTTCTTCTTCTTCGGATCGATGACCCAGGTCGCAACCATGGCGCGGACGATACTCCGACGAAGTCGCGGTCCGGCAGGGGATCGTCCACAGCTGATCCCGCGGACCCGCGACGATCCTCCGCGGCTGACCCCGCGGACCCACGACGATCCTCCGCGGCGGACCCCGTGGACCCGCGACGATCGTTGCCGCCCCCGACCCCGCGCGGCACCCTCGCGCGGTGATCGCGATCGTCGGCGCAGGCAGCAACCTCGGCACCCGCGTCGCGCTCCTGCGGGGGGCGGCGCGGCGGCTCGACGGGCTCGGCGCGCGGGTCGAGCGAGTCGCGCGTTTCGTCGCTACGCCGGCGCTGGTCTTGCCCGGTGCGCCGCCCGGACCCGACTTCGTGAACACCGCCTTCCGCGTGCGCTTCGACGGTGCGCCCGAAGCGCTCCTCGATCGTCTGCTCCGCGTGGAGCGCGAGCTCGGCCGCGTACGCACCGAGCGCTGGGGCGCGCGCACCCTCGATCTCGATCTGCTCTGGACCGCGCGGCCGTTTCGCAGCGCGCGGCTCGTCGTGCCCCACCCCGCGCTCGAGCTCCGCGACTTCGCGCTCGCGCCGCTGCTCGACGTCGCGCCCGAGCTCGAAGCGCGCTACCGCCGCTTCCTGCGTCGTCCGCCGAGGCGCGCCGAGCTCAACGCGCTCGATCGCCGCATGCTGCCGCCGAAGCGCGCGATCCGTCGCGTCGAGACCCACGACGCCGCCACGCTCGACGACGCGCTCGCGGTGCTCTCGAAGAACTCCGGCGCGCTGCTCGCGCGCGAACCCGTGCGCTACGTGCTCTTCGGCGCGTGAACGTGCACGCGCGCCTGCCGCGAGAGCACCCGCGAGGGCGCGATCCCGAGGAAACGTCGGAACGCGTGGCTCAGGTGCGCGGAGTCGACGAAGCCCGCCTCGAGTGCGGCGCGGGTCAGGTCGTCGCCTTCGCTCACGCGGCGAGCGACGGTCCGTAGGCGCTGCCACGCGCGGAGCTGACGCGGCGTGATGCCGAGCTCGGCGCGAAAGAGGTGTTGAAGCCGCGACGCCGAGAGCCCCACCCCCGCCGCGAGCTCGTCGAGCGGCTCGATCTCCTGCGCGCTCGTGAGGCGCTGCACGACGTCCTCGACGCGACGATCGCGCGCGTGACGGCGCGCCGTGGGCCCCACCCGCGTGTCCATCCACGCCGCGAGCTCCGCGCCGCCGAGCTCGCCTTCGAAGATCGCCTCGAGCTCCTCGCGCCGCGTGGGGGACGCGAGGCGGTGATGCGAGGCCTTCGGATCGAGGCCGAGGTGATCGCAGAGGCGCGCGTGCGCGAGCGCGCCGGGCGCGAGGTGCACGACAGCCACGCGACCGTCGCCGCAGTCGAGCTCGTGGCGGCAGCCCGCGGACACCACGACGTGCTCCACCGCCTCGAAGCGGCCACCCGCCACCCGCAGCGCGAAGGGTCCGTCGACCGCGAAGAGCACCGCGGTCGCGGCGTGCGCGTGGAGACCGACGCGGCCGAGGCGCGCGACGGAGAGCACGCGGTCGGTCCAGAGGTGGATGCGAGCCACGCGACACGATAGCAGTGGGCGGAACGAGTGAACGAGCGATCGCCGCGTTGGCAGCCGGTTCGTACAAGCCACGACCTCACGCCGCGCACACACTCCGCCGATGCCGTTCGCCGAACGATTCGCTGCCTTCTCCTCGGGCGTCTTCTTTCTCGCGGGCCTCGTCTTCGGCGTCTGGAAGTACGTCGCCCTCGCGCGCAGCTCGGACGCTCGCGCCCCCGTCTACGTCGACGTCGCGCACCGCGCCGCGCTCCTCTACGCGTTCGCGTGCCTCGTGGTGGAGCGCTTCGCCGCGCTCAGCGCGCTCGCGCCGGAGCTCGAGGTCGCGGCGGTCGTCGCACAGATCGCGTTCTTCGCGCTCGGCCTCTCCACCTACGTCATCCACGGCGTGCTGCGAGACACCGACAATCAATTCGAGAAACCGCACCGCCTCGGGAAGCGCACCGTGCCTCCCGCGCTCGTCGTCGCGTTCATGGTCGCGCTCGTCGCGGCCGAGCTCGGCGGCTTCGCGGTGTTGTTCTTCGGTGCGTGCACGGCGCCCGCCTGATGGAGCGCCGAGCGAGCGTCCCGGGCGAGCGCCCATCGAAGCGCCCGTCCGAGCGAGCGGCCGCGACACGTCCGAGCGCCGTTTCGTTCGCTTCGAGTGACCCTCGCGTGCGCGCGATCTACCCTCGCCCGCGATGAGCGCAGACGCGTCGTTGGAGATCGTGCTCGAAGTGCTCGGGCAAGCCGCGGTTCGGCGCGCCCTCGACAAGCGGGTGCTCGCGGTGGGCTCGGATCCGCGCGCGGATCTGCGGACTCCGTCGTTGCCGCGGCAGTGGGCGCTGCTCAAGCGGCGCGACGACGGGCGCGTCGAGGCGCGCTTCCTCGAGAGCGGCGACGTGGTGGTGCTCGCAGCAGGCGAGCGCATCGTGCGGGAAGGCGCCGCGCTCGCGGTGCAGGTATCCGGCACGGACGTCTCCGTCGACGCGCTCGACGAGGCGACGCGGCTGCCGGTCGAGCGCATCGCCCTCGCGCTCGGTGACGCGGACGGTCCGGTGGCCGCCCTGCGCGCGCTCTTGCGCGAGCTGCTCGCCGCGACCGACGCCGACAGCGGCGCGCTCGTGCTCGAAGAGCGCGGCGACTACACGGTGCCGGTCGCGGAACATCGCGACGGGCGCGCGCTCGACGACGGCGCGGCGCTGCTCTCCGACACCCTCGTGCGCGACGTGCTCACGCGCGGCGAGCCGGTGCTCCTCGTCGACGCCGCCGCGCACGGTCGTTACGGCGACGTGCCGAGCGTGGCGGCGCTGCGGCTTCGGTCGGTGCTCTGTGTGCCGATGAAGCTCGGCGCCACCGTGCTCGGCGCGATCTTCCTCGGAAAACAAGGCGCCCGCGCGCGCTTCGCGGCTCATCACGTCGACGAGCTGCGCCTCGTCGGCTCGTTGGTGCTTCCGCTCCTCGCGCAGCTCCGACGCGCGGCGGGCACGAGCGCGGACGCGGACTACCTCTTGGTCGGCGAGCACCCCTCGATGCACGAGCTGCGTCGGCTCGTGCAGAAGGTCGGGCCGAGCGAGCTCTCGGTGCTCGTGCTCGGCGACACCGGCACCGGCAAAGAGATGGTCGCGCGCGCGCTGCACCACGCGAGCGCACGACGTGGGCGCGCGATGGTCGCGCTCAACTGCTCCGCGGTGCCGGAGTCGCTCCTCGCGAGCGAGCTCTTCGGGGCCAAGCGCGGCGCGTACACGGGCGCGGTCGCCGATCGGATGGGCGTGATCGAACGCGCGCACGGCTCGACGCTCTTCCTCGACGAGCTCGGCGACATGCCGCAGCCGATGCAGGCCGCGCTGCTGCGCGCGCTCGAAGAACGCCGCGTGACGCGGGTCGGCGACACCGAGCCGCGCGCAGTCGACTTCCGCCTCGTGGCCGCGACGCACAAGGATCTCGAAGCGGAGGTCGCGGCGGGTCGCTTCCGGCGCGATCTGCTCTTCCGGCTGCAAGAGATCACGCTGCATCTGCCTTCGCTCTCCGAGCGCGGCGACGACGTCACCCTGCTCGCGGGGCTCTTCCTGCGGCACGCAGAGAAGGAGCTCGGCCTGCCCGCGCGTCGTCTCTCGCCCGCGGCGGAGCGCGTGATCCGTCGGCATCCGTGGCCCGGCAACGTGCGCGAGCTGCGCTCCGCGATGCGGCGCGCGTCGCTCTTGTGCGAAAGCGACGAGATCACGCCCGAGGATCTGCAGCTCGCGACGCGGTCGTCCCCGTCGAGCCCACCCAACGCGCCGCTCTTGCCGCTGACCGAAGCGCGCGATCGTTTCGTGGTCGACTATGTGAAGGCCGCCCTCGAGAGGCACGACGGCAATCGAGAAGCCGCGGCGGCGGAGCTCGGGATCAGCGTGAGGTCGCTCTACCGCTACCTCGGCGGGTGATCGCGTCTTCGCGACGTGTTTGCCGACCGAGCTCGCGACCGTAGAGACCTGCGGGAGCCGGCATCGAGCGGTGGACGACCGCGAGCACGCGCACGCGACGCGCTACGCTGCCCCGTCATGGACACGATCACGACGATCTACGAGACCGTGCACGGGAGCCAGGCGTACGGGCTCGCACGCGAAGGCTCCGACCTCGACGTGAAGGGTGTGATCGTGGGCCCGAAGGTTTGGTACTTCGGGTTTCGCGGAGGGCCGGAGCAGATCGAGCTCGGCACCGGAGTCCTCGGTCACGCGCATAGCACTGTAGAGAGTCCGATTTCCTGCGAGGCAAGCCGCCCTACCGGACGGCGCGCAGCGGTTCGAAGTGGAATCGTGCGAAGCGAAGTGGACGCAGTCCGCGTAGCCGCACGATTCAACGAGACTATCGGGCCACGCGTGAGCGTGGAGCCGATGAACGAAGTGAGCGAAGGCTCGCGGGAGGGGGCCCCATCGGGGCTTCACGCCCCGTGGGGGAGGGGCTGGCGACAGCCCCTCGAGGAAACCGACGCGAAGGACCACGTCGCGTTCGAGCTGCGGAAGCTGCTGCGGCTGCTCGTGAACGCGAACCCCACCGTGCTGGAGCTGCTCTTCGTCGACGCCTCGCTCCATCGCGTGCTCACCCCCGAGGGCGCGCGATTGCTCGATTTTCGCGGACGATTCTTGACCCGCAAGGTCGGCGAGACCTTCGGCGGCTACGCGCTCGGGCAGCTCCGACGGATCCAGACGCACCGCAAGTGGCTGCTCGATCCGCCGAAGGAACCGCCGACGCGCGTGGCGTTCGGACTGCCGGAGCGACCCGCGATCCCGAAGGATCAGCTCGGGGCGGCGGAGACCCTGCTCGCGCGTGGTGCGCTCGGGGCGACGAGCGACACGCACGACACGAGCACGACGGCGAACGACCCGAGCGAGGTGCTCCGCGGCGCGACGAGCTTCCTCGAGCTGCTCGCGCGCGAGAAACGTTTCGAGGCCGCGAAGAAGCATTGGCAGCAGTACCAACAGTGGAAGCGCGAACGAAACGAAGCGCGCGCGGCGCTGGAAGCGCGGCACGGGTACGACACCAAACACGCGATGCACCTCGTGCGGCTGCAGCGCATGGGGCTCGAGATCCTCACGCGCGGGGAGGTGATCGTGACGCGGCCCGATCGCGACGAGCTGCTCGCGATCCGCGACGGCGCGTGGCCCTTCGAGCGCCTGCTGGAAGAGGCGGAGCGGATGGACCGCGCGATCCGCGACGCGGTGAGCAGGAGCGCGCTGCCGACGGGCGTCGACGAGGACGCGGTGGAGGCGCTCGGGGTCGAGATCGTGGAGCGGGTGCTGTCGGGTCGGACGTGAGCCCGAGGTTCGTGGGCGAGTCTCCGGGCCTCGGGTCCGCGGCGGATGAGCCGCTGCGCCAGGAAGATCGCTCCCCGCTCGCACTTCTGGCGGGCTGTACTAGGCTCCGCCGCCCATGCGTTCCGTTCTGCTCGCTTTCGCCTTCGGGGCGCTCTTCGTCGGCTGCGCGCCGGAGATCGGCGACTCCTGCAAGAGCTCCGTCGACTGCTCCGTCCAGGGCGACCGCATCTGCGACGAGACCTTGCCGAACGGCTACTGCACCGTCCTCAACTGCGACCCTGACTCGTGCCCGAACGGCGCGCGCTGCGTGGAGTGGCGCGGAGGCTTCGACCGCACCGCGATCCGCGTGTGCATGAAGCGCTGCAACGGCGAAGGCGGCTGCCGCGAGGGCTACGAGTGCATCGGCGAAGCGGACGTGCCGCTCGAGAACGGGGTGCCGGTCGCGCGCGTGGTGGATCTCGATCTGAAGACCGACACGCCGCGCTTCTGCTCCTTCCCGCCGAGCGGCTCGAGCGCAGACGGGCTCTCGACGGATTCGCCCGCGCCCGCCGACGGCGACGCGAGCGTGGAGCCCGACGCGGGGCGCTGATCGCCGCACGACCGCTTGATCTCGATCGTTCCTGCCGACGACCCAGCGCACCGATGGCCGAGAGCTCCCGCGACCCGAACGAAGCACGCCAGGCGATCGCCGAGGCGGAGCGTGCGTTCGAGGCGGGAGACTTCGCGACCGCGCGCTCGCTCGCGAAGCCGCTCGTGTCGAACGCCGACCCGGAGATCGCCAAGCGCGCTTCGGAGCTCAGCGGTCGGCTCGCGATCGATCCAGTGCAGCTCGGCGTGCTCGTCGCGTGCACGCTCTTCTTCGGGTGGGTGGTCGTGCGTTACGTGCTCTGATCCCTCGAACGACCCCAACGACCGCCGAAGCCCGACCTGCGCACGTCACGACCGATCCCGACGGAACGAATCGCGAACCCCGAGCAACGAGAGCCTCCATGAAGAAGTGCCAACTCCCCTTCGCTCTCGTCGGACTCGTGCTCACGCTCGCATGCGGTGGCGCGCAACGCCCCGTCGATCGTGGGCCGATCACGCCCGACCGCCTCTACCCGATGACCGAAGGCAGCGTGTGGACCTACGACGTCGAGACGGGCGTGGGGCCGAACGTGCTCGCCATCAGCCGCGTGGTCGCGGTGCGCGGGACGAGCGTGGAGATCCGCAACGACGGCGGGCAATCGCTGACCTACGAGCGGCGCGCGGAGGGGCTCTGGGAGCCGGGCTCGTCGACGTGGCTGCTGCGCGCGCCGATCGAGGTGGGCGCGTCGTGGGACACCGGCAGCGGGCGCACCGCGCGCATCACCGCGATCGACGAGCGCGTCGAGGTGATGGCGGGTGTGTTCGAGGACTGCGTGCGCGTCGAAGAGACGGGCGGCGACGACGGGCGGCTGATCGTCACGGTGTATTGCCCGGACGTCGGGCCCACGATCATCGAGTCGCGCATGACCGCGCAGCTCACCGGCATGGAGGCCGCCGTGCGAGGCACCCTGCGCGCGTTCGCGCTCGGTGACGAAGCCGCGAGCTACGCGGGCGCGGACGGAGTGGACGTCGAGGAGCCGTGATCGTCGCGGAGAACGTCAGCAAGTGGTTCGGTGCGCACGCCGCCGTGCGCGAGCTGACGTTCGAGGCTCCGAAAGGCGCATTGATCGGGCTGCTCGGGCTCAACGGCGCGGGCAAGACGACCACGCTGCGCATGCTCGCGGGATTGACCGCGCCGACCTCGGGGCGGCTCACGCTCGCGGGGCACGAGGCGGCGTCGATCGCGGCGCGTGCGGTCGTGGGTTATCTGCCGGATCGCGCGCCGCTCTGGCCGGACATGCGCGTGCGCGGTTTCGTGACGCACGCGGCGAAGCTGCGGGGGCTCGCGAAGGAAGCGGCGACGAAAGCGATGGAGCGCGCGCTCGAGACGTGTGGGCTGCGCGAGGTGGCGGACGAGCCGCTCGCGACGCTCTCGCACGGCTACCGACAGCGTGTGGGCCTCGCGCAGGCGCTGGTCCACGATCCGGCGGTGCTGGTGCTCGACGAGCCGATCCAAGGGCTCGATCCGGAGCAGATCGGCGAGATGCGCGCGACGCTGGAGCGGCTGCGCGGCGAGCGGACGATCGTGCTCAGCACCCACATCCTCGGGGAAGTAGCGCGGAGCTGCGATCACCTGCTGGTGCTGCACGAGGGGCGCGTGGCGGTGAGCGGCGCGAAGGACGAGGTGCTCGGCGAGGAGCGCGTGCTGGAGCTCGAGGTGCGCGGAGAGGAGCGCGCGCTGCGGGAGGCGCTCGCAGGGGTGCCGGGAGCGAGCGTGTCGTCGTTCGATGCGGGTCGAGCACGGGTCGAGGTGTTGGACGGAGCGTCGATCGACGACGTGGCGGAGCAGATCGCGGCGGCGTTGGTGGGCGCGGGGCTCGGGCTTCGTTCGATGGCGCGGCCACGCACCGGCGATCTCGAGGCGCTCTTCGCGCGGCTCAAGCGCGACGCTGAACCTTCGAAGGAGGCCGCGTCTTGAAGGTCGTGCTGCACCTCGCGGCGCGCGATCTCGGATCGTGGCTCCGTACGCCGACCGGCTGGTGGCTCGCGGCGCTCGTGCTCGCGCTCCAAGCGCTGCAGCTCCACGCGGTCGCGATCGGGACCGAACGCCGTCCGTCCGCCGCGGTGCTCGAGCTCTTCTTGCTCAACGCCGCCGTGCTCACCGAGGTGCTCGTCGCATTCGTCGCGCTGCGTCTGCCGATCGACGAACGCCACGACGCGGGCGCGCTCCTGCTCACGGCGCCGGTGTCCGAGGGCGCGCTCGTGCTCGGGCGTTTCCTCGGCGCGTTCGGCTACGTCGCGCTCGTCACGTTGCTCTCGTTGCACCTGCCCGCGCTCATCCTCGTGCACGGGAAGATCTCCTTCGGCCACGTCGCGACCGGCTACCTCGGCTTGCTGCTCCTCGGCGCGGCCAGCCTCGCGATCGCGAGCGCCGCCGCGGCGATCGCACGACGACCCTTCGGCACGGCGCTGCTCACCGCCGCCATCCTCGGGCTGCTCGAGCTCACGCACCGCGTGGCCGGCATCGCGGAGCTCGAGGCGCGCCCGTGGATGCGCGCGATCGCGCCGGTGTTCGGGCGCTTCACGTCGTTCCGCCAAGGCCTCTTCCAGCTCTCGGACCTCGTGTTCTTCGGGTGTGTGATCTACTTCGGGCTGCTGGTCGCGACACGCGAGCTCGCGGGGAGGCGGCAGGCGTGACGCCGGCGGTCCTGAGCACGATCGGGCTCTTGCTCGTGCTGATCGGCGAGCGTGTGCTCTCCGCCTCGTGGCTCACGTACTTCGGGGTCGCGCTCTGCGTCGTCGCGGCGGCGCTCCGCTGGGTCCGGACGCGTAGTGTCCTCTCGCTCGGCCACCTCGGGTTGCTCCTCGCGCTCGGGCTCTACGGCTTGCGCACCGAGCACGGCCTCGATCTGCTCGGCCTTCCCCCCGGACACCTCGGGGAGCGCACGCTCGCGATCCTCGCGCCGGCCGCGCTGCTCCTCGCGATCGTGGCGCTCGGTTTCGGAGAGCGCACCGCGTTCGTGCTGCGCTCGGTCGACGCGCGCGACGCTTCTCGGTCGGCCGGGTCACCGGCCGACGATGCGTCGGTGCGCCGGCGCGTGCGGGACGCGATGTTGCGTGGGCTCGCGCTCGGGCTCGCGGTGGTCTTCGTGGTCTCGCTCGACGTCGCCGCGCGCGCGCGCGACGTCCGGGTCGATCTCTCGTTCTTGCGGGTGACGGAGCCGAGCGAGACCTCGCGACGCCTCGTGCGCGCGCTCGAAGACGACGTGCGCGTGATGCTCTTCTACCCGGAAGGGCACGAGGTCGCGGGGCGCGTGCGCCCGTACTTCGACGCGCTCGCGACGGAGAGCGTGCGCCTCTCGATCGAACGTCTCGATCACGCGCTCGCGCCGGAGCTCGCGGAGCGCCTGCGGATCACGGGCAACGGCACAGTGGTGCTGCTCCTCGGCGAAGGCGACGCGATGCAGTCGGAGAGCGTGGAGCTCGGCCTCGATCTCGCGAGCGCGCGCCCTCGGCTGCGCACGCTCGACGGTCGGTTCCAGGAAGCCTTCGCGCGTCTCACCCAGCCGCGCCGCGAGGTCGCGCTCACGGTCGGACACTCCGAGCGAAGCCACGGCGGCAGCGAGGCCGATCCGGCGGAGCGGCTCGATCGATTCGTGGTCGCGTTGCGACGCGCGAACATCCACGTGACGACCCTCGGCCTCGCGCAGGGGCTCGCGCAGGAGGTGCCGCGCGGGACGCCGCTCGTCGCGGTGCTCGGGCCACGCGAGCCCTTCGCGCCGGAGGAGATCGAGACGCTGCTCCGCTTCGTACGCGGCGGTGGGCGTCTGCTCGTGCTCGTGGATCACGAAGCGGATGGCGGCGCGGACGGTCTGCTCGCGGGGCTCGGCCTGCGGCTTCGTCCCGGCATCCTCGCGAGCGAGACCAGCCTCGTGGCGCGCGATCGCGAGCGCTCCGATCGGGCGCGGGTGTTCGCGAGCCGCTTCTCGGATCATCCGCTCGTGATCAGCGCGCGCGCGGACTCCGGGCGCAGCGCGGTGGTCTTCCATCGCGGCGCTGCGCTCGAAGAGATCGCGACGGTGGGCGTCGAGGTCGTGTTTCCCGCGCGCACCGCGGAAGACGTGTGGCGCGACCTCGACGGAGACCTCGAA
>CALJLK010000544.1 GCA_937982655.1 uncultured Sandaracinus sp.
GCCACAAGCGGCGAGGGCGAGGAGCAGGGCGAGCGCGCGCATGGCGAAAACGAGCCACGCCGGATCGACCCGGTCAAGAAAGCGGGCGTCCACCGTCGCTCGCGGTCCGCGGCCGAGCGCAGGAACGTCGGCTTCCGGTTGGCGCCCGCGCCGGTGCTGATACGCTCGGGCCCGTGCCCAAGCGGGACTACTACGAAGTGCTCGGGGTCGCCCGCGAAGCGTCCGCCGACGAGCTCAAAAAGGCGTACCGCGATCTCGCGCGCCGCTATCACCCCGACAAGAACCCCGACGACGCGGAGGCGGAGGAGCGCTTCAAGGAGGCGAGCGAAGCCTTCCGCGTGCTCTCGGATCCGGAGCAGCGCAAGCGCTACGACCGCTTCGGCCACCAAGCCTTCGAGCGCGGAGGAGCGAGCCCCGGCTTCGATCCCTCCGACTTCAGCGGCGGTTTCGGTGAGATCCTCGAGGGCATCTTCGGCGACGTGCTTGGTCGCGCGCGCGGCCGCAAGCGCACGGGCCGCGATCTTCAGATCGACGTCTCGGTGACCTTCGAGGAGGCCGCCCTCGGGGCTGACAAGACCGTGACGGTCACGCGTCCGCAGCCCTGCGATCGGTGCAGCGGCTCGGGCGGCGAGCCCGGCACCACCGTGCGGAGCTGCCCCACCTGCGACGGCCGCGGCGAGGTCCGCTTTCAACGCGGGATCTTCGCCACCACCCGCACCTGCGCGACCTGCGGAGGCACCGGCAAGAAGCCCGAGGTGCCGTGCACGAAGTGCCGCGCGACCGGGCTCGTCGAGGGACAGCACGAGCTCTCGGTGCGCATCCCCGCGGGCGTCGAGGACGGCGCGGTGCGCTCGGTGCGCGGCGCGGGCGAGGTCGGTCCGGGCGGACCGGGCGATCTGCACCTGACGATCCGCGTCGAGCCGCACCCGCTCTTCGAGCGCCGTGGGGTCGACGTCCTCTGCACGGTGCCGATCACCTTCCCGCAGGCGGTGCTCGGCGCGACCCTCGACATCCCGACCCTGGAGGGCAAGGTGCAGATGAAGCTCCCGCCCGGCACCCAGAGCGGCAAGTCGTTCCGCCTGCGCGGCAAGGGCATCACCGCCTACGGCGGGGTCGGAAAAGGCGATCAGCTCGTGACGGTGATGGTCGAGGTTCCCGAGAAGATCACGCGCGAACAACGGCGATTGATCGAGGCCCTCGCGGCCGAGATGGGCACCGACACCCTCCCGCAGCGCGCGAGCTTCCTCGACAAGCTCAAGGGTTTGTTCGACTAGACTAGAAGCTCAGCCGATTTCGCAAGCCGCCCTGCCGGACGGCGCGCAGCGACCGAAGGGAGCGAAGGCTCGTGGGAGGGGGCCCCTCGGGGCTTCATGCCCCGTGGGGGAGGGTCTGGCGACAGACCCTCGGAAAAGCTGAAGGCGAAGAAAGTTCGGCTCACTCCGCGTCGAGCGAGGCGAGCCGAACGCCGATCTGCCCGTCGATCTCCACGAGCTCACCCTCACCGATCACCACGTCGCCCACGCGCAGGCGCACGTGCTCGCCGATCGGCGCGCCGCTCGCCACCACCTCGCCGACCCGCAGCGCTTGCAGCTCCGCCAGGGTCAGCCGGATGCGTGCGAGCTCGACCGAGACCTCCACCGGAGCGTCTCCGAGCGTCTTCAGCGTCGCCGTCTCTTCGCTCATCGTGTCCCTCCGCGCATCGTTCTTCGCACCGCCCGCCGTCGCGCCCGCCGTTGCGCCTGCACCGGGCCCCGACTCGATCCGTCGCAGGGCGATCGCGCCTTCGACGTCTTGCCCCCACCACGTCGTCGCGCGCGCACCGACGAGCCGCAGCCGCAGCGTCCGCTCACGTCGCCACCACGCGTCGTCGAGCAGGAGCACGTCCTCCGGCTTCAGGGTGAGCAGCTCCGACGCGCTCAGAGTGGCCTCGCCACCGTCCATCACCAGCTCGAGCGGGAGCTTCGCGAAGCGTGACGCCGAGGCGGCGCCGTCGTCCCAACGCGTGGCGTCGGGGATCCACACGCGCACCGGCGAACGTCGCGTCGGCGTGCCGTCCTCGTTGCGTGCGTGCGATGGACTCGGCTCGGACGTCAGTTCGAGCTCCGCCGTCCAGGTCGCGCTGCCTTCGTCTCCGAGCGTCCCCATCACCGCGAGCCGCGTCGTGAGCACGCCCGCGACCGTCCACGCGCGTCGCGCGGCGCCGAGCACCCGCGCGGCGGCGTACGCGACCACGCCACACTCCAGCTCCGTCAGCCCGCCCACCGCCTCGCCGACCTGCGAGCCGTCACCCCCGAGCAACCGATCGACCAACACGAGCGCGAGATCGGGCGCGAGCTCCACCACGAGCGGTCGCTCGGGCCCCGGCGGGCGCAGCACGATCGCGACGAGCGGCTCCGCGAGCGACTCCACGAGCGCACCGGGCTCACACGTGTAGATCGGGCCCGTGATCAGCGTGACGTGCGCGCCGAGCAGCTCGCCGAGCGTCGCGCACATCGCGTCGAGGGAACCGCTCGGCACCGCTCGGGCCACGCGCCGCAGACGCACCACGTCCTCCGGCCGCAGACGTGGCCAGCGTTCGAAGGGGTACGGCGAGACGGGCGGTTCGCTCACGGCGCGCGGAGTATGGTCGTGGCGTCGGCGGATCGAAAGGCGGACGTGCGCGAAGCCGCGACCCGGCGAGCCCCACGCGAGCGCCGCCGCGCCCATGCCGACCCCCTTGCCGACCCCGTGACGACGGTCCAAGACCCCGCGCGATGTCTCGGAGCGTGATCGATCGACGCTACGCCCGCCTCGCGTGGGGCTTCGTCGTCTACACGATCGGCGTGATCCTCTGGGGCGCCTTCGTGCGCGCGAGCCTCTCGGGCGACGGCTGCGGCGATCATTGGCCGCTCTGCGACGGCGAGGTGATCCCCGTCGCGCCCGACGCCAAGAAGCTCGTCGAGCTCACCCACCGCATCACCTCGGGGCTCGCGTGGATCGGCGCGCTCGCGTTCTGGATCGTCGCACGACGCCGCGCGAAGCAAGTCGACGAAGCCACGACGGCTTCTCCGGAAGTCGAACGCGCACGGCTCGTCCATCGCGGTGCGTTCTGGGGCTTCTTCTTCATGACCACCGAGGCCCTCGTCGGCGCGGGGCTCGTGCTCTTTCGGATGGTCGCCGAGAACCCGGACACCGCCCGCGGGTACTGGATGGGCGCCCATCTCGTGAACACCTACCTGCTCGTCGCGGCGCTCTCGCTGCACGCGTGGTGGGCGAGCGGAGGTCGCGCGTTCCGGCTTCGTGGCCCGCAAGGCATGGCCGCGCTCGCGCTCGCGCTCGGCATGCTCGCGGTCGGCATCACGGGCGCGATCGCCGCGCTCGGCGACACCCTCTTCCCCGTCGGCTCGCTCGCGGAAGGCCTCGCGCAGGATCTCGATCCGACCTCCCACGTCTTCCTCCGCCTCCGCATCGCGCACCCCATCGTCGCGCTCGTGGTCGCGGGCGCGACCGGCGCGTTCGCGGCGGCGCTCGCGGCCTCGACGTCGTCGCGCGTGGTGCGACGTCACGCGCTCGCGCTCGCGGCGCTGGTCGGGCTCCAGGTCGGGCTCGGCTTCCTCAACGTCGCCTTGCTCGCGCCGGTGTGGCTCCAGCTCGTGCACCTCGCGATCGCGGATGCGATCTGGATCGCGCTCGGTCTGCTCGCGGCCGAGCACGCGATCTCCGACGACGCGTTGCCCGAGCCCGCGCTCTCCGAACCGGCGTGACGCTCACGCGGCTCTCACGACGTGCGGCTCTCGCGACGTGCGGGCTCGCATGCTTCGAGCGCCGTGCATCGAGGGGCTCGCATGCACGTGCCATGATCGAGCTCGATCGACGGAGCCCGAGCTCGATCGACGGAGCCCGAGCTCGATCGACGGAGCCCGCGCTCGATCGTGGAGCTCGACCGATGGCGCTCGCGGATCGATCAGAGCGTGTAACCGAGCTGCAGGCCGACCTGCAGCGAACGATCGGTCAGGTTGCTCGCGGTCGCGGCCGCCATCCCGCCCATGCCGACGCCCTCGAAGTCGGTCGAGTAGCGCGTGAACCCGAAGCGCAGGCCGTAGGTCAGGCCGAAGTCGAGCCGGCCGTGCACCGCCAGGCCGACGTCGAAGCCACCCGTGCTCGCGTCTTCGCCGAAGGTCGGCACTAGGTCGCCGACTCCGAAGGTGATGCGGTAGCCGAAGTCGAGGCGGGCGCGGAGCAGGTTCTCGTAGAGGCGCGCGTCCGCCGCGAGGCCCGCCCGAAGGAAGGTGTAGCTCGACGACGGCATCGTGCCGTTCTCGTCGATCGAGAAGCTGTCGATGCCGAAGCCCACCAACGCACCGACGCGCGCCACGTCGCCCTCGAAGGGGTAGAGGTAGCCGACGTGGATGCCGAGCTGCATCGCGGTCGTCGAGAGCTCGGGCCCCGGGTTGCCCGCCAAGTCGAGCTCTTGGGACTTGAGCCCGAGCGAGATTCCGAAGTCGACCTGCGCGTACACGCCGGACGCTGCGCCACCGAGGCCACGCAGCGGGAAGCTCTGGAGCTGCAGCGTGAGCGAAGGGAAGAAGCCCGCGTCGTAGTCGCGGCCGCCTCCCCCTTCGAGATCCACGCCGGCCTTGCGGGTGCGCCCGTCGATGCCGAGCAACGCCACGAGGATCGGCAGACGGTTCTCGTCGTCGACCTCGTCGTCTTCGTCCTCGTCTTCGTCCTCGTCGCCCTCGCCTTCCATCGCGGCGGCCTCCGCGGCCGCGCGGGCTTCGGCGAGCTCGCGCTGACGCTCCGCCTCGCGCTCTTCCGCTTCGCGCCGTTCGATCGACACGAGCGCCTGATCGAGCGCCTCCCCCGCCGCGCGCTGCACCCGCGACAGCCGCGCCCCGCCGAGCGGCGCGGGGCCTTCGCGCATCGCGACCTCGTTCCCGAGCGCGTCGTAGACGTGGATGATCGTGCGGGCGCGTGAGCCGCGACCCTGCACCTCGCCCTGCACGAACACCGTCAGCGCGAGCGAGCGGGCCGCGTTGGCGATCCCCGCCTGCGACGAGAGATCCGCGCCCGTGTCCGCGACCTCGCGCGACGACACGAGGTCGAGCCGCTCGCGCAGGCCACGCACGACCGCGTTCTTGGCTGCCGAGCCGCGCCAGCCGGAGAAGTCGAGCACCGTACCGCGACGCTGCTGCGCCTCGGCCGATCCGAACGTCACGAGCACGAAGAGCAGAGCGATCAGGATCCGCATCACGAGCGGTTCTAGCAGGTTGGGTCCTGCTAGCGAAGCACGTTGCGGCCCGCAACGCCCTCCGGGTGGCGCGGAGGTCGCAGAAGTCGGCGGCTGACCCCGCCGACCTGGTCGAGAAGTGTGGCCTCACTGGAGTCGGTGGCCGATGGACGGAGCGGTCGAGACGGCCCCTAACGGCTCACGCGCGGACGCTCGCCCGAACGACGGCGCGACGGGAGCCTACCGTTCGGTTCCACGCTGGCGCCCACCGCGACGGGGAGCTCGGCGGTCTCCGTCAACGCGGCGAACGTCGCGCTTCGACCGAACCGCACCAAGTCCGCGGCGCTCTTGGCGCCGAGCCTCCAGCGGGCGCGCGCGACCAACGTCGCGACGGTCGAGCTGGAGATGCCCAGCTCGTACGCGATCGCCTTGTTCGATCGTCCGAGCGCGAGCAGCGCGACCACCTCGCGCTCACGCTGCGTGAGCCGTTCCAGACGTGCGGCGCGCGGGGGGTTCGGGCAGGCGAGCGTCCACGCCTTCCCATCCGCTTCTTCGACGTCGACGAGCGTCCAGCGACCTTCGTGGAGCGCCCGCCAACGCGCCAACACCTCTTTGCTGGAGAGCTCGGGGCTCGCCGACGAACGCGTCGACACCGCGGCCGCGAGCGCTTCCCGGCTCGCGAGACCTTCGCCTTCGGCGTGCACCACACGACCCTTTCGATCGAAGACGACCTCGGCACGTTCGAGCGCATCGCGGCTGTGGTCGTGTCGCAGCCGCAGTCGAAGCGCCGCCGTGAGGTGCGCCGCCACACCCGCAAAGCGCTCGAGCTCCCCTTCGCTGCCACCGGGCTGCGCGCGCTCGGCGCGGTTGGCGACGATCGCCACGCCCACTCCGCTCGGATCGAGCGCCACGACGTTCAGCGAATCGGGGTAGAAGAGCTTGTCGTCGGCCCGCGCGTCCTCGCCGACCGCCGGACCGAGCGCGCCGCTCCATCCCTCGCGCGCGAGGCGTCGCAGAAGCTCGCCATACGTGGGCTCTGCGCGGCTCACCGCCTCCCAGAGATCGGCCGCGCGCGAGACGGGCGCGAACGCGAGCACCTGCGCGAGCTGGTCACGCGAGAGCGACGCGATGTGTGGCTCGAGCCAGTTCTCGCGCCAGACCGCCGACCAATCCGTCGTGCCGCCGTCGAGCCGGGTGTGCCGGAGCTCCGGGCGCTCCGAGCGCAGATCGCAGAGCATCGTCTGGACCCCGAGCCCACGATCGAGCGTCGGCGCGAGCGTTCGCGCGAGGCCTTCGACCCACGTGGCTTCGTCGACGTCCAACCGGTACGCCGCGCGAAGGACGTCCAGAGTGGCGCGCCCGTCCATGTCCCCACCTCGCTGCCGAGACGTCACCGAGGTCGACGAACGCTACGGCAGCGGGATCGTGTCACGCAGACACGATCGAGGTCGAGGGGTTGTCGGGAAACGACGCGGCTCGTCACTCGTGGGTGCGGAGGTTCCAGACCCGCGACGCCACGCCTTCGCGATCGAAGCCGACGATCAGCATCGGCACGGGGCCGCCGTAGCCTTCGCCCATCGCGCCGACGTTGTAGAGCCAGTCGTCGGACGAGAAGCCGAGCTCGCCGCAGCGCGGATGGCGCGAGCAGTCGTCGCCGCGTCCGAGCTTCTCCTCGACCTCGAAGCGTCGCAGCCCGAGCAGCGCGTCCCCGTCGACCGCAGCCTGCACGGTTCGGCTGTGTTGGGCGCTCTGGTCGGCGTCGGACACGGGCGCAGCGACCGCCCGCGCGAGATCGTCGAGGAGCTGCTCGCGCGGAATCGAAGGACCACACGCGAGGACGAAGCCGAAGAGCACGAGCCAAGAGCGCATGGCCGCGAGCATGCACACGAGCGAGCTCGGATCGAAAGGCCCATCTGGCGTCGTGGTCGCCTCGCTTCCGATGGGCTCCGTGAACGAGTCGGTGCGAGCGGGTCTGGGAGCGGGTCGGTGCGAGAGGGTCGGTGCGAGAGGGTCTGCGAGCGGGTCGGTGCGAGCGGGCGCGTCACTCCTTCGCGATCCAGCGGAGCAAACGATCCACGCCCGCGACCACGAGGGTGCCGCCGACCGCGCCCACGAGCGCGAGACTCCAGGCGAGCACCAGCACGTCCGCGCTCACGACCCCACCTCCGTGCGCGTCGAACTACCGTCGTCCGTCGGAGCCTCTGCGTCGTCGGGTGCGTTCGGGAGGTCTTCGCGGGCGAGCTCGAGATCGAGCGCGTCCACGTCGAAGAGCTTCTTGGACAGCCAGTCGAGCCAGCGCGCGCCCGCGTCGCCGGGCTTCCCGAGGGAGCTGAGGTGCGGTCGTGAGGGAGTGAAGATCGTCATGGCGGGTCCTCCGAAGTCCCCACCCTGAGCACCATGACGCAACGCGTCAAGCGCAGCGCGTCAAACGCACGGAACGTTGACGCGGGCGACACCGTACGGAAACAAAAGGAAATTCGACACCAAGGCGGACGTCGAGCTTGCGTGTCATGACGCACTGCGTTATGAAACGGTCACGTCGACGCACCGCGCGTCGATCTCCGGCGCCCGTGGGGGGAGTCGGAGGGACGCTCGGCACCGACCTCGAACGCGGTGCGGGCCACGACTGGAGCCACGCGCTCCCGAAACCGAGGCGCTCGTCGTCCGCTGCAGAGCGAGGGGCGACGGGCTCCGTCCACGAGGAAGCCATGAGCAAGAGCACCCTGAAGGCCGAAGCCGTCGCCACCGTCACGCGACTCAAGGAGCGCGGGCTCGCGTTCGTCGAGGAGACTCGGGTGGCGACGACGAGCCTGCTCACCGACACCCGCGACGCGGGCGAGCGCTTCGTCGGCACCACGCGCGACGCGGGCGAGCAGCTCGTGTCGGCGCTGCGCGAAGAGACGGAAGCGTTCGTGCGGCTCGCGCGCGAGTTGGCGGCGATGCCGCGGCTGCCGGCGCCGGCCGAGGTGCGTGAGCTCGCGGAGACCGAAGCGCGCGAGCGCGGCTTCGAGCTCCAGAAGCAGCTCCTCGTGCGCCTCAAGAAGACGCTCGCGCAGGTCGAAGCGAAGGTGGACGAGCGCCTCGGCGGGCTCGAGGCACCGAAGAAGTCGAAGGCGAAGGCGACCAAGCCGAAGGCGGCTTCGCCGAATAGCGGCGCCAAGAGCGCGAACGGTGCGCCGCTCGCGGGCTACGACGCGCTGACCGCCAAGGAGGTCCTCGCGAAGCTCACGACAGCCGACGCGGAGACCGCGGCCGCGGTGGTCGCCTACGAGAAGGCCCACAAGAACCGGAAGACGATCGTGGACGCGGCGGAGAAGGCCGCCGCCTGAGGAAGCGCGAGGCCGGGGCAGCGTCTCGGCCTCGCTTCCGCCTTCGCGAGTTGCGACCGCGCGGCTCGCCTCCCACCATCCGCCGCGGAGGCAGGATGGAACGTCGACAGCTCACTGAGCGCGCCCCGTGGAAGGCGCTCGAAGATCACGCCGCGCAGCTCCGCGGCACGCACCTTCGCTCGCTCTTCGCGGACGATCCGACGCGCGGCGAGCGGCTCGCGGCCGAAGGCGCGGGGCTCTACCTCGACTTCGCCAAGCAGCGTGTGACGGCGGAGACGCTCCGTCGACTCGTGGCGCTCGCCGAGGACTGCGGGCTGCGCGCGAAGATCGACGCGATGTTCCGCGGCGACAAGATCAACACCACGGAGGACCGCGCGGTGCTCCACGTCGCGCTGCGCGCCCCGAAGGACCGTTCGGTCTTCGTCGACGGGCGCGACGTGATGCCCGACGTGCACGCGGTGCTCGACGCGATGGCGCGCTTCGCGACCTCGGTGCGCGAAGGCTCGTTCCGCGGTCACTCCGGCGCGCGCATCCGAAACGTGGTGAACGTCGGCATCGGCGGCTCGGACCTCGGGCCCGTGATGGCCTACCGCGCGCTGCGGCCCTTCTCGGATCGCGGGCTCACGTTTCGCTTCGTGTCCAACGTCGACGGCACCGACTTCGCCGAGGCCACGCGCGATCTCGACCCGAAGGAGACGCTCTTCCTCATCGCGTCCAAGACCTTCACGACGCAGGAGACGATGACCAACGCCGCCACCGCGCGCGCGTGGGTCCTCGGCGCGTTCGGGGGCGACGAGGCGGCGATCGCCAAACACTTCGTCGCGATCTCCACCAACGCGTCCGAGGTGACCAAGTTCGGCATCGACACCGACAACATGTTCGGCTTCTGGGATTGGGTCGGCGGCCGCTACTCGATGACGTCCGCGATCGGTCTCTCGACCATGATCGCGATCGGTCCGGAGCGGTATCGCGAGCTGCTCGCGGGCTTTCACGCGATGGACGAGCACTACCGGACGGCGCCCTTCGAGAAGAATCTTCCGGCATTGATGGGGCTGCTCGCGGTCTGGAATCAGAGTTTCCTCGGGGCCCACACCATTGCGGTGCTCCCCTACGATCAGTACCTCGAACGTTTCCCGGCCTACCTGCAGCAGCTCGCGATGGAGTCGAACGGCAAGCAGGTCACCCTCGACGGGACGCGCGTGAGCTACGAGACGGGTCCCATCTACTGGGGCGAGCCCGGTACCAACGGTCAGCACAGCTTCTACCAGCTCATCCACCAGGGCACGAAGCTCATTCCCTGCGATTTCATCGCGTTCTGTCGCTCGCACCACCGCCTGCCGCCGCACCACGATCTGTTGATGGCGAACGTCTTCGCGCAGGCGGAGGCGCTCGCGTTCGGCAAGACCGCCGACGAGGTCGCCGCCGAAGGCACCGCGTCCGCGCTGGTTCCGCACCGCGTGTTCGACGGGAACCGCCCGAGCAGCACGATCCTCGCCGACGAGCTCACGCCGCACACGCTCGGCGCGTTGGTCGCGCTCTACGAACATTCGGTCTTCACTCAAGGCGCGATCTTCGACGTGAACCCCTTCGATCAATGGGGGGTCGAGCTCGGCAAGGCGCTCGCGAAGCGCATCGCGCCGGAGCTCACGAGCGACGCGCCGCTCGCGCACGACTCGTCGACCAACACGCTGATCCGCCGGTACCGCGCGCGCCGTTGAGCGCTGAGCGCCCGACCGAGCATGTCCGCGCGTCCGTCGACTCGCGGACACGCTCGGTCACGCATCACGCTCTCGGATCGTCGGAAGTCACCCGCGACCCCGCGCGTCTTCGTGACGCACGTCGTCATCGCGCGTCGGCGGAGGCACGTCGTCGCTCGAAGCGGTGTCGCTCGAGACGGCGTCCGGGTCGGGCAGGTCGCCGCGTCGGTACTCCGGACCGACGACGACCTTCAGCGCACCGGGCAGCACACGCGCGGCGACGACGCTCTGCTCCACGAGCTCGCCGTCGAGGCTGAACGCCATCGGCGGCTCGACGCGCAGCGAGAGCGCGCGACCGACGCGGCGCTCGAGGAGCTCGTGGTCTTCGAGCTTTCCCACGCGCAGGCGCGCCGCGAGCGCGGCGAGGCGGGGCGCGCTCGCAGGCGACACGAGCACGAGGTCGAAGAGGCCGTCTTCCAGATCGGCGGTCGGCGCGACGCGCACGCCACCTCCGCAGGTCGCGCCGTTCGCGATCGCGAGCACCACCGCTTCGTGCTGCTCGGGCGCGTCGTCGTCGACTTGGAACGTCACGCGGTGGGTCGGGCCCTCGGCCTCGATCGCGGCGCGCGCGTAAGCGAGCGCGCCCCAGGTCTCTTTGGCCTCGGAGTCGAGCGCCGCACCCACGTTCGCCGCGAAGCCACCGTTGGCGACGTTGACCACCACGCGCGTGCTGCCGTCCTCGAGCGCGAGCTCGATCGCGTCGAGCGCGCGCACCTCCGCGGCGTCGAAGATCGCGAGCGCGGCCTCGACGTCGAGCGGCATCGCGAGCTGCGTCGCGAGATCGTTCGCGGTGCCCAGCGGGAGCACACCGAGCGCGGGCGCGTCGGGACCGAGGCGCGCGAGCACGCTCGCGACGCTGGCAACCGTGCCGTCGCCGCCTGCCGCGATCACGACCTGCACACCGTCCCGCACCGCGTCGTGCACGTGACGTTCGAGCGCGTCGCCCTCCGCGAGCTCGACGAGCCCCCAGGCCGGACGCTCCGCCAGCAGCACCTGCAGCGCGTCGGGCTCGGGCGCGCGGCTCGCGCCAGGGTTGAGGAGCACACGCACACGATCGGATCGGCGGTCCATGGTGAGCAGGCGCTGTGCATTGCGCGGGCCATCGCGAGACGTGGCCAAGCTCGGTCGCCCATCGCGCGTTCGGTGCGTTCGTCCGCGGCGCGTTTCCGTGGCGGGATTCGCGACGCATCACGGTCCGCGTTCGCGCGTCGTGCTGCCGTGGATCGAGGTCAGCTTCGCGATGCTTCGCCCACGCTCCTTCGCGCCACGTCGCCCCGATCGTGGCACCTCGCCACGGGCGCTTGCGTCGCGACGCGCACGGGGCACGTTCGGCGCGTGCCGACGCTTCGTGAGCATCTGCGCGCCGAGCCCTTCGCGCTCGCGCTCTCCAGCGGCTTCTTCGGGTTCTTCGCCCACGCGGGGCTGCTCACCGTGCTCGAGGACGAAGGCCTCGTTCCCACCCGGCTCGCGGGCTCGAGCGCGGGCGCGCTGGTCGCCGGCTGCTGGGCGTCGGGGCTCGACGCGCCAAAGATCGCCGACCGTTTCCTCTCGCTGCGGCGCGAGGAGTTCTGGGATCCCGCGCCCGGGCTCGGGCTCCTACGCGGTCGCCGCTTCCGCGCGTTGCTCGACGAGACGTTGCCGAACGCCCGCTTCGACGCGTGCCGCGCGCCGGTCGCGGTCAGCGTCTTCGATCTGCTCGCGCGTCGCACCGCGGTGATCGATCGCGGCGAGCTCGCACCCGCGATCCACGCGAGCGCGGCCTTCCCCGGCATGTTCCAGCCGGTGCCCGTGAACGCGCGCCCGTGCCTCGACGGAGGCATCGCGGATCGTCCGGGCACCCTCGGTCTGCCCACTGGCGCGCGGGTCCTCTACCACCACCTCTCGTCGCGCTCGCCGTGGCGGCGTCGCGGCTCGCCCGCGCTCGCGGTGCCGGAGCGCGCGGGGCAAGTCGCGCTCGTGATCGACGGGCTGCCGCGCGTGTCGCCCTTCGATCTCGCGGCCGGTGCACGCGCCTTCGAAGCCGCGCGCGAGGCCGCGCGACGGGCGCTCGATCTCACGCCGCGGGGCGACGGCGCGCGAGGCCTCGTGGTACGTCTCGAAGCGAAGTGAGCGTGGCGTGACGGCGCAACGTCGATTCCGCGATCGGCTCTTCCGAGAGGCTCTCTCGCGCGCGGGCTCGTCGCGTCGTACGAGCGCTCGCGCCGCCTCGTCGTGCACCGTCTCGTTCGCCGCAGCGCTGCTCGGCGTCGGACTCTTCGCGTGCACGTCGACGACGCCGCACGAGTCGACGCTCCCCGCGCCCGCGCCTCCGGAGCCGGTGGCGACCGAGGTCTCGCCGGACGCGCCCTCCGCCACGCACGAGCGCCCCGACGAGCTGGTGTCCGACGCGCGCACGCCCACCGTCGCGATCGCGCGCACCGCGACGGGGCTCGAGCTCACGATCGAAGGGGCGGGCACCGAGGTCTGTCTCGGGACGCGTTGCTCGCCGCTCGCGCCGCGTGCGCGCTTCGAGCTTCCGCGCCTACCCGACGCGGTGGCTCCCGGCAGCGCCTGGATCGCGCCGCTCGCGATCGACGGCGCGCTCGTGGACCCGCAGGTGGTCGCGCTCGACGCCGGCGTCGCGCTCTCTGCGCTCCCCGAGCGTCGGCTCCTCTCCGACGTGCGCGCGGCGCTGCTCGCGCCCTTCGCGGCGACGCGCATCGTCACCGCGGGATCACTCCACGTCCACCTCGGCGCGCCCGACGAGGCCTCGCTCGATCGCCTGGAGGCCCTGCTGAGCGCGGCGGCGGCGGCGGCCTTCGCGCGCTTCGGCGAGCTCGCGGGCCCGATCGCGATCGCGTGGTCACCCGGCGCATCGAGCGCACCGAGCTCGCCGAACGCACCGACCGCGAACACACCGACCGCGAACGCACCGAGCTCGCCGAACGCACCGACCGCGAACGCACCGACCGCGAACACACCGACCGCGAACACACCGACCGCGAACACACCGACCGCGAACGCACCGACCGCGAACGCACCGAGCTCGTCGAGCACACGCGCCAGCGCGACGAACGCACCGCTCGTCGGCACGCGCTGGACGCTGCTGACGCGCACGAATCTCCCGTCGAGCGCGGCGGATCTTCCGTCGATGCTGGAGACGATCGCATCGAGCGTGGCCCACCCGCGCGAGGCGAGCGCGGAGGTGCCGCGGTGGCTGCGACGCGGGATGGGTCGCTACGGCGCGTGGTTGCTGGCCGCCGATCTGCGCCGAGCGGCCCCGGCCGACGCGCTGCACGTGCTCGCGCGCGCCTACGAGCGCCACCGCACGGCCGCACAGCGACGGCCGATCGCGGACGGGGACGACGCGGACGGCAGCGCGCTCGCCCTCTTCTGCACCGACCTCGCGCTCCGTCGATCCGGATCGAGCCTCGCGGAGGCGCTCGCGCCGAGCCCGGAGCACTTCGTCGATCGGCTCACCGACGCTCACCCGGAGCTCGCGCGCACGCTCGCGGCGCGGGTCGCGTTTCGCGGGGTGATCGATCTCGACGGTTGCGCGCGTTCGTTCGGGCTGCGGCTCGTCGCCCTCCGCACGAACCGCCTCGGCCCAGAGTCGCGCGCACAGCTCTTCGAGGGTGCGCTCGTCGAGGGGCTCGTGGTGCGGCGCGCTCCCGCGGAGGGACGACTGCGCGCGGGCGACGTGCTGGTGCGCCTCGGCGAGGTGCCGGTCTTCGCGGACGAGGACGTCGACCTCGCCCTCGTCGGGCTCGAGCCGGGGCATCGCATCGCGTCGACGTGGGCGCGCGGCGAGCGGCTCGTGCGTGTGTCGCTGCCGGTGCCCTTCGGACCGACCGCGCTCGGCGTGCGCTTCGTGCTGGAAGCCGACGAAGGTGCGCTGGGCGCAGGCTTCCCGTTCACCGTGGGTCCACGCAGGCGCTGAGCCGATCGACGCTCGTCTTCGTCGTGAACGTGAACGTGGACGTGGACGTGGACGTGGTCGTAGACGTGGACGTGGACGTGGACGTGGTCGTGGTCGTGGACGTGGACGCGATCGGCGACGTGCGCCTGCTTCGGAGTCGAGCGAGCGTGGTCAGGGGAAGCCGCAGCTCACGCGTCGTCCGCGCGGTCCTCGTACCACGCGAGGTGCGGTGACCACTCGCTGCAGCGATGGCATTGCGTCTCGGTCCACTGCCGACCGCACGCGGGGCACACGCCCGCGGTGAGGAAGGTGTTCCAGACGCAGAAACACACGCACGCCCAGACGTCGGTCTCCTTCGGCTCCCAGGCGCACTTCGGGCAACGAAGCTTGCGTCGGCGCGTCGGGTCACCGAGCTCGACGTCCTCGTCGGTCTCGTGGACGTCTCCCGGATCGGTGGCGCGTTTGGTCTCGAGCACGCTCGAAGGTAGCAGCACGCGATCGCCCGTCACTCCGCTGCGCTCGATCACGACGAAACGATCACGACGTGAGGCTCACTCGATCGCAGGCAGCGCCGAGAGCAACACCAACGAGCCGAGCACGATCGCGAGCGACACCAACGCCCACACCGCGGTGGGGAGTGGTTTCTTCTCCGGAGCGGCAGCCGGCGTCGGCGCGGGGGTCGCAGGGGTCGGGGTCGTCACGGGGCGCTCCTTGGTCGTCTTCACGGTCTCGTCGCTCGGTCGCGCGGCCCGACGCGCGCTGCGAGCTTCTTCGAGCGTAGCGGCCGCGCTCGCGCTCGGGGGAGCTTTCTTTCGCTCGACCTCGACCACCTGCGCGTCGTCCTCGTGGCGCACGCGCTCCACGCTCGGTCGTCGCGCCGGCGGCAGCGCGTCGTCGACGTCGTACTCGTCGTCCTCATCCGAGTCGTCGTCGAGCGCGAGCTCCTCCGGCGGCGGCTCCGAACGTCGCGACGGACGCGCCTCGGGCAGCTCGTCGTCGCGCACGGTAGGCTTCGACACGTGGCGCACGCCCTCGTCCTTCGGGGCTTCGCCGTCTCCACGCAGATAGAACACCCGCACCGTGGGCTCACGCGCGGGCTTCGCGGGCGGCTTCGGCGGCGGCAGCGTCGGATGCTTCTTGGGCGCGGCGAGCGGCGGCACCGCAGGCGGCGGCTTCTTCGTCACCGGACGCCGATCCTCGCGCTCCTTCACGATCTCCGCGAGCGTCATCTCGACCACGCGCAGGAGCTGCTTGCCCGTGGTGTCGGCGGACTTCGCCGGATCGGGCGCCGAGAGATCGGGGCGCACCATCTCGGTCGTGATCGCGTCCTCGAGATCGCGTCCGAGGTTCGGCGCGATCGCGAGCGCGACGATCTCGAAGCTGCCGTCGTCCCACCCGAAGACCTCGTGCAGCTCGTCGAGCCCGTCGAGGCGGATGTCCCCGAGCTCGCCGCGGTCGTAGCCGATCTCCGCGCGCTTCCCCGCGTGCTCCATCGCGAGCAGCCCGGTGAGCCCGGCGTTCTCGCAGTAGTTCATCAGGTCGGCCGCGACGTGGACCTCGAGCGAGCCGCGCCGCACGCCCTCCTTGCCCTTCGAGACCGGCAGCGGCGGCAAGATCTGGAAGACCTCGAAGGTCCCGGTGCGCTCTTCGAGCAACACCTCGACCGGATCACGTCCGTCGGCGCGTTCCTTCTGCTCCGACGCGATCTGCCCACGCACGAGCGCGACCTCGCCTTCGCTCGCGCCACGCCACCGCAAGACGCCGGTCGTGCGTCGCGCCTCGATCGCCGTGAGCTTCTCGACGATACCGGCGCGCGGGATCGCGCCGGCGAGGACGGGACTGGGCACGCGAGGATGTTTCACCCGGAGCGGCAAGGTGTGTCAATGGTGTCCGCAGCGGGACCCATGCTCGTCACAGGAGCTCGACGCTGTAGAACCAGTCCGGTCCGACACTGAGACCGCGTCGGAGACGGAGACGGAGACCGAGTCGGAGACGGAGACCGAGTCGGAGACGGAGACCGAGTCGGAGTCGGAGACGGAGTCGGAGTCGGAGTCGGAGACGGAGGCCGAGTCGTCACTCGAACGCGAGCGCGTTCGTCCAGAGCGCGTACGCGGGCGGCGCTTCGGGCACGAGCCCACGCTTCTTCATCCAGCCCGCGAGCCGCGCGTAGTACGCGTCGCTCATCGAGAAGTCGAAGGTGAAGCACGGCACCGTCGCGGCGAAGATCGCGCTCATCAGCGGATCGTTCGGGTCGACCTTCGTCGCCTCGAAGTAGATCGCGCGGGCCTCCTCGGGGTTCTCGTGCGCGAAGTCGATGCCGCGTCGAAGCACACGCACCAACTTCGTGAGCACGTCGCGCTTCTTCTCCAGCTTCTCCGGCGTCGTGAAGAGCACGAGCTGACAGAAGTCCGGCACGCCCCAGTCCTTGAGCGCGAAGAAGCGCGGCGCGAGCCCGAGGTGTCGCGCTTCGACCACCTCGAAGTTGTAGAACGCGAGCGTCGCGACGTCGGCCTTTCCGTCCGCGAGCGCCTTGGTGTGTTGGAAACCTTCGTTCACGCGACCGAACGCGTCGAGATCGGCTTCGCCTCCGTCGGCTTCGATCATCGTCGCCACGATCGCGGGCCCGCCCGGTCCCGGGGAGCCGGGGTACTGGATGCGCTTGCCCACCATGTCGCGCGGACGCTCGATGCCCGACGACGCGAGCGTCATCACGCCGCCGTTGGTGTGGAGGAAACGCGCGAAGCCCTGCACCGCGCGACCCTGCGCGCGATCCTCGACGAGGTGCAGCGGCTCGGTGATCGCGAGGTCGAGCTCCCCCTTCTGGATCGCGTCTGCCGCGTCGAGGTGCTGCTGCGGCTCCACGAGCTCGAGCGCGAGGCCGGCGTCGTCGAGCCAACCCTTCGCGCGCGCGACGAGGAAGGGCAGATGATCCGGGTTCAAGAACCACTCGAGGCCGAGCCGAAGCGTCTCCATCGCGGCGGAGTATGGTCAATGCGCGCCGCTCGGCCAGGGTCCGCGGTTCACGAAGTGTCGCGGTCGGAACCGGAGGACGTACGACGTGTCGGAGGCCTCATGCGTGCTTTCGTGCTTCTCGGTGTGGTGGCGTGCGCGTCGACGCTGCCGGCTTCGGAGAGTCCGTCCGCGATCCCGCCAAGCGATCTGGGGGACACCTCGGCTCACGACGAAGAGACCGAAGTGACCGACGAGACCGCGAGCGTGCCCGACGCGACCACGCTCCAGATCCCCGGTCGGTCGGCGGACGAGCTCCTCTCCGCCGCAGGCCTCGCGACCTACCTCGAAGACCGTGACCTGCAGATCGCGCAGGTGGACGACGCGGCGATGGAGCGCTGGTTCTCGCGCAAGCCGAGCGTGGTGTACCTCTACGCGGAGCGTCCGATCGAGGTGAGCGAGGCGGAGACGGTGCGCGCGTCCTGTCGGCGAGCGAGCCGGGCGGACGACGCCGTGCTCAACGAGCTCTCGATCGTGCTCTGGCAGCGAGGCTCGCGTCGTTCGCGGCTGCAGCTCGGCCAATCGCGCGTCGTCGTGACGGAGGAAGAACGCGAGCGCGGACGATGGGAGACCCGTGGGGTGCGCCCGCTGTCGGTCGGCCTCGCGGCGTGGGACGACACACACGTTCGATACGCGGAGGGCGCCGAGATCCACGAGGTCGCGTGTGTGTACGCGGTGCGCACGGTGCCGTGCGTCGAAGGTGGACCGCTGCTCGGTCCCCGTGGTCATTGCCTCGATCGCGAGCTGGTGGTGCGGCCGTGGCGCGCGCCGACCGTCCTGCACGTGGGCGGCGTGATCCCGGCGTACCCCGATCGCATCCCGACCGTCCCGACCGGCGAGTGCGCGATCGAGTGCGCGCCGAGCGCGTGCGACGAAGCGCTGAGTCGCGCGCCGCTGCCTCGCGCCCCGCTCTACGCCGACGACGGGCCGGCGATCGCGGCGTTCCGTACGCTCGCCGCGTGTCGAGCGTTCGCGACGTCTCGCGCGGCGTACCCGTCGAACGACGGACCGTGGTGAGGCCTGCGCACGTTCGCGCGTAGCCAGCGCGAGCGGCCGTGCTTCCCCACTTTTCTGGAGCCTCCCACCGGCCGCGGTACCGTCCGCCGGTGCTCGGCTTCCTCGCGCGTCGCATCGCCCGCGCCCTGCTGACCGCGGTCGGCGTGGTCAGCGCGGTGTTCGTGCTCGTGCGCGCGGTGCCCGGCGATCCCGCGGCGACGATCCTCGGCGACCAAGCCTCGCCCGAAGAGCTCGCCGCCCTCCGCGCGCGCCTGCACCTCGACGCGCCGCT
Source organism: uncultured Sandaracinus sp. (assembly GCA_937982655.1). Taxonomy (GTDB): domain Bacteria; phylum Myxococcota_A; class Polyangia; order Polyangiales; family Houyiibacteriaceae; genus JACKEH01. The sequence continues at coordinate 18,491 of CALJLK010000544.1, forward strand.
CCACGAGCAGTTCGGCGCGTTCTGGAGCGACGTCGTGGGTGGCACCCTCGGCCGCTCGTTCCGCGACGACCGCGCGGTCTCCGAGCGCATCGGCGAGGTGCTCCCCGACACCGCGCTCCTCGCGCTCGCGGCGCTCTTCGTCGCGTGGTCCATCGCGCTCCCGCTCGGCACGATCGCCGCGCGCTTCCGCGGGCGCTGGCCCGATCGCGTCGCGAGCACGCTCGCGGTGGCGGGCCTCGCGATCCCCAACCTCTGGCTCGGTCCGTTGCTCGTTCTGCTCTTCGGTGTCGTCCTCCGCTGGCTCCCCATTCCGGGCGACGACGCGGTCGGTTGGCGCGGCCTCGTGCTGCCCTCGATCACGCTCGGCACCGCGCTCGCGGCGTCGCTCACGCGCCAGACCCGCGCCGCGGTCGCCGACGCGCTCGCGCGACCCTTCTCGATCGCGGCCGCCGCGCGCGGTCTCTCGCCGCGTCGCGTGCTCCTCCGTCACGCGCTGCCGAACGCCGCGTTGCCGGTGCTCACCATCGCGGGCGCGCAGGTCGCGGCGCTCCTCTCGGGTGCGGTGGTGGTGGAGAAGATCTTCGAGCGCGACGGTCTCGGATCGCTCTTCCTCGACGCGTTCTTCGCGCGCGACATCCCGATCGTGCAGGGCTGCGTGCTCGTCGTCGCGCTCGTCACCGTCGCGGTGAACCTGCTCTTGGATCTCCTCTACACCGCGGTCGACCCGCGCGTCCGGATCGCGAGCTGATGCGCCTCGGGCTCCCGCTCGTGATCGTGTTCGCGCTGCTCGCGCTCGTCGGCCCCTGGCTCGCGCCCCACGATCCACAGGCGATCGATCTCGCACACGCGTACGAGGCCCCGAGCGCGACGCACTGGCTCGGCACGGGCGACAACGGCGTCGATCTGCTGAGCGTGTTGCTCCACGGCGCGCGCCTCGCGGGTGTGGTCGGTCTGCTCGTGGTCGCCTTCACCGCCACCGTCGGCACCCTGATCGGCGCGCTCGCGGGCTTCTCCGGCGGTCGCGTCGACGCGGCGCTCTCGTCGCTCGCGGATCTCTTGCAGGCCTTCCCGGGCCTCGTGCTCAACGTCGCGATCCTCGCGCTCGTCGACGCGCCCGGCGTGCGCCACGTGGTGCTCGCGCTCTGCATCCCGGGCTGGGTGCTCTACGCACGCATCGCGCGCGCGGAGGCGCTGCGCCTTCGCCAAGCGGAGTTCGTGCAAGCCGCGGTCGCGCTCGGCGCCACGCGGGCACGCGTGCTCGTGCGCCACGTGATCCCGAACCTGCTCGGCCCCATCGTGGTGCAAGCGACCACGGCGTTCGGCGGCGTGGTGCTCGCGGAGTCGACGCTCTCTTTCCTCGGCCTCGGCCCGAGCGACGGAGTGAGTTGGGGCGCGCTCCTCGATCAAGGCAGCGCGGTGTTGTTGCGCTTCCCCCACGTCGCGCTCGTGAGCGGCGCCGCGATCGCGCTGACGGTGCTCGGCTTCAACCTGGCCGGCGACGCCGCGCGCGATCGGCTGGGCTGAGCGCAGTCGGCGTCGGGCCGGGCTTTGCCCGATGGCGGAGAGGGGCGCCAAAACGCCCCTCCAGAAATCACGTCGGTGCTGCCGCCAGCAACGACGACAAGTCCGGACGAAGCGCCGCGAGGCTCGCGCCGATCGCGACCACGTGCATCGGGTCGAGATCGAAGCGCGCACGTTTGCCGAAGTACGTGCCGACCATCTCGCGCAGGCCAGGCAGTCGCGTCGAGCCACCTGCGAGGAACACCGCGTCGATCTCCCGCGTCGTGATGCGCGCCTCGTCGAGCACGAGATCGCAGAGCGAGAAGGTGCGACGCACGAAGTCGGACGTGAGCGCCGCGAGCTCGGATCGTTCGATCGCGACGCGCAACGCGCCGAGCGGCGCCGACGGATCGACCTCCGCGATCTCGACGAACGCACGCTCCTGATCCGCGAGCGTCTCTTTCGCCGCGCAGCACGCGCCGATCAGCCGCCCGAACGACTCCGGATCGGTGCGCAGATCCCAGCGATGCTCGGCGAGCACACGCTCGGCCACCCGCTGCGCGAGCTCGCGATCGACGTCGTCGCCGCCCATGTACGGCGCGCCCGCATGCGCCACGACCTCGAACGGATAGCGGCGACAGTCGACGACCGCGAGATCGAAGGTGCCACCGCCGAGATCGTAGACCGCCGCGTAGCGCAGGCTCGAGCGCGACAGATACGAGAGCGCGGTCGCGACCGGCTCGCTGAGCAGCCCGACCGTCGCGAAGCCGACCCTTCGACCCGCTTCGATCGTCGCCGCGCGTTCGCGCTCCTCGAACGCCGCCGGCACCGTGATCACCACGCCGTGCTCCCGCGGATCGCGGCCGATCCGCGCGCACGCGCTCTCCAGCACGAGCGCCGCGACGTCGATCGGATCCACGTCACCCGCGCGTGTGCGAATGGCCGCGCGACCCGACGCTCCCGCGACCACCTCGTAGAGGTGATGCTCCGCGAACGCACGCGCGCGTGCGCTCGGGAAGGGCGCGCCGATGAGACGCTTCGTGGAGAGGAGCGTGTTGCGCGGATCGATGATCCGACGCGCACGCGCCTCTTCGCCAATCAACGTTCGACCGCTCGGTACGTACGCCACGGCGGACGGAACCAACTCCGCGATCGTTCGTGCCGTCGGCGAAGCCGTGGCGTGGTGAACGACTGCAGTGTTGGTGGTTCCGAGGTCGATGCCCAAAACGACACGCGGACTCATGTGCGGCACACGCTACGCGGATCGTGCGACGAACGCGAGGCGAACGGGCGTCAATTTCCTCCCCCAAATGGGGGGCAATCGGGAGCCCCGTCGTCGCGACACGAGCCCTCGACGCGTCGCCGATCGCGCTCCATGCTGCGCGCGTGCTCTCGCTCTCCTCGATCGGCGCGCTCGCGTGGCTCCTCGCTGCGCTCGCTCCCTCGTCGAGCGTGCCCTCGTCGATCGAGTCGACGAACGCACGGGGCGTCGAGTCGTCGATCGGATCGAGCGTCCACGCGGCGCCCGACGTCGACCACGTCCTCTCCGCCGAGGGCCGCGCGTTCGCGACGAGCCCGGTGGAGATCCCCGAAGCCGCGCGGGCGCATGGAGACGCGAGCGCTCTCGACGGCCACGCGCTCGGCGCAGCGATCCTCCCACGCGCGCTCGAACCGATCTCGAGGGAGTCGTTCGCGACTCGACCGACGTGCGCGATCGCGCACGCCACGTGTCCCCGCGCGCTGGCCTTCGCGCCGCGCTCTTCGCGTGGCCCTCCTCGCGCCTGAACGCATCACCTGAGGTCGCAACCTCGCTGCGCCTTCGCGTGGTCGTGGTCGTGGTCGTGGTCGTGAACGGCGACGTGAGCGGCCACGGCAGACGACACCACACGACGCAGACGACACGGGACCGTTCACGCCGCCGTCCACGTTCACGACGTCCACGTTCACGACGTCCACGTTCACGACGTCCACGTTCACG
>CALJLK010000545.1 GCA_937982655.1 uncultured Sandaracinus sp.
GGGAGCGAGCCCGACGTCACGTGAGCGTCGCCGTCAGGCGACCGAACCAAACGAAATCGACCGTCACCAGCTCGAGCTCCAACACCGTGCTCAACATGCGGAGCAGCATGCGCCGCGCGACACGAACGCCAGGCAAACGAACGGTGACGGTGCGGCGACGTCACTCCTTGCGCACGCCCATGCCCACGTCGAACGCGCCCTGGAACAGGCTCACGTCCTCGAAGCCGAGCTCGGAGAGCCACTCCTCGTAGCGGGCCCACTCGCGCAGCCAGCTCCCGCACGAGTCCACGCCGACGAGGAAGTAGCTCCAGAAGAATTGGATCGCCGCGCGCTCGGGGTTGCGCAGCTCCTCACAGACGATCACGCGTCCACCCGGGCGCAGCGCGTCGTACGCCTTGGCGAGAAGACGGCGCGCGTCGTCGGCCGGCCAATCGTGGAGGATGCGCACGAAGCAGATCGCGTCGTAGCCCTCGGGGAGCGCGTGCGCGAAGACGTCGCCCGCGCGAAAGCCCAAACGGTCCTTCGCGGGCGAGCTCGCGAGCTTCGCGCGCGCGAGCGGCTCCAGCTCCGGCAGCTCGTAGACGTCGATGTGAAGTCGCGGATCGTGCTCGGCGAGCGCCCGCGCGAGCGTCCCATCACCACCCCCGACGTCGAGAACCCGCACGACCCCGTCGCGCTCGAGCGCGTCGAAGAGCATCGGGCCGGCGACGCGGAAGCTCTCCGCGATCGGCGCCACGCCCGCCGCCATGCTCTTGGCGAAACGCGCGACCTGCTCGGGCGTCGCGGGCGGCCACGCGAAGAGCTCGGGCGCGATGCCCTCGCCGCCGCGCACGACCTCGCCGAGTCGCCCGAACAGCGCGCGCCACGGCTGCCCGTCGCGATCGCGCTCGAGGCTGTCGGCTCCCACGGTCGCGCGCGCGGCCTCGACCAGCGGCTCCGCGCTGCGGTAGCGCGTCTCTTCGATCGGCTCGTTCGACGCGGGATCGCAGCGCTCCACGAGCACCATCGCCTCGAGCGCGTCGAGCAGCTTGTGCAGTCGACGCGGCACCATCGAGAGCTCGCGCGCGAGCACGCCGAGCGTGATCCAGTCGTGACGTTCGCGTGCCGCGTCGAGCTTCGCGAAGAGCCCCGACGCGAGCCCGACCTCGAGCACCTCCACGGCCTTCTGTCCGTGAAAGAGCAGGCTCATCAGCCCACGCGCGCCCATCGGCAGGCTCGGCGTCACGCGCACGGTCGGCCGCACCTCCTCGACGCTCGCGGGCAGCGCGCCCTTCGCCGGGAAGGCTCCTGACGCGGGCGGGTTGACGGAGTGGACCCCGTGCGGGGTCGGGCGGCGCGTGGGCTTGTCGTTCATCGTCGGATCTCGTGCAGGCTCTCGTCGAGCGCGCCGAAGAAGCGCTCGACGTCGGAGAGGTCGTTGTAGACGTGGGGCGCCACGCGCAGCGCGCGACGCGATCCCGCGGGGCGATGGCTCGTCACGATCCCGCGCGCTCGCAGCGCGTCGCAGGCCGCCGCGACCTCGGAAAACACGAGCGCTTGATGGCTCCCTCGCGCTGCACGGGGCGCGAGCAACGAGAGCCCTCGCGCCTCCGCGCCGTCCGCGATCGCGTCCGCGAGCCGGTCGAGGTGCGCGCGCACGTTCGTCATCCCAAGCGCGGCCAGTCGATCGAGCCCGAGCCGCGTGAGCATCGCGGGTAGCGGCGCCGGCGCGCCCGACGCGAAGCGCCGCGCGTTGGGCGCGAGCGCGGTCTGCCGATCGAACGTGTACGGGTCGGCGCCCGCGATCCAACCGCTCGCGACGGGGACGAGCTCGCGCGTGAGCTCGGGGCGCACGTAGATCCAGCCGAGATCCCACGCGCCGAGCAGCCATTTGTGTCCGCCGCCGAGCGCGAAGTCGACCCCGAGCGCGGCGAGGTCGACCGGGAACGCGCCCACGCTCTGGTACACGTCGAGCCCGAAGAGCGCGCCGTGTCGTGCGCACGCCTCGGCGATCGGCGCGGTGTCGAGTCGCGCGCCCGACACCGTGGCCGAGTGCGAGACGAAGACGAAGAGCGTGCGCTCGTCGATCGCGGCGGCCACGCGCTCGGCGTCGATCGTCGCGCCGTCGTCGGACGAAGGCACGATCACGAGCTCGGCGCCGCGCGAGGCGAACGCGCGGAAGATCACCTCCGCGCTCGGGAACTCGACGTCGCTCGTGATCACGCGGAAACGCTTCTCGTTCGGCGCGAGCGCGGTGACGAAGCGACCGAGCAACGACGACGCGTTCTGATCGACCCACACGCTGCCTTCGGGCACGCCGACGAAACGTGCGAGCGCATCGCAGAACCCGACGAGCTCCTCGTAGAGCACGCCGAAGGTCGCGTCCTCGAAGTACGCCATGGTGCGTGCGAAGCGCGCGTAGGTCGCCTCCGCTTCGCGTGGAGGCAGCCCGACCGAGCACGCGTTCAGGTAGACGCGCCCGCGCGCGCCCGGGAAGTCGGCGGCTGACCCCGCCGACTCCGTGGAAAAGTCGGCGGCTGACCCCGCCGACTCCGTGGAAAAGTCGGCGGCTGACCCCGCCGACTCCATGGAAAAGTCGGCGGCTGACCCCGCCGACTCCGTGAAAAAGTCGTTCGAGTCGATCACGAGATCCGTCACGTCCGTCACGCAGTCCTCGGCTTTCGATTCGAAGCGCGGCGCTCTCGGAGCCGCGGCTTCGTCGAACGCGCAGGGTACGACGCGCGCCGCGTTCGCCTCCCCACGAACGTCGAACGCGCTCGTCGCCGCTCGGAGCTCACTCCGATGGCTTGCGCGGCGCCCCCGGAGGCACACCGCCGTCGCGATCCCAGTCGCGCGTCATGCGAACCCGCACGTCCCAGAGATCGGGGAAGAGCGGCTTCTTCATCCGCACCTCGAGCGCCTTCGTCGGATACCCGTCGAGCGCCTGCACCGTGCGATCGACGCCGATCGTCCGCCGCACGAGCATGAAATGCGTCACGAGCCAGAGCTGGAAGAGCTCGTCGAGGTCCAGCAATCGCTCGCAGATCGCGAAGAGCGCCGGATCGTGGTCCTCGTCTTGGTAGACCGTCCGCAGATCCACGCCACGCCGGAGAAACGCGCGCCGCAACGCGCCCGCGAGCGCCTCCGCGACGTGGCGCAGCGCGAGGAAGCCCGGCGACTGCAGACCGCTTCCGTTTCCGAGGCTCCGACGGATCACTTGAAACGACGCGGGCGTCAGCGTCTCGAGCACGTGCATGTCGGCGATGAGCGCGCGAAAGCATCGCTCCATGCGCTCCGCCGTCGCGGTCGCGCGCTCGAACGTGTCTTCATCGAGTGCGCGCACGAGCCGAACACCTTCGTGCGCGGCGACCTTCATCCAGAGCTCCTGCGACTGGTGCGTCACCTGAAAGACGAGCTCGTCGAGGTGCACGAGCTCCTCCGGCGCCGGCTGGAGCGCGAGCAGCTCCTTCGTGCGCACGTAGATCTCGTAGTCGGTGGTGCCATCTCCGACGCGCTGCCCCTCGAGCTCCGGGTGCACGTGCGACGAGGCGAGCTTCGCCGCGAGCTCACGCCACGGCTCGGCACGCGAGTACGTGCCGGAGGATTGATCCTCCGCGCGCAGCGGGCCTTCCTCCGCCTTCGGTTCTCCTCGCTTCGGGTCCATGCAGCCTCCTTCCGGAGGGGCACTCCCTCCACGGCACACGCGCCGAAGCGCGGCGTCGGTCCACGCCCGCACCGGGCGTGGGACACGACGACGCTCAACGCGCGCAGACCTCGCGAAGCCGACGCGCGAGCGCGCTGCCGTCGACTCCCTTCTGGATGTAGTCGTCCGCGCCGAACTCGCCCGCGAGCCGGCGCAGCTTGTCGGTGTCTTCACTCGAGAACAGCACGAAGCGCGTCCCGTCCCCGTCGACCTGCTTCTTCAGGAGCTGCAGGAGGTTCGTGCCGGAGAGCGCGGGGATGTTCACGTCGAGCAAGACCACGCTCGGCCGCATCCGACGCACGAGGTTCGAGACGCCGATGGGGCTCGAGCAGATCTCGACCTCGAACCCCTCGAGCCGCAGGAAACGCCGCACCATGTCGAGCTGCTCGGTGTCGTCGTCGACCACGAGCACGCTCAATCGATCAGCCATGGCCCCTCCGCGGGATGAACTTCCGCAACGTCGCGACGAGCTCTTCGCGATCGACGGGCTTGGTGAGGTACGCGACGCAGCCTGCCTGCATCGCGCGATCGCGATCCTCTTGGCTCGCGTGCGCGGTCAGCGCGATGACGGGCACGTGGCCACAGCGCGGGTCGGCCTTGATGCGCGCGGTCGCCGCCCAGCCGTCGAGCCGCGGCAGCGAGAGGTCCATCAGCACCGCGTCCGGCACCTGCTGCGACGCGCGCTCCACGCCGACCTCGCCGTCCTCCGCTTCGAGGACCTCGAACTCCGGGTAGAGGTAGCGACGCACGAGGTCGCGGTTCTGCTCGACGTCCTCGACGTAGAGCACGCGCGGCCTCCCGGTGACGATCGCGCGCCGCTGCATCACGTGCTGCTTCGCTTGATCGATCACGCGATCGATCGCGGCGCCGCCCTTCTGGATCACCTGCGCGAAGCCCTGCTGCAGCAGCTTCTCTTCGGTAGTCGAGAGCTCCTTGGCCGTCAGCACGATGACCGGGAAGCTCATTCCTTCCTCGCGGCACCGACGGAGCACCTCGAAGCCGTCGAGCCCCGGCATCATGATGTCGAGGATCATCAGCGAGGGCGGCGAGACGCGGACGCGGAGCATCGCGTCGTTGCCGTCCTTGGCCTCCGAGGTGGAGAACCCCGCCGTGCGCAGCGATCGCACCACGAGCTCGCGCTGCTCCGGGTCGTCGTCGACCACGAGCACGTCGCGCGCGCCCGGCGCGACCGCCTTCTTCACCGCCGAGATCAGACGGTCTTGTTCGACCGGCTTGACCAAATACTCGAACGCACCGAGCGCGAAGCCACGCGCGCGCTGCTCCTCGACGGAGAGGATCACGACCGGGATCGACGCGGTGCGCGGATCGCTCTTGAGCTTCCCGAGCACCGACCAACCGCTGAGCTGCGGCAGGTGGATGTCGAGGAAGATCACCGTGGGCCGATGCTCCCGCGCGAGCGCGAGACCTTCGACTCCGTCGGACGCGACGAGCACACGGAGCCCCGCGCTCTGCAGATGCCCACCCACGAGCTGCTGCAGGAGCGGATCGTCGTCGACGAGGAGCACCGTCGCCTCCGCGAAGTCGATCGTCGGCTCCACCGGGCGCTCCGGCGCCACCGCGTCGCTCGTGCCGTCGCTCTCGAGGCAGCCACGCAGCACCACCGTGAAGCTCGTCCCGCGACCCGGGCTGCTCTTCACGTCGATGGTGCCGTCGAGGATGCGCACGAGCTCGTGCACGATCGCGAGGCCGAGCCCGGTGCCGCCGACCTTGCGGGTGCGCGAGCCGTCGACTTGCCGGAACTTCTCGAAGATGTGGGGGAGCTGATCGGACGGAATGCCGATGCCCGTGTCCTCGATGCGCAGCACGAGCGAGCTGCCCTTCGCAGACGCGTCGATCAGGATCTCCCCCATCTCCGTGAACTTCGCCGCGTTCGACAGGAGGTTCAGACAGATCTGCCGGAGCTTCAGGCCGTCCGTGAAGGCCTGCCGCGCCTCCGGAGACACCCGCGCGGTCAGCACGATGTCCTTGCTCTGCAAGAGCTCGCGCACCGTCGCCGCCGCGTCCGTGACGAGCTCGTCGACGTCGACGTTCTCCTTCACCGCCTCGACGTGACCGGCCTCGATCTTCGAGAGATCGAGGATGTCGTTGATGAGCGCGAGCAGCGTCTTGGCGTTCTTCTTCACGGTCGCGAGATCGCGGCGGCCGTGCAGCGTGAGCCGCTCGCCCTCTTCGCGCGCGAGCAGATCGCAGTAGCCGATGATGCCGTTCAGCGGCGTGCGGATCTCGTGCGAGAAGTTCGCGAGGAACTCGCTCTTGAGCCGCGCCGCCTCCTCGACCTCCGTCGCGCGCTCTTCCGCTTGTTTGCGGGCGTCCGCGAGCTGCCGCGCCAGCCGATCGAGGTCGTCGTTCTGCTGACGGATGATCTCCATGTGCAGCGCGCGCTGCTGGAAGCTCGCCACGGCGCGCCGTGCGACGCGGTTGCGCTCCGCGAGCTCCTTCTTCAGCCGCTCGTTCTCCGCGAGCAGCTCTTCGTACGAAAGCTTCTCGTCGCTCATGTCAGTCGTCCGATCCGAAGGCGAGGACGGTGAGCGTCGTGTTGATGTGGAAGCCGCTGTAGATCTCGAAGAAGCAGTTCGCGCCGATGCAGCGCGGCGCGGCGCGGAACGAATCCGAGAGCTGCGGCACGGTGTTCGAGCCCTGCGCGAGCCAGTAGCGCCCCGAGCAGTGGAACATCAGCGCGGCCTGCGGATTCTGCACCTGCTCCGGGAGCTCCTTGGCGAAGAAGTCCTTCGTCATCTGCGCCATGTCGCCGAGCTCCATGAGCTCGAGCGTGGTGTCCTCCTCGAGGACGTTCGCGCAGAGGATCGAGCCGTCCGGTAGCGGCTTCCACGGCGAGCGCATGAAGTACTCGCGGCCCACTCGAAGCGCGAGCGAGGTCTTCGCGAAGCCCTTCGGCAGGCCGAACTCCAGCTCGTCCACGCCCACGCCGAGCAGCTCGGCGTAGTAGGCCGCGGCGGGCTTCCCGTCGATCTCGAGCGCGCGCGTGCCCGTCTCGTCGTCGACCTTGGTGATCGTGATCGAGCGCCCGGTCGGGCGGTACGGATGCGCGCGCAGCGCCCCCCACGGCGCGTTGGTCTTGAAGAGCGCGACCAGCACTCCGTCGTCGAAGACCTCGCCGTCGAGGTGGAGCGTCGCGCGCTGCTTGGCGGGATCCTGCTCGGTGCTGCCCGCGCCGCCGCCGACCGTGACGAGCCCTTGGTTCTTCTCCATCACGCCGAGGAGCAGCTCCTCCTTCTTCCACTTGTAGCCGTCGTCCACGACCATCCCGACCGTCGTGCGCGTGTCGATGTCGCCACGCTTGACGCCGAGCTCCGCCGCCGCGCGATCGATCGCGTCGCCGCCCGCGCCGAGCGCGTTCATGCCGAGGTTGGTGCCCGCACCGAGACCGACCTCGAAGTCGCCCGAGAGCGCCCCGAGGATCGCGGTCCCGTGATGGATGCCTTCGCGATCGATCTCGCCACCGCTGCTCCAACCGATGAGTCGCGTGCCCGGCAGGCGCTCGCGAACCGCGCGGTTGAGCGCGCCGTGATCGACGCTCGGGTCGGCGACCAGGACCGCGAGCTTCGGCTGCGCGCCCGCGAGACCCGCGACCAGCCGGTCCGCCATCGCGACCGCGTCGCCGTTCTCCGTCCTCGCCGTCTCCAAACCTACTTTGCTCATGCTCTGCTCCACTCCTCGGTGGGACGAGCGCGCTCCAGCCGGTCCGCTCCGCTCGCGGTCCTCGTCGCCGAACGCTCGATCCCCACGCCCGTGAGATCCGAGTCGGTCCTATCAGACAACACACGTGCGGCGCGTCACCCAAATGGGTGAGACGCGCCGATTTTTCTTCTTCGAGTCACACGTGCACGAGAGTCGTGTCGGGCTCTCCATCGAGGTCCCCGTCGGCTCTCGGGCGGGAGTCCACCGACGCCCCCACCCAAGAGCCACCCACGAACCGTCGCTCAGAACCCTCGTTCAGAGCCCACTGTTCGGATGGGTCGTGTGGCAAGAGTCCGTACACTGATTGAACGACTCCTCTTCGCCACCGATGTACATGTTGTCGTCCGATCCGAAGAGCGGCTCGTGCCACGCCGGATACTCGGTGTGACAGCTCAAGCACGCCGCCTTGCTCGTGCGTTGAATCGACGCCTCGTCGAGGTGGCAGCTCGAGCACTGCGAGAGCTCCGCCCCGAAACGATCCGAGCGCGAGTGGATGAAGTGCGTGCGCACCTGGATCGGCCCCTCGAGCTCGAACGCGAGGGGCACGTGGCAGCCCGCGCACGCCGCTCGGTTGTCGTTCGCGTGCAGCACGGTCCCGAGCTCGCCGCCGCCGGAGTGACAGCTCGTGCACGGACCGGTGCCGAGCGCCGCTTCGGTACGCACGGGCGTCCCGACCTGAACCTCGATCGTGACCGAGCGCGGGATGTCCTGCCCGAGGTACACGCGGCGTCCCTTGAGCGTGACGAGGTAGGTGCCCGGGGTCGCGTCCTCCGGGATGTGGAAGGTCATCGTGTCGTCGACCGGGTCGTTCCACTGCGGGTTTCCGGGCGTGAACGCGCCTCCGAAGATGATCGGCGCGGACGGGAAGAGCTGCACCTCCGAGTAGACGCCGTCGACCGCGGGCTGACCGACGAGCTGGGTCTCGGAGAAGAGGAAGCTCTCGAGCGACGCGATGCTGAAGATCGGCTGAACGTCCTGCGCGGGCCCGATGATCTGGCCCATGAGCATCCGCTCGCGGTGCTTGCGACGGTAGTAGGTGGCCGACGCGTCGATGAACGCGAACGCACGGTAGTAGCTGATGCCGGCCGGATCGCCCGCGAGCACCTCGTTGTAGGTCGGCAACCCGCCATCGGGGTGCAGCCGGTTGCCGCTCCCGTCGCGCAGCGTGATCTGAAACGTCACGTCCGTTCCGGGCGCGTACGTTCCGTCCGGCGCAGCCGGCGTCACGGGCGTCACGTCCATCCGGAAGCCGTAGTCGTAGTCCGGCGCCGCGACCTGCTCGACCGGGATCGAGTACACGGCGGTCGGGTTCTGGTTCCACCAGAGCGCGAACGAGCGCGTCGACGACTGCATCCGGAAGGTGTTGTTCGGCCGAAGCGAGTTTCGCACCTCGACGAGCGCTTCTTCCTGGAAGTTCGTGGCCGTCGAACAATCCTCCTTCGAGGCACAGTCGTTCGTCCACTGAATGGCGCGAAGTCGGCGCACGAAGAAGTCGTCGGCGGGCGTTCGACGCTGCTCCTGACCGGCGTTCACGACGATGGGAAGACCCGACAGACGACCACGGTGATCGACCTGCCAGAGCGCGAAGACGTTCGGTCGCTCCATCCACTTCGCGCTGCGGTAGTACGCGCGTCGCGTGAACGTTCCGTCCGGATTCGGCAGCCCGATGAAGTCGAACTCTTCGAGCTCGGTGTTTCGCCAGTCCAGGTGCGCGAAATCACCGGTGTCGTCGAGGCTGTCGACGCCCTGATCGACGCTCGTCGCGTTCACCGCGCGCAGATCGATCTGATCGAGCCAGAAGCGCTGGCCCGCGCGCACACGCAGCGGCGCACCCACGCCGTTCTCGACCTCGATCGCCAGACCCACCGGAGTGTTCGGCGTGGTCGGCTGATCGGTGACGATCTCGACCGGACGCGGTCGCCACAGCGCCTGCTCGGCCGCACCGACCGCACCGCCCTCGTTCGTCTCGGCGTCCGCGCCGTCCGCGCCCGGGTCGGAGGTCGCGCATCCGATGAGCACCCCTAGGATCGCCCAACTCGTTCCCCGCCTGCTGCGTCGTGACGTCATGCGCACCTCCGAGGTCGCTCCAGAGCACCGGACGTGCCACGCGTGAGCCGCCGCACGACAGCCATCGTGGAATCCTCCGCTCTCGCGGACTTTCTCGGGGATTCGCGCGCTTTCGCGGTCGCCGCGACCCTCGCAAGTCGGTGGCACACGCCGCGTCACCCGAACGGGGGTGTCTCATTTCGGACGGTTTGCCTCACCCATTCGGGTGATTTTCGAGCTTCGCTCTTGCGGTGCGCGGCGTTTCTTGGGTAGTCGAAGGCGGGCATGGGCGCTGACGCATCCGAGACAGCGGCGCATTTCGGACACCCGAGATCGCGCGCCGCTTCGATCCCTTCCTTTCCGTCGACGAGCCGCGCGGCCAGCGCGATGCGGGGGAGCGCGAACGGGTGAGCCGCTCTTTCACGATCCTCGCGGCGGGTGTGGTGCGCTCGCAGCTCCGCGAGCTGCTCGTCGCGCGCGGCCACGAGGTCCGCTCGATCGCGCGACCTGCCGAGCTCGAGAGCGACGCCGACCTCGTGCTGCTCGGGCTACCCGACGTGCTCCCGGCTTCGGTGTGGCTCCACACCGCACGCCAAAACGTCGGGTTGCCAATCTTCGTGATCGGCACTGACGCGAGCCTGCGTGGGCCAGTCGACGCACGCGAGCTCGGCGCGACGGAGCACTTCGCCCCCGACGTGCCGGGCGAAGAGATCCTCGCCGCGATCGGCATCGCGCTCGGTGCTCGACGCCACGACGCGCATCTGCGCTACCTGCAGCAGAAGGACGAGGCGCGCGCGGCCCTCTCAGGCCTGCTCGGCGAGTCTCCCGGGATCGCGCGCGTGCGCGACTCGCTTCGTCGCCTCGCCGAGAGCGCGGGCGCGGCGCCGACCGTGCTCTTCACCGGCGAGACCGGGTCGGGCAAAGGCCTCGTCGCCAAGGCGCTGCACTACGCAGGCGCGCGCAGGCGTCACCCCTTCGTCGACGTGAACTGCGCCGCGATCCCCGCGACGCTCATCGAAGCCGAGCTCTTCGGACACGCCAAGGGCACCTTCACCGGCTCGCTCGGCGAACGCGCGGGCCTCTTCGAGACCGCCCACCGCGGCACGCTCTTCCTCGACGAGATCGGCGCGATGCCGCTCTCGCTCCAAGGCACGCTGCTCAAGGTCCTCGAAGACAAACGCGTGCGTCGGCTCGGCGAACGCGAGGGTCGCGCGATCGACGTGCAGATCTTCTCCGCGACCCACGAGGATCTCGACGCGCGCGTGCGGGAGGGGAGCTTCCGCGCGGACCTGCTGCATCGCCTCGATGTGGTGCGCATCACGCTGCCACCGCTGCGCACGCGGGGAGAAGACAAGGTGGTCCTCGCGCGCTCCTTCCTCGTCGACGCCTGCACCAGCTACGGCTTCGCACCGCGCGCGTTCACCGCGAGCGCGGAGAACGCGATCCGCGCGTACGCGTTCCCGGGCAACGTGCGCGAGCTGAAGAACGTGGTCGAGCGCGCGGTGCTGCTGCGCAGCGACGACGTGATCGACGCCGAGCACCTCGGGCTGCCGGGCGTGGAAGCTACCGTCGAGGTCGAGAGCGACGGAGAGAGCGGTGTGCGCGTGCGCCTTCCGTCGTCGTCGTTCTCGCTCGACGCGCTCGAGCGCGCGGCATTGGTCGCGGCGCTGGAGAAGCACGAAGGCAACGTCTCACGCGCCGCGCGCTACTTGCGGATCGGTCGACAGAAGCTGCTCTACCGGATGCGCAAGCACGGCATCCGCTGACCCATTCGTCGCGTCGACGCGTGTGTCGTCTTGACGGTTTGCGGGCTTGGAGCATCCTTCGCGTGGGAATTCGCACGTGGCTTTCGCCCTCGTCGTCGCGTTGTTCACGGCCCTCACGGGCGCGCCGCTCTCAGGCGCAGCGGACGCCGTAGCCGCGGAAGCAGAGGACGCCGCCGCCCCCGACGTGTCGCGGAATCACGACCGCACGACCGATCGGTGTCGCGTCGACTCGCTCGGCGTGCTGCACGAGGCCGTGGACGAACGTCTGACCTCCCCCGACCTCGCGACGCACGCCTCGATCCCTCTCCCCGAGGGCACGGAGTCCGTCGACGACTACGAGCGGCACACGCGAGCCCTCGTGCTGCTCGCGTTCGTGCGCTGCGTGCACGTCGAGGCAGAGGTCCTCGCTCCACGCGAGTCCGAGACGAGCACCCCGCGACACGTGAGCGTCGACATTCGCTCGCTGCGCGGTCCGCCGAAGGCCTGAGCTTCGACCCACGTCCGACGAAGCGCGTCGGTGGCTTGCCACCGTCGGCGGCGAGCGATCGCCGTCATCGCCCGCGGACGTGCGTGAACGTGTCGTGAAGCCCCCATCGATCGTGCGCGCTCCTGCAGCGCCGCGCGCGATCGACCGATCGCCTTCGTCGTCCCTCCCGCTCGGAGACTCCATGCCCACCAATTCTTCGCCGAAGCCCTCGCTCGGCCGCGACGTCCTCTCCGGTTTCCTCGTCTTCCTCATCGCCCTCCCCCTCTGCCTCGGCATCGCGATGGCGAGCGGCTTCCCTCCCGTCGCCGGCGTCCTCACCGCGATCGTCGGCGGCCTGCTCGGTCCCTTCCTCGGCAGCGCACGCCTCACCATCAAAGGCCCCGCCGCCGGCCTCATCGTGATCGCGCTCGGCGCCGTCACGGAGCTCGGCCAAGGCGACGCCGCGCTCGGCTATCGGCGCGCGCTCGCGGTCGGTGTGATCGCGGCCGCGATCCAGATCGTGTTCGCGCTCGCGCGCGTGGCGAAGCTCGGCCTCCTCGCCCCGCCGAGCGTGGTGCACGGCATGCTCGCCGCGATCGGCGTCATCATCTTCGCCAAACAAGCCCACGTGCTCATGGGCGTGACGCCCGAGTCCAAGACGCCGCTCGCGCTCCTCGCCGAGATCCCGTGGAGCCTCGTGCGCGACAACCCCGAGGTGCTCGCGATCGGCGCGGTCAGCCTCGCGATCCTGTTCGGCTGGCCGGCGCTCGCGCGTCGAGTTCACGTGCTCGCGAAGGTCCCTCCGCAGCTCGTGGTGCTCCTCGTCGCAGTGCCGATGGGGCTCGCGTTCCGCATGGACACCCCCCACGACTACGCGCTCTTCGGGCACGAGTACCACCTCGGTCCCGAGCTCCTGCTCACCCTCCCCGGCAACCTCCTCGACGCGATCGCGTTCCCCGACTTCTCCGTCGCGCTCTCCGCGACCTCGCTGAAGTACGTCGCGATGTTCGCGCTCGTCGGCTCGCTCGAGTCGATCCTCAGCACCCTCGCGGTCGACGCGCTCGATCCGGAGCGGCGCCCTTCGAACCTCGATCGCGACCTGCTCATGGCGGGCGTCGGCAACCTCGTCGCCTCCGCGATCGGTGGCCTCCCGATGATCTCGGAGATCGTGCGCTCGAAGGCCAACATCGACGCCGGCGCGCGCTCGCCGTGGTCGAACTTCTTCCACGGCCTCTTCTTGTTGGTCTTCGTCGCGAGCGTGCCGGGGCTGCTCCACTACATCCCGCTCGCCGCCCTCGCCGCGATGCTCGTCTACACGGGCACACGCCTTGCGTCACCGCACGAGGTGTTGCACGCGAAGCACCTCGGGCTCGACCAGCTCGCGCTCTTCCTGACGACCACGATCGTGACCCTCGCGATCGATCTGCTCGTCGGAATCGCGGTCGGCGTCGCCCTGAAGCTCGCGCTCCACGCGATGCGTGCGCGCAGCTTCACCGCGTTGTTCCGCACGCGTGTCGCAGCCGAACGCCGCGATGAAACACTCTTCGTTCAAGTCGTCGGACCCGCGACCTTCCTCGCGGTGCTCAAGCTCCGCGACGCGCTCGTCCCCGCCCAGGATCCGTTGGTGCACCGCGTCGTGCTCGACCTCGGCGAGGCCCCGCTCGTCGATCACACCTTCCTCGAACGGGCCCACGCGATGGTCGCCGAGCTCCCGAGCGCGACGCTCGAGCTCCGTGGACAAGACCACCTCGCCCCCGTCTCCGCCCACCCCCACGCGGCGCGTCGCGCCGTTCGCACCTGAGGTCGCCGTGAGCCGCTCCTCTTCGCCCGACCCACATCCACAC